>NZ_JBIVXJ010000001.1:0-125203 GCF_044769185.1 Pseudomonas sp. NPDC090592
GGCGGCAACCTGACCGTCAGCATCACCGGCACCAGCGTGCCGGATGGTCGCCAGTTCGAGAACCTGGTGGTAACCAAGCCTTCGGCCACTGTCGAAATCAAGGATACCCCGACCGAAGTCGTGGCCAAGCTGACCGCGTCTGCCGAAGCGACCGAGGGTGGCACGATCACCTACACCGTGACCCTGACCGGCCCGGATGGCTTGCCGATCAACAACCACGGTGCACTGACCTTCACCCTGGCCGACAAGACTGTGATCAACGTGGCAGCCAACGCTACCACCGGTTCGGTAACGGTTGCTGCGCCGGATAACCCATACATCGGTCAGACCACCGTCACCAACAGCCTGCAATCGGTGGGCGGTGCCGGTGCGAGCAAGTTCGAGCAGCTGACCCTGGATAAAGCCTCGGTCAACACTATCGTCAAGGACGAAGCCGGTGTGGGTACCTCGGGCCCAGGCAACCAAGGCGATGTCACCACGGTCGGCATCACCGGCACCACTTCGCTCACCGAGGGCGAAACCGGCCAGTACACACTGACCCTGAGCAACGCGTCCAAGTCCGAAGTCACCATCACGCTCAGCTACAGCGGCACCGCCAAGAATGGTGAGGACTTCACCGGTGTCACCACCGTGAAGATCCCGGCCAACAGCACCGGTACCACGTTCAACATCGCTACCATCGACGACAAACTGGTCGAAGGTACCGAGAACTTCACCGTGAAGATCGAGACCGCCACCGGTGGCACCTTCGAGAACCTGCAGGTCGACAGCACCAAGTCGAGCGTGACCACGTCGATCCTCGACAACGACAACCTGCCGGATTCGCCTGGCGGTGCGGTGTTTGGTGTGGAAGACACCGACTATGTGTTTGCCTGGAGCGATTTCAAGGTCACGGATCCTGATGGCAACACGGGCCTGTCGGTGACCATTTCTTCGCTTCCGGCCGCTGGCACCCTGCAGTTCTTCAATGGTACGGCGTGGGTGAATGTGACCGCAGGCCAGGTGATTAGCCAGGCTGACATCACGGCCAAGAACCTGAAGTTCGTGCCGGCCCTCAACCAGTCGGGTGCGGACGGCTACGGTGGTACCGGTGTGGGCAACAAGCAGGCCGACTACGCGCAGTTCAAGTACAAGCCGAACGATGGTACCAACCTGGGTAGCGAAGTGACCATGAAGGTCGACATCAGCCCGGTTGCCGACAAACCGACCCTGAGCTTCGGCAGCGCCGATGTCGCGTCCAAAGGCCTGACCAAGGAAGTCTGGACTACCCTCAAAAGCTTGGGGACCGATGGCAACGGCATCACCGGTGATGCGCTCAAAACAGTCTTTGCCAACTCTGGCAACGCTGCCTCCAGCGCTACCACCACCAATGTGCAGTCCGATGGCAGCGTAACCGCTGGCACAGGTTCGAAAACCTCTGGCCTGATCTACCTGGAAGCCGGCAAGACCTACACCTTCAGCGGTACTGCCGACGACAGCTTCGTGGTCACCATTGGCGGCAAGACCGTGGTTACGGCCACGTGGGGCGCTGGCGGCCAGGTTTCGGGCAGCTTCACCCCGACTACCAGCGGCTACTACCCGATCGAGGTCTACCACGCCAACCAGTCCGGCCCTGGCAGCTATGACCTGAACATCCAGGTAGGCTCGGGTGCGGTCACCGACCTGAGCAGCTCGAACATCAAGATGTACCAGAACGTGACCGAGATGGCCAACGCCGGCCTGAGCGTGTCCGATCTGCACACCGTGAATGGCCAGAGCTACTACGACGGTTACAAACTGAACGAAGGGCCGGAAGGTGGATCGGTGAAACTGGTCGGTATCTCGACTGCACTTACTGATACCGACGGCTCCGAGAGCCTGAGCGTGAAACTGACCGGTATTCCGGCAGGCTCGGTGCTCAGCGACGGTGCCGGGCATACCCTTACGGTCGGCGCTACGGCGGCTGATGTCACTGGCTGGAACCTGGGTAGCCTTACCATCAAGCCACCGGCCTATTACCAGGGCCAGTTCGATGTGAAGGTCACCTCGACCTCCACAGAGAGCGTGGGCGGCAGCACTGCCGTCAGCGAAGGGACCATCAAGGTCACGGTTTATCCGGACACCTACACGGCCACCAACCTGACCACCGACAGCGACACATTCACTGGCACCGGTGCCAGCGAAATCATCGTTGCCGACATCAGCGGCCTGCACGTGACACCGGGGCAGAACTACAACCTTGCGTTCATCGTCGACACCTCGGGCAGTATGAAAGACTCGGTGGATGCGGCGCAGAAGGCCCTGCAATCGGTCTTCACCACCTTGGCCAACAGTGTCAAAGGCTCCAACTCCGGCACGGTGAACATCTTGCTGGTGGACTTTGCCACCCAGGTCAAGACAACGGTATCGGTCAATCTGGCCGATAGCGGTGCCCTGCAAACCCTGAAAAACGCCTTGGCTGCGATGACCGCCAACGGTGGTACCAACTATGAGGATGCCTTCAAGACCACGGCCAACTGGTTCCAGGCGTTGAAGGATGCTGGCGTTTCGGCGACCAACCAGACCTTCTTCATCACCGACGGCCAGCCGACCTACTACCAGACTGGCGAGCGCACCAACCCGACGCTGATCAGCTACAGCGGCAACAAGACCAACTTGACGATGGACGCCTACCTGACGTCGATCAACTACAAGCTCGGCCAGGTGGTCAACGTCAATCTGGACGGCAGCAACCGCCTGACCATCGACAGCAGCGGTAACCTGAACCTGTACAAGAACGGCAGCTACTACTCGTCGCTCAGCGGTACCTTGCACGCCCAGGGCGATGGCACCTACGAGCTGTCGAGCCTGGCTGGCCAGGGCAGCTGGTCCGACTCGGATACCATCAGCAACTCGAAGAGCGCGTTTGCAGTGCTCAAGGCGTTGTCGCCGACCATCGAGGCCATCGGCATTGGTAGCGGCGTGGACACGAGCGACCTGAAGCCGTATGACTCTGATGGCAAGCCACAGACCAACATCGACGCGAGCAACCTGGCTGACGCCATCCTCGGCCACACCGAAGCAACCCTGCCGGGTAGCGACACCGTGAATGCCGGTGACGGCAACGACATCGTGTTCGGTGACCTGATCCAGTTCCCGTCGATTGCAGGCAATGGGGTGGAAGCGCTACAGAGCTACGTGGCCAAGCAGACTGGAGTTGATGCCAGCCAGGTGGACGGCAGGGCCATGCACCAGTACATCACCGAGCACTACACCGAGTTCGATATTTCGGGTACCAACGATGGCAATGACACCCTGCTGGGTGGCAATGGCAACGATATCCTCTTCGGCCAAGGTGGTAATGACACGCTTGATGGCGGCAAAGGTAACGACATCCTGCTGGGCGGTAGCGGCAAGGACACCCTGATCGGTGGCCTGGGTAACGACATCCTGATCGGTGGCAGCGGTGCCGACACCTTCGTCTGGAAGGCTGGCGACTACGGCAACGACGTGATCAAGGACTTCAAAGTGGCCGAAGGCGACCGCATCGACCTGAAGGACCTGCTCCAGGGCGAGAAGGGCAGCACCATCGACAACTACCTGAAGCTCACCACGGTGGAAGGCACGACTACGCTGCAAGTCAGCAGCGAAGGCAAGCTGAACGCCGAAGGTGGTGTCGCCAACGCCGACGTGACTATCAAGCTGGAAGGGGTGAACTGGTCCAACACCACGATCAACTCGTTGATCAGCGGTGCTGACCCGACCATCATCATCCACAACAAAGACAGCTGATGTGCGAGTGGGCCGTGCCTGACAGGCGCGGCCTTTGCCCGACTGACGCGGTCCCCTGTAGGAGCGCGTCAGCCAGGCGGTAAGCACACCGGCTCTTTCCTGCCATCTTCCGACAGCGCATACTCTGGCGCCAGGCCTGCGTGCCCGGCGATCTTTGCCTATGCTGCTGTCTACCAACAAGGAACCAACGTGACGAGGGACACCGCCATGTTCTACGTGCAACGCGACGCCGCCGGCCAGTTGCTGCGGGTAGAAGCAGCCGCTTTTGACCAGTTCACCGAAATGCTCCCCGCTGACCATGCCGACGTCCAGGAATGGTTTGCCGATGACGTCGTGGAAAACAGCCTCAACCAGCTCAAGCAAAGCGATCTGGACATGATCCGCGTACTTGAAGACCTGATCGACGTGCTGACCGCCAAGGGTGTATTCAAGATCACCGACCTGCCCCCAGGTGCCCAGGCCAAGCTGCTCAACCGCTCCACTGCGCGCAAGGCGCTCAGCAGCCTGAACAACCTGATCGATGAAGAAGAGCAGGGCGGGCTGATCTGAGTAACGCTCAGCCCAGCCTCGGTGCTATGGTTATTCTTTAAGGGTATTTAAAATATTTCTCTTATGACTTTATAGTCACTCCCACTGCGTACCCGTCGACCAATCGATGCGCCGCACGACTTGAACCCACACGGGAAAACCCCGTGCGTTTCTGATCGTTGCGCGCCATTGAAGTCGCGCACTGCGTGGGAGTGAATAATGTCAGCCGCCTCGAACGCCTTGTCGACCATCGACAGCGCCCAGCCGCAAGTGTTTGAAATCCGCCCGATCTCTGGGGCCGTAGGCGCCGAGATCATCGGCCTGGACCTGGCCAAACCGGTCAACGCCGAGGATTTCACCCGTATCCATCGCGCCCACCTCGACCACCATGTGCTGGTGTTCCGCGACCAGCGCATCAGCCCGGAACAGCAAATCGCCTTCAGCCGCCGCTTCGGTGAATTGCAGATCCATGTGCTCAAGCAGTTCCTGCTTACCGGGCACCCCGAGATCCTGATCGTCTCCAACATCATCGAGAACGGCCAGAACATAGGCCTGGGTGATGCCGGCAAGTTCTGGCATTCGGACCTTTCGTACAAGGAGCTGCCCAGCCTTGGTTCCATGCTGCATGCCCAGGAGCTACCCAGCGAAGGCGGCGACACCCTGTTCGCCGATATGCACAAAGCCTGGGATGCCGTACCTGATGCCTTGCGCAAAGTCGTCGAAGGCCGCGGTGCCGCTCACTCCTACACCGCCCGCTACGCCGAGACCAAATTCGAAGGTAACTGGCGCCCGACCCTGACGGCAGAGCAACTGGCGCAGGTAAAGGAAGTCATCCACCCGGTGGTCCGCACCCACCCGGAAAACGGCCGCAAAGCGCTGTTCGTCAGTGAAGGCTTCACCACCCGCATCGTCGGCCTGCCCGACGACGAAAGCCGCGACGTGTTGCAACAGCTGTACGCCCTGAGTGTGCTGGAGCAGAACATCTACCGCCACCAATGGCAGCCCCACGATCTGGTGTTCTGGGACAACCGCTCGCTGATCCACCTGGCCGCCGGCTGCCCCGCGCACCTGCGGCGCAAACTGTACCGCACCACCATCCAGGGCGATGCCCCGTTCTGACGACTGAGGAAAACATCATGCGCAAATCCATCAGCCGCCTGGCGGCAAGTATCGCCCTGGGCGCAAGCTTGGGTCTAGGCAGCCTGGTCACCCCCGCCGTGGCCCAGGCCGAAGGCAAGATTCGTATCGCCGAGCAGTTCGGCATCGTTTACCTGCTGCTGAACGTGGTGCGTGACCAGCACCTGATCGAAAAACACGGCAAGGAGCAGGGCATCGACATCGAAGTCGACTGGGCGCAGCTGTCGGGTGGTTCGGCCATCAACGACGCACTGCTGTCCGGATCGGTGGACATCGCCGGCGCTGGTGTCGGCCCGCTGCTGACCGTGTGGGACCGCACCAAGGGCCGGCAGAACGTGAAGGCCGTGGCCTCGCTGGGCAACTTCCCGTACTACCTGGTCAGCAGCAACCCCAACGTGAAGACCATCGCCGACATCACCGACAAAGACCGCATCGCCGTGCCGGCGGTAGGCGTTTCGGTGCAGTCGCGGTTCCTGCAATACGCCGCCGCCCAGCAGTGGGGCGACAAGGAGTACAACCGTCTCGACAAGTACACCCTGGCTGTTCCGCACCCGGACGCCACCGCGGCGTTGCTGGCTGGCGGCACCGAGCTGAACGGGCACTTCTCCAACCCGCCGTTCCAGGATCAGGTACTGGCCAACAAGGACGTGCACGTGGTGCTCAACAGCTACGATCTGCTCGGCCCCAACTCGCCGACCTTGCTGTTTGCCACCGAGAAATTCCGCAAGGACAACCCTAAAACCTACAAGGCTTTCGTCGACGCCCTGGCCGAAGCCGCAGACTTTGCCCAGAAAGACAAGGCGGCCGCCGCCGATACCTACATCCGCGTGACCAAGGCCAAGATCGACCGCGACGCACTGATCAAGCTGATCGACAACCCGCAGTACGAATTCACCGTCACACCAAAGAACACCTACAAACTGGCCGATTTTCTCTACCGGGTAGGCGCCATCAAGCACAAGCCGGAATCGTGGAAGGACTACTTCTTCCAGGATGAACGCCCGTTGCAGGGGAGCTGACCGATCATGACCGCCCCATTGCCAGGCCACACGGCCAGCAACCTGAGCCGTGTCGCAGCGCCGCCTTTGCTCAAGGTGGACAACCTCAGCCTCGAGTACCGTACCGCGCAACGCGTGGTACGGGCCACCCACCAGGTCAGCTTCGAAGTCGACCGTGCCGACCGTTTTGTGCTGCTCGGCCCCTCCGGTTGCGGCAAATCCACTTTGCTTAAAGCCGTGGCCGGTTTCATTCAGCCGCAGGAGGGGCAGATTCTGCTGCAGGGTCAGGAGGTCCGCGGCCCAGGCCCCGACCGAATCGTGGTGTTCCAGGAGTTCGACCAGTTGCCGCCGTGGAAAACGGTCAAGCAGAACGTGATGTTCCCGCTGCTGGTGTCTGGCCAGCTCAAGCGCACCGAAGCTGAGGAGCGAGCACTGCATTACCTGGAGAAGGTCGGCCTGGCCGCCTTTGCCGATGCCTATCCCCACACCTTGTCGGGTGGCATGAAGGCACGCGTGGCGATTGCCCGCGCCTTGGCCACGCAACCAAAGATCCTGCTGATGGATGAGCCGTTCGCCGCTTTGGATGCGCTGACACGGCGCAAGATGCAGGAAGAACTGTTGCTGTTGTGGGAGGAGGTGCGCTTCACACTGCTGTTCGTCACCCACTCCATCGAGGAGGCGCTGGTGGTCGGCAACCGCATTTTGCTGCTGTCGCCGCACCCAGGACGGGTACGTGCCGAAGTGCATAGCCATCAGTACGACCTGGGCAGCCTGGGTGGCAGCGACTTCCAGGCCAGCGCCCGGCGTATCCACCGTTTGCTGTTCGATGAAGCAGAGGTACCGGAGCAGCCCGACGACCTTGGCTTCAACGATATCCGCATCGCCTACTGACAGGAGCTACAGCCATGACCACTACACCTGTACGCCAGGAATACGAGGTGCAGCTGCAGCCCTTGCTCAGTGTGCCGCTGGAACGACAATTGCCATTGGCCCAGCGCCTGTGGCAGCAAGGCTGGCTGCGCAAGGCGGTGATCCTGCTGGTGATCGCCGTGCTGTGGGAGGCCGTCGCCCGTTATCAGGACAACGACTTGCTGTTGCCCAGCTTCCTGCAAACCGCCGCAGCCCTGTGGGACGGCCTGATCAGCGGTGAGCTACCGGCCAAGGTCGGGGTTTCGCTGGTGATCCTGCTCAAGGGCTATGCGCTGGGCATCGTCCTGGCCTTCGGCCTGACCAGCCTGGCGGTGTCGACCCAACTGGGGCGGGACTTGCTGGGCACGTTGACCTCCATGTTCAACCCGTTGCCAGCCATTGCCCTGCTGCCACTGGCCTTGCTGTGGTTCGGGCTGGGCGACAACAGCCTGATCTTCGTGCTGGTGCATTCGGTGCTGTGGGCACTGGCCTTGAATACCTATGCGGGCTTTCTCGGGGTATCGGAAACACTGCGCATGGCGGGCCGCAACTATGGTCTGAAAGGGCTGAGGTTGGTGCTGCACATCCTGGTGCCGGCGGCCCTGCCGTCGATTCTGTCGGGGCTGAAGATCGGCTGGGCGTTTGCCTGGCGCACGCTGATCGCCGCCGAACTGGTGTTCGGCGCCAGCAGTGGCAAGGGCGGGCTGGGCTGGTACATCTTTCAGAACCGCAACGAGCTTTATACCGACAAGGTGTTTGCCGGGTTGGCGGTGGTGATCCTGATCGGCTTGCTGGTGGAAGGGCTGGTGTTCAATACCCTGGAGCGACTGACCGTGCGGCGGTGGGGGATGCAGCGTTGATGGTTCCATTTATCCATCTCACTCTTAAATCAAGCCATTACCGTCCTCCAGCCGCTCTGGCACCCTTCGTTCCGGAGTTCCGGAGCAACAAGATGTGGCTGGTTTTAGATGTGCGTTGAGGCAGTGAGTGGGTGGAGCGTGATCCGCATAGTACAGCCGCAGATATTTAACAGCTTACGGCGCCGAATTTAACATCATGGCTGCCGAATGAGGTTTGGCGTTGGCGTGACAGTATAATCGCCAATGTTGTTTTTGATGGTCTGGTATAAGTCTCTGCTTAGTTCATTTGCTAGTTTAATTGTGTGTTTCCCATAAAGGCTATTGGGGTGGATGCCGGTCACGTATGTCGTGCCTAAATCATTTTTGTCTGCGATTGCCCACGTGGACGCGACTACGAGATCAATTGCGTTGTTTTTGTTTGGTAGATTGCTTTTCTTGATTGAATTAATTAATGCCTTGTTTGCATTGATTCGGTGTTCTTGAGGTTTTAGTCCTTCGTATGGCAAGTTAACTGGGGTTGTACTGAAGTTTTCCCTTTGTGAATCAATCTTATTATTTTCTTTAAGTGTCTTTCGATTGGGAGCAACCTTATTATTTTTTTTAAGTGTCTTCAGCTTGGAAGCAACCTGGTTAAGTAGATCTCTGGTGGGACTTGATGAGCGAGAGTTAGCGTTAGAAACTCTACCGTGCCCGCTCGGATCTGCATGGTTTATCGGGTCATTCTTGCAATAGGCATAGGGATTGATACCGCCAGCTGCAAAGGGACTGTACGCGTCTACAGAGAAGAAACGCATCAACCGAGCACTGTATAGCCTATAATTTCCGAGCAAATAACAATTCGTAAGATTTTCTAGCATCTCTCCATTGTATCGCAGTCGGCCACAGGCGAAAATGTGGTCGTCAAGGTTGCCATAAGGCGTATAACTTAGCATTCTCAGCGTATCACCATTAGTCACGGTAATGACACTTGCGCTAGCATCAGTGCAGGGAATGAGTGTGTTCGGTGTCGTCCCTTTATGTAACAAATATTCGCTAATTAGCTGGGTGTGGGCACGTATTGCTATCCACGACTCGTTTTGCGTCAATATTGTATTGAGCTTTTGATTTTGATGGAAGTATTTGCGGGCTTGAGTGCGTTTCATTGTGTCTAACCCCGTGCGACCAAATTTCTCTCTGGTTCAGCATGAGCAGAGTCGGTATTTTCAGCAACTGGTAAAAATACCAGTTTTGACAGTTATCAGAGGTTGTCTATGGACGTGTGTTGACCCAGCGAGAATAGAGAATGGGGGCTGTAGGCAGGGTCAACCCGTCAGTCTGTAAACCGCCTCCCGGTTCAAGCCTAAAAATTCTGATACTGGGCCGCAGCATTACTAAGGATCCTGCCAATCTCCTCGCGCAACCCCGCAGGCAGCTCCACCACCACCCCATCGCCATGGCTCAACAGCCACCAGCGCAACGGCCAGCCATCGCTCACCGTGGCCCGCAACCGGTGCCCATGCTCCAGCGCCGTCAACTGCATGTCGTTGCTCAACGGCGCATCCCGCAGCTGCCGTGCCAAAGCATCACTGATCCGCGCCACAAGCTCTACGCCCTCACCCTTCGCCGGTTGCAATGCATCACCACGCAGGTGCGTCAACAAGTCGAAATTACCGCGCATCTCGCCCACGGCACTCGCCGACCAGTGCCAGCCGAACGGGATGCTCTTGTCATTGCGCTCCAATGGGAAGATCAGCGATAGCTCGTTCAGGTCGCGTTCGACCGTGCGCTTGCTGACGTTGAAGCCGACGTCACGCAAGCCCCACACGAGCTCGGCGCTGGTAATGCCCGGGGAGCGGCTGGGCAGTTGGCGTAGCAGCGCCCACTGACGGCTGAGGGTGGCGCGGGTAGTGGCGAACGGCAAAAGTTAACGTCCTTGTCTAGGCTTGCCGCAATAGGATGGCGGCACGCGAGGGGCATGGCAATTGGCCACAGCCTGCTCAGATCAAGGAAGTCGCATTTGGTTGCCTGGTGCCGAATCGTTCGCGACAGGTTTTGACGTGACGTCACGCAAAATCACGCCTCATCACAGCCGAAGGTTGGGGTTGTGCGTCGTTCAATGAGGATGAACATGTCTGCTGCCAGCAATATCCATTCGCTGCTTGCCCGCCTTCTGCCCGAGCGGGTGATCGCTCCACCTGCTCCCGCCGGGCGGCGGCTGCCCGTGTTTGCTGGCGTGGGCTTGCCCAGCCAGCGCTCGCTGCTGGTCAACCGCCTGGATGAGGCCAGCGACTTGCAGGTGGTTTATGCCGACCTGCGCCGCCAGGCGCTGCACGGCAGCGTGGCAGCACTGAATGACCTCGGCTGGATCTGGCTCAACGGCAAGTACTGGCGCGCCGACACCGTGCTGGCTGGGCACCTGTTGCGCATGGCCGCCCTGCAAGGCAATGCCGCCGCCTGGTTCAATCTTGGACAACAGCACTACTTTGGCAAAGGCATCGACCCTTCCTACAGGCAGGCGGCGGAGTGTTACCGGCAAGCCTTCGAGCGGGGCATGTTGCACGCGGCGGCAGCATTGGGAGACCTGTATGAGGAGGAGGTATGCGATGCCGACCAGGACTGGCAGGTCGACCTGGTGCAGGCCTACCAGTGGTTCATGCGCGGGGCTGAGCGCGGTGAGGCTCGGTGCCGTTTCGAGGTGGGTTATCGGTTGATGCATGGCTTGTACGTGGACGCTGACCTCAAGGCCGCGCTGTACTGGTTGGAACTGGCGGCAGCGGCGGGGGTGGTGCAGGCGGCAGAGGAACTGGCGGTGCATTTCAGCAGCTGTGACGCGGTGCGTTACCAGGCATGGCGGGACCGGGCGGTGCAGATGGGCAGCACATTGGCCTTGACCATGAAGCTGGAGGACCAGATTCAGCCTTGAGTTTTGTGTTGCCTGTGCCGGCCTCTTCGCGGGCACGCCCGCTCCCACAGGAAAACCACAGGCCTCAGAAATTGTGGAGTACCTGTGGGAGCGGGCGTGCCCGCGAAGAGGCCGGTACAGGCTGAAAAATGAACAACATTTAACCCAGGCTATCCGTCGCCCCCTGTTGACGACAGGGGGAGGCACAGGCGTATATTGATAGTTAGCAAACTATGAATATCCTTGGTTCCTTCCATGTCCCTTGATCTCCTGCGCCTGCAAGTCAGCAGCGGCATGGTGGTTGCCGCCCGCCACTGGCGGCGCATCTGCCATACCGCGCTGATCGGTTACGGCATCTCCGAAGCCTGCGCTGCGCCATTGCTGATGATCGTGCGCCTGGGCGACGGCGTGCACCAGGTGGCGGTGGCCCAGGCTGCCGGCCTGGAAAGCCCGTCACTGGTGCGCTTGCTCGACCAACTGTGCAAAGCCGGCCTGGTGTGCCGCAGCGAAGACCCACTGGACCGCCGAGCCAAAGCCCTGAGCCTCACTGCCGAAGGCCGTGCCCTGGCCGAAGCCATCGAGGCCGAGCTGGTGCGTCTGCGCCGCGACGTGTTGAACGGCATCGACCAAGCCGACCTTGAAGCCGCCTTGCGCGTGCTACGCGCCTTCGAGGCGGCCGGCCTTGGTAGCACGGGCACAGCCGCATGAACGGCTTCTTCAGTTCGGTACCTCCGGCCCGCGACTGGTTCTACGGCGTGCGAACCTTCGGCGCCTCCATGATCGCGCTGTATATCGCCCTGCTCATGCAGTTGCCGCGTCCCTATTGGGCGATGGCCACGGTATACATCGTCTCCAGCCCGTTCGTCGGCCCAACCAGCTCCAAAGCGCTGTACCGCGCAGTGGGTACGCTGCTGGGTGCCGGTGGGGCGATATTCCTGGTGCCGCCGCTGGTGCAATCGCCGTTGCTGCTGAGCATCGCAATCGCCCTGTGGACTGGCACCTTGCTGTTCCTGTCGTTGAACCTGCGTACGGCCAACAACTACGTGCTGATGCTGGCCGGCTACACCCTGCCGATGATCGCCCTGGCGGTTGTGGATAACCCGCTGGCGGTATTCGACGTGGCGTCTTCCCGTGCCCAGGAAATCTGCCTTGGCATTGTCTGCGCGGCGGTGGTCGGCGCCATTTTCTGGCCGCGCCGGCTGGCCCCCGTGGTGGTCGGTGCCACCGGTAGCTGGTTCACCGAAGCGATCCGCTACAGCGATACCTACCTGGCCCGCGAAGTCAGCGCCGACAAGGTCGGTGGCATGCGCGGGGCGATGGTCGCCACCTTCAACTCGCTGGAGCTGATGATCGGCCAGCTCGGCCACGAAGGCGCCGGCCCGCATACGCTGAAGAACGCCCGCGAACTGCGCGGGCGGATGATTCACCTGCTGCCGGTGATTGACGCCCTCGACGACGCCCTGGTGGCCCTCGAAGGCCGCGCTCCAGCCCAGTTCACCCAGCTTCAGCCAGTGCTTGAAGCGGCCCGCGAATGGCTCAAGGGCACTGCCGAAAGTGCTTCGGTAGCGCGCTGGGCCGCGCTGCACGAACAGATCGACCGCCTTCAGCCCGGCGCTGCCGCTCTCGACCAACGCGCCGAGCTACTGCTTTCCAACGCCTTGTATCGCCTGACCGAGTGGGCTGACCTGTGGCAGGACTGCTGCTCCCTGCAGCACGCCCTGCGCACCGATGATACCAAGCCTTGGCGCGCGGTCTATCGTCACTGGCGCCTGGGCCGCCTGACGGCGTTCTTCGACCGTGGCCTGATGCTGTATTCAGTCGCTTCCACGGTATTGGCAATCGTCGTTGCATGCGGCCTCTGGATTGGCCTGGGCTGGAACGACGGCGCCAGTGCGGTGATCCTCGCCGCCGTCTCGTGCAGCTTCTTTGCCGCCATGGACGACCCGGCGCCGCAGATCTACCGGTTCTTCTTCTGGACGCTGATGTCGGTCATTTTCTCCAGCCTGTACCTGTTCCTGGTGCTGCCCAACCTGCACGACTTCCCGATGCTGGTGCTGGCCTTTGCCGTGCCGTTCATCTGCGTCGGCACCCTGACCGTGCAGCCGCGCTTCTACCTGGGCACCTTGCTGACGATCGTCAACACCTCGACCTTCATCAGCATCCAGGGCGCTTACGACGCCGACTTTTTCACCTTCCTCAACTCCAACCTGGCCGGCCCGGTTGGCCTGCTGTTCGCCTTTATCTGGACCCTTGTGATGCGCCCGTTCGGCGTGGAGCTGGCGGCCAAGCGCATGACCCGCTTCGCCTGGCGCGACATCGTCGAAATGACCGAGCCGGCGACCTTGGCCGAACACCGCCAGGTCGGCGTGCAGATGCTCGACCGCCTGATGCAGCACCTGCCACGCCTGTCGCAAACCGGCCAGGACAGCGGCGTGGCCCTGCGCGACCTGCGCGTGGGGCTTAACCTGCTCGACCTGCTGGCTTATCTGCCACGCGCTGGCCAGCAGGCCCGTGAGCGGCTGACCACGGTGATCGAGGAAGTCGGTGCGCACTACGCCGCCTGCCTGCGTGCCGGTGAGCGCCTGCATGCCCCGGCCGCGCTGTTGCGCAACATGGAACGTGCGCGGCTGGCGCTGAACCTGGATGAGCTGTACGAGCGCGGCGATGCCCGCACCCACCTGCTGCATGCCCTGAGCGGCCTGCGCCTGGCGCTGCTGCCGGGTGTGGAAGTGATGCTCGAACCCGCCGAACAACCGCAACTGCCCCCCGGCCTCGACGGAGCACCCCTGTGATTGGTGAACTGGATATCAGCGGGGTATTCCTGCCCACGCTGCTGGTGATGATGTTTGGCACCTACCTGCTGTTCCTCGGGGTACACGCGGTGCTGGTGCGTATGCATTTCTACCGCCTGGTCTGGCACCGGGCGCTGTTCAACGTTGCCCTTTATGCCGTGCTGCTTGGCGCGGTGGACCACTTTTGCCGAAACCTGATGCTGCCATGAAAAAACCTTTGCTGACCCTGGGCCGTGTGGTCCTGACCTTGCTGGTAGTGACCTTCGCCGCCGTGCTCGTGTGGCAGATGGTGGTGTACTACATGTTTGCCCCCTGGACCCGCGACGGTCACATTCGCGCCGACGTGATCCAGATCGCCCCGGACGTGTCCGGGCTGATCCAGAAGGTCGAGGTACGCGACAACCAGACCGTCAAGCGCGGCGACGTGCTGTTCACCATCGACCAGGACCGCTTCACCCTGGCCCTGCGCCAAGCCAAGGCCACCCTCGGCGAGCGCCAGGAAACCCTGGCCCAGGCCTCCCGCGAAGCACAGCGCAACCGCAAGCTGGGCAACCTGGTGGCTGCCGAGCAGTTGGAGGAAAGCCAGTCCCGCGAGGCCCGCGCCCGCTCGGCCGTCAGTGAGGCACAGGTGGCAGTCGATACCGCCCAGCTCAACCTCGACCGCTCGGTGGTACGCAGCCCGGTAGATGGCTACCTGAACGACCGTGCGCCGCGTAACCACGAATTCGTCACCGCCGGCCGCCCGGTGCTGTCGGTGGTCGACAGTGCCTCGTACCACGTCGATGGCTACTTCGAAGAAACCAAGCTTGGCGGCATCCACATCGGCGATGCCGTGGATATCCGCGTAATGGGCGACAACACCCGCCTGCGCGGCCATGTGCAGAGCTTTGCCGCCGGCATCGAAGACCGCGACCGCAGCAGCGGCGCCAACCTGCTGCCCAACGTCAACCCAGCGTTCAGCTGGGTGCGCCTGGCCCAGCGTATTCCGGTGCGCATCGCTTTTGACGAAGTGCCTGAGGACTTCCGCATGATCGCCGGGCGTACCGCCACGGTGTCGATCATCGAGGGCCAGCGCCCATGAAACAGCTGATCCTGGCTAGCCTGTGCCTGTCGCTGGGGGCCTGCATGATGGTCGGCCCCGACTATGAGGTGCCGAAGGACGCGGCGGTGCAACGCAGCGACCTCAATGGCCCGCTGCGCCAGGATGCCGACAGCGTGGTCTCGGCGCCGGTGCCCGAGGACTGGTGGCAGCTGTATCAGGATCAACGGCTGAACGAGCTGGTGCGCCAGGCCCTGAGTGCCAATACCGAGCTGCGCGTAGCCGCGGCCAACATCGCCAAGGCCCGCGCCCAGGTCGAGGTGGCCGAGTCGCAAGGCGGCTTCAACGGTGGCGTCAAACTCGGCGCCCAGCGCTTGCAGGAGGCCGGCCAGGCATTCCTGCTGCCCGAGAAGGTGCCGGTGGCTAACATTGGTGAAGCCATTATCAGTGCCTCTTACCAGTTCGACCTGTGGGGCACCTTCAAGCGCGGCACCGAGGCCGCCAAGGCCAATGCCGATGCGGTGCAGGCTGCTGCCGATACCGCGCGCATCACCTTGGTGGCAGACGTCGTCAAGGCCTATACCCAAGTGTGCTCGGCCAACGAGGAATACCACATCGCCCGCGAGTCGCTGGATTTGCAGGAGCAGAGCGTGAAGCTCAACCAGCGCCTGCGTGATGCCGGTCGTGGCGACGAAACCCAGGTCACCCGCTCGCAGACCCAGTTCAAGTCCTTGCGGGCCGAACTGCCGCGCTTCAAGGCTGAGCGTGAGACCGGCATGTACACCCTGGCTGCGTTGCTGGCCAAGCCGGTGGACCAGCTGCCTGCCGGTACCGCTGATTGTTCCGAGCTGCCGCACCTGAACCAGCTGATTCCGGTAGGCGATGGCGCGGCCTTGCTCAAGCGCCGCCCAGATGTTCGCCAGGCCGAGCGCCAGCTGGCTGCGGCCACTGCTTACATTGGTGTAGCGACCGGCGCGCTGTACCCGGATATCAGCATCGGCGCCCAGGTGGGTACCATCGGTATCCTCGAGGACCTTGGCGACCCGTCGACCAACCGCTGGGGGGTCGGCCCGCAGGTCAGCTGGAGCATTCCCACCAACGGTACCCGCGCCCGCATTCGCATGGCCGAGGCCTCGACCCAGGCAGCCCTGGCCAGCTTCGACGGGGTAGTACTGAACGCCGTCCGCGAAACCCAGACCCGCCTGGCGCAATACAGCGCCCTGCTGGACCGGCGCGATGCGCTGGCCGAGGCGGAGAAGTCAGCCAAGGAAGCGGCAGACCAGACCCACCGCTATTACCAGGCCGGGCGTGAGTCGTTCCTGGCGGATTTGCAGGCGACGCGGACTTATACCGATATGCGCGCGCAGTTGGCAGCGGCCAATAGCCAGGTGGCGTTGGGGCAGATTGGGGTTTTCCTCGCATTGGGTGGGGGGTGGAAGGAAAGTTCGCCTGAGCAGCCACGCCCATAGTTCTACCAGTTACGTGAATGTTTAAAAGTTCGTCATGCTCTACCTGACTTAATCAGGTAGATGGAACATGGCTAAAGTTACTTGTGGTATGCCTGATGGCATTGTGAAAGAGCGGCTTGGGCGCGCTTGTGTAAAGTCCAGCTATGCACCCTACGGTTTCGATGCCACTCGGCCAACCAAGGTGCTGGGCTTCAATGGCCAGCCTCGTGACTGGGTGGCGGGGTATTATCTGCTGGGCGCCGGCTACCGCGCCTTCAGCCCGGCACTGCTGCGCTTCAACAGCCCGGACAGCTGGAGCCCCTTCGGCGAAGGCGGGTGGAATAGTTATGCCTACGTGTCGTGTGACCCGGTGAATTTCTGCGACCCTACAGGGCATATGAAGTACTCTCAGAAAGCTCCGAGACAGCTGGTAAAAAGGCCAGATTCTTTGGCCGTGCGACCCCAGAAACATAACCCTCCTGTTGAATCGGCGCGGTCGAGCTCTCGATCAAGTTCAGGGACGTCCAGTTCTACGGCATCTCCGACGCCCTCAACGGAATCACTGGGGATTTCCCCACTAAGCGAAAGGTACAGCTCGCAAAGTTCTGTGTTCTCCAGTACATCCTCAGGGCAAGACCTAGGTTGGACGTTGGATAAATCGAATGTAAATTTCAAAGAGTTTGTGCTGACGAAGGCTGAGCAGAAATCTTTCGATAGCTTTCAGAATGCTATTCATAATGATGGTGTATCCCCTAGAGATGCTGCGAAGCGGATGGGTGATGCCAACTACAAGTTGTTGCAAAAAAAAACCAACCTCTACCAGATTCGGCTGAGTGGGGGTAAGCGAGTGACGTTCACCATCGAAGACAAGCGAGCCATCATTCGCCAGGTAGGGGGGCATACATGACACTAGCAATGATCGAAGTCCCTTCAAGAAACTAAGGCCGCTGTGCGGCCCATCGCCGGCAAGCCAGCTCCCACAGGTTCTCCACTGCCCTTGAGCACTGTGATTGTCCTGTGGAGCTGGCTTGCCAGGATGAGGCCCTGACAGGTCAGCCGCACCTGCAAGGCAAATGAGGGCCCTGTGGGAGCTGGCTTGCCAGCGATGAGGCCCTGACAGGTCAGCAGCACCTGTAAGGCAAATGAGGGTCCTGTGGGAGCTGGCTTGCCAGCGATGAGGCCCTGACAGGTCAGCAGCACCTGTAAGGCAAATGAGGGTCCTGTGGGAGCTGGCTTGCCAGCGATGAGGCCCTGACAGGTCAGCAGCACCTGTAAGGCAAATGAGGGCCCTGTGGGAGCTGGCTTGCCAGCGATGAGGCCCTGACAGGTCAGCAGCACCTGTAAGGCAAATGAGGGCCCTGTGGGAGCTGGCTTGCCAGCGATGAGGCCCTGACAGGTCAGCAGCACCTGTAAGGCAGATGAGGACCCTGTGGGAGCTGGCTTGCCGGCGATAGGGCCCTCGCAGGCAACATCCGGTCAGAGCCAGATCGCATCCCAATGCGGATAATCCCCAGCCCTCGCAACCAGACCCGCACGCTTGGGGTTCATGACGATATAGCGCGCCACATCTTGCGCATCCTCCTCCCGGCGCAACGCCCGGTCATGAAACCCCTTCTGCCAGAGCTGACCGCTTCGCCCTTGATGCCTGTTGATCATCATGGTGCTACGAGACTTCACTCTGCGCATCAAGCGCTTCAGGCTGGCCGGCCCAAGCTCGACCAACTAGTGGAAATGGTCAGGCATCACCACCCAGGCCAGCGATCTGGCGGCACCTTCCTCTTCAGCGTGGCGGAACTCGGCCACCAGCAAGCGGGCCGAGTGGAAATCACTGAAGATTGGGGCTCTTTCAAGGGTGGTGCTGGTAAGCAAATACAACCGACTGGTTTCCGAAAATCGGCCAAGCCGTAGCTGCTTTGAATGGGGACGATCCATGTTCCCTGCCTCCTGAATAGTGGCTCTACAGGCTAGTGGGTATGGACCTAACCGCGCTGAATCATTTGGTACCCGGTGTTTCCTGTGACATCGGTGTCGCCTTCATCGCCGGCAAGCCAGCTCCCACAGGTCCAGTAATGGGCCTGAGGACAGCGCGATACCTGTGGGAGCTGGCTTGCCAGCGATGAGGCTCTGACAGGCAATACAAGACAGCTTCCACAGAGATAGCATCATGTCGTCGCTCAGGACGCCCCGCTTCATCTTATTTGTACCAAGATTTTTCATGAAATCCGCCCAGCACCCTTGAGCGAAGCCAAGTCGGAGTGAACAATGTTCTCTTTCGCATTCCCCTCGAGACTGGCCATGAATACCCGTTCCCGTCTGCTTGCCTGGCTTCTGTGGCCGATGCTGGCGCTGTGCAGCACCATGGCGATGGCCGAAGCCCCCGCCGAGGCCGCCAAGGCCTTGCATTTGCTCGATTACATCGGCGCCGACTACCCGCCAACCGTGCGTGAAGGCAAGGTGATCGACGAAGGCGAATACCGTGAACAACAGGAGTTCAGCTCGGTATTGGCCGACCTGGTGAAGGCCTTGCCGGCAAACGCCGAGCAAGCGGGCCTTGAGCAGGGCGTCCAGGCGTTGAAGTTGGCTATCGACCAACGCCAGAACGGTGCGGCCGTTGCCAAGCAGGCCCGGCAGTTAGGTGCTCGCCTGGCAGTTGCTTATGAAGTCAGCCAAGCCCCGGTGATTACCCCGGACCCGGCCCGTGGCGCATCGCTGTATGCGCAAAACTGCTCAATCTGCCACGGCGACACCGGCGCCGGGGATGGCCCGGCAGGTGTGGGCCTGGAGCCAGCCCCGGCCAACCTGCGTGATGCCGCGCGCCTTGACCAGTTGAGCCTGTTCGACCTCTACAACACCCTGGCCTTGGGCATCGACAACACCGAGATGCCATCGTTTGCCGACCAGCTGGACGACCGCTAGCGCTGGGACGTCGCCGCCTACATCGCCAGCTTCACCGCCAAGCCGGAAGCCGGCAAAGGCGACAAAACCTGGAATATCGCCGACCTGGCTCGCCAGACACCCGCAGAAGTGGCTGCCAACGAGGGGGCAGGCGCCTTGGAGGCGTTCCGCGCCCAGCGTGCCCAGCCGCCCCAGGTCAAACGCGGCCCGGCGCAATTGCTGGAGTACACCGCCAGCACCCTGGATAAGAGCCTGGCGGCCTACCGCGCAGGTGACCACGACCAGGCCTACGACCTGTCGGTAGCGGCCTACCTGGAAGGCTTTGAGCTGGTGGAAAGCTCGCTGGACAACATCGACACCCAGGTGCGCAAGGACACCGAGAAATCGCTGATGGCCTACCGGCAGTCCCTGCAGGACGGCTTGCCTGTAGCCCAGGCTGAACAACGTCTGGCCGAAGCCAAAAGCAAGCTCGACCAGGCCTCCAAGCTGCTGGGCAGCGATGGCCTGAGCTGGTCGCTGAGCTATATCTCCGGTTTGTTGATCCTGCTGCGCGAAGGCCTCGAAGCGATTCTGGTACTGGCCGCGATCCTGGCGTTTCTGCGCAATACCGGCCAGCAATCGGCGGTACGCAGCGTCAATATCGGCTGGGCGCTGGCGCTGGTCGCAGGTTTCGCCACCTGGGCCCTGGCGGCATACGTGATCGACGTGGGCGGTGCCCAGCGTGAATTGCTCGAAGGTTGCACGGCGCTGTTCGCCGCAGTGATGGTGCTGTGGCTCGGCGTATGGATGCACGACCGCCGCCATGCTGCCGCCTGGCAGGACTACATCAAGAGCAGCCTGGTCAGCGGCGGCGGGCGCTTCGGCTTTGCCATGCTGGCGTTCTTCTCGGTGTACCGCGAACTGTTCGAAGTGATTCTGTTCTACGAAACCCTGTGGCTGCAGGCAGGCCCTGCCGGGCACCAGGCGGTGTTGGCTGGTGGCGCCACGGCGCTGGTGTTGTTGGTGGGGTTGGCCTGGGTGATCCTGCGTGGTTCGGCCAAGCTACCGCTGTCGCTGTTCTTCAGCATCAACGCCGCGCTGCTGTGTGCGCTGTCGGTGGTGTTCGCCGGGCATGGCGTGAAGGCGCTGCAAGAAGCGGGGGTGCTGGGCACGCGGCCGGTGACGTTCTTCGAGTTCGACTGGCTGGGCATTCATGCCGACGCCTACTCGCTGTCGGCGCAGGCGGTGGCCTTGCTGGCAATCGTGTTCCTGTACGGGCGCTCGTGGCTGGCAGAGAAGCGCAGGGCAGCGGCTAACTGAAAGGGGCCGCGCTGCGGCCCATCGCCGGCAAGCCAGCTCCCACACCGACCGCATCGATTTCAAACCATGTGCAGTACCTGTGGGAGCTGGCTTGCCGGCGATGGGCTGCAAGGCAGCCCCATGCAATCTCGGATCAGGCCGGTTGTGGCGCCTTGAGAATGTTCTGCAGCAGCTGGACACTTTCTACGGCGTCATGACCCAGGCTGGTCAGGTAGCCGCCATCAGGTTGATCGGTCAGCCCTTTTTCATGCAGGCGTTGCGCAGCCGCGATCAGGGCCGGGGCGGCGGTGCTGGTTATCTTGATGCCTTCCTGGCTGCTGTCGTGTTTGAACAGCGCGAGTACTTCCAGTTCGTCGATCAGATCGGGGGTAAAAGGCATGGCAGCTCCTGACTTCCAGACAAGGATGGCGGCACCGTCAGCGGTGCCTGACCTTCGAGTGTAGTCGGGTTATTCGTCCTCGCCTTGATCCATCTCAGGCGGCAGCTCCGGCAGCGCCCGCAGAGCGTTTTCATACCACTCGCCGTTGAATGCACGGTCTTCTACCAGCATGTTGTCGATCTCGAAGGCCAGCACATGGGCCATCAGGTTGAGAATGTCTTCACGCTCGTAGCCAACCAGTGTCAGCTTGTTGAAGGTGGCCTTGGCCGCAGCCGGTTCGCCGCTCTCAATCTGGTTCTCGATAGCCTGGGTCAGCGTCGCCTCGGCGAAGGCTTCGTCGTCGTCATTGTCGATGTCGGTGGGCTCGCTCATGGCGCTACTCCTGTTGTGGGACACACAGTGTGCCATGCCCGTGTCGGCAATGCCCGGGCATTGACGGGGTGCATGACGCTGGTCAGGGGCGGGCGATGGGTCTATAAAAGCCCAGCCAACCCCTTACGGCCTGGAGGCTGTTACCTCATGCTCAAGCTTCATGGATTCTCGGTCAGCAACTACTACAACATGGTCAAGCTGGCCCTGTTGGAAAAAGGCCTGCCCTTCGAGGAAGTCGCGTTCTATGGCGGCCAGGCGCCTCAGGCGCTGGCAGTGAGCCCGCGCGGCAAGGTGCCAGTGCTTGAAACCGAACACGGTTTCCTCAGCGAAACCAATGTAATCCTCGACTATATCGAGCAGACCCAGGGCGGCAAGGCACTGCTGCCAGCCGATCCGTTTGGCCAGGCCAAGGTGCGTGAGCTGCTCAAGGAAATCGAGCTGTACATCGAGCTGCCGGCGCGTACCTGCTATGCCGAGTCGTTCTTTGGCATGTCGGTTGAGCCGCTGGTCAAGGAGAAGGCCCGGGCCGATTTGCTGGCCGGTTTTGCCACCCTCAAGCGCAACGGGCGTTTTGCGCCGTATGTAGCGGGTGAGCAGCTGACGCTGGCAGACCTGATGTTCTGCTTCTCGGTCGATCTGGCCTACGCGGTGGGCAAGAAGGTGCTGAACATCGACTTCCTGGCGGACTTCCCGCAGGCCAAGGCGTTGCTGCAAGTGATGGGCGAGAACCCGCACATGGCGCGGATCGTGGCAGACAAGGAGGCGTCGATGCCGGCCTTCATGGAGATGATTCGCAGCGGCAAGCGCTGAGATCAGTGTTGGACCCTTCGCGGGCACGCCCGCTCCCACAGGGAAACGCCGTACCTGTGGGAGCGGGCGTGCCCGCGAACGAGGGCAAAGCCCTCGCAATAGGCCTTAACGCGAAGCCAGCAGGTCCTTGCCGCGAACGACGGCTGCACGCACCTGCGCCGGCGCCGTACCACCAATGTGGTCACGGGCATTCACCGAGCCTTCCAGGGTCAGCACGGCAAACACGTCCTGCTCGATCTGGTCGCTGAACTGGCGCAGTTCGTCCAGGCTCATCTCGGCCAGGTCCTTGCCAGTGTCCACACCATACTTCACCGCATGGCCAACGATCTCGTGGCAGTCACGGAACGGCAGGCCACGGCGTACCAGGTAGTCGGCCAGGTCGGTAGCGGTGGAGAAACCGCGCAGGGCCGCTTCACGCATGATGGCGTGCTTGGGCTTGATCGCCGGGATCATGTCGGCAAAGGCACGCAGCGAGTCACGCAGGGTGTCGGCGGCGTCGAACAGCGGCTCCTTGTCTTCCTGGTTGTCCTTGTTGTAGGCCAGCGGCTGGCCTTTCATCAGGGTCAGCAGGCCGGTCAGGGCGCCGAACACACGGCCGGTCTTGCCACGTACCAGTTCTGGCACGTCCGGGTTCTTTTTCTGCGGCATGATCGAGCTGCCGGTGCAGAAGCGGTCCGGCAGGTCGATGAACTGGAACTGCGCGCTGGTCCACAGCACCAGCTCTTCGGAGAAGCGCGACAGGTGCATCATCGCCACGCTGGCCGCTGCGCAGAATTCGATGGCGAAGTCGCGGTCCGAGACGCCGTCCAGCGAGTTGCCGCCCACGGCCTCGAAGCCCAGCAGCTTGCAGGTGAGTTCGCGGTCGATCGGGTAGGTGGTACCGGCCAGCGCGGCGCTGCCCAGCGGCATGCGGTTGGTGCGCTTGCGGCAGTCGACCAGGCGCTCGTAGTCGCGGCTGAGCATTTCGAACCAGGCCAGCAGGTGGTGGCCGAAGGTGACCGGCTGGGCAGTCTGCAGGTGGGTGAAGCCAGGCATGATGGTTGCGGCTTCACGCTCGGCCTGCTCCAGCAGGCCCTGCTGCAGGCGGGTGATTTCGGCCAGGATCAGGTCGATTTCGTCGCGCAGCCACAGGCGGATATCGGTGGCCACCTGGTCATTGCGGCTACGGCCGGTGTGCAGCTTCTTGCCGGTGATGCCGATGCGGTCGGTCAGGCGTGCTTCGATGTTCATGTGCACGTCTTCGAGGTCGACGCGCCAGTCGAAGTTGCCGGCCTCGATTTCACCCTGGATGGTCTTCAGGCCATCGATGATGGTGTCGCGCTCGGCATCGCTGAGCACGCCGACCTGCGCCAGCATGGTGGCATGGGCGATCGAACCCATGATGTCGTGGCGGTACAGGCGCTTGTCGAAGTCGACCGAGGCGGTGAAACGGGCGACGAAGGCGTCGACTGGCTCACTGAAGCGGCCGCCCCAGGACTGATTGGTCTTGTCGGTGCTCATGGATTCACTCATTGCAGGCGTGAACGAAAAAGTGGCGCCGATGATAGCAGGGTTGGGCTGGCTGCCGCAGGGCACCGGTCGAGAGAAATGCCCGTAAAACGGCAGAGAAGGATTTTAAGGAATGAACGGCAGTGTTCCACGGACCGTCTACAGTTGGACAGAGGACTGGCAGTGAATCTGCCGGCCGAGTGAATCTTTGGCCATCGCACCGGTCTAGAGCGTGACCGCAGTGTCGCTCGAACCACACCTGTCTACGCTATACCTGTGCGAGACTCATTCAGGAATCCAGCGCAATTATGAATGTCCTGATCGTTGATGACGAACCCCAAGGCCGTGAACGGCTCAGCCGGCTGCTCGGCGAACTGGAGGGCTACACCGTGCTGGAGCCCAGCGCCACCAACGGCGAGGAGGCCCTGGCGCTGATCGAAAGCCTCAAGCCCGATGTGGTCCTGCTGGACATCGGCATGCCAGGCCTGGACGGCCTGCAGGTGGCCGCACGTTTGTGCGAACGCGAGGCGCCGCCGGCGGTGGTGTTTTGCACCGGGGATGATGAACACGGTGCCGAGGCATTCAAGGGCAGTACCCTCAGCCATGTGACCGTGACCACGTCTTTCCAGGCCCAGACGCTGCGCGATGCCTTGCGCAAGGCCGAAAAACCCAATCGTGCGCAGTTGGCGGCGCTCACCCGGCCAGCCAATGAAGGTGGCGGCCCACGTAGCCACATCAGCGCCCGCACGCGCAAAGGCATCGAGTTGATCCCCTTGCCCCAGGTGATCTATTTCATTGCCGACCACAAGTACGTGACGTTGCGCCACGAGGCTGGGGAAGTGCTGCTCGACGAGCCGCTCAAGGCCCTGGAAGACGAGTTTGGCGACCGCTTCGTGCGTATCCACCGTAATGCGCTGGTCGCGCGCGACCGCATCGAACGCCTGCAGCGCACGCAGCTGGGGCACTTCCAGCTGTACCTGAAAGGCCTGAATGGGGATGCCTTGACCGTCAGCCGGCGGCATGTGGCCGGTGTGCGCAAGATGATGCAAACCCTCTGATACGGTGCCCGCATGGCAAGGGCTGCGCCCTTGTTCGCGGCTAAAGCCGCTCCCACAGGGTCATCATTGCCCTTCAGAGCGGCACCGTACCTGTGGGAGCGGCTTTAGCCGCGAAGGGGCCCTCAGCTGATCCACATCTGCTAGCGATCCCGGCGATGCTGTTATCATCGGCGGCATTTCTCTGGATCGGGGCGTTCCATGTCCACTCGCGAAATCCGCATTGCCACCCGTAAAAGTGCCTTGGCCTTGTGGCAGGCCGAATACGTCAAAGCCCGCCTCGAGCAGGCCCACCCCGGTCTGCTCGTGACCCTGGTGCCCATGGTCAGCCGTGGTGACAAACTGCTCGACGCGCCGCTGGCAAAAATCGGCGGCAAGGGCTTGTTCGTCAAGGAACTGGAAACTGCCCTGCTGGACAACGAAGCCGACATCGCCGTGCACTCGATGAAGGACGTGCCCATGGACTTCCCTGAAGGCCTGGGCCTGTACTGCATCTGCGAGCGCGAAGACCCGCGCGATGCCTTCGTCTCCAACACCTTTGCCAGCCTCGAAGCGCTGCCTGCCGGCAGCATCGTCGGCACCTCCAGCCTGCGCCGCCAGGCCCAGTTGCTGGCGCGCCGCCCAGACCTGCAAATCCGCTTCCTGCGGGGCAACGTCAACACCCGCCTGGCCAAGCTGGATGCCGGTGAGTACGACGCCATCATCCTCGCTGCGGCTGGCCTGATCCGCCTCGGCTTCGAAGACCGCATCACCGCCACCATCAGCGTCGATGACAGCCTGCCCGCTGGCGGCCAGGGTGCGGTGGGCATCGAATGCCGCAGTGCCGACCTCGAGATTCATGCGCTGCTGGCGCCGCTGCATCATGCCGACACTGCCGACCGGGTGGTGGCCGAACGCGCCCTGAACAAACACCTGAATGGCGGCTGCCAAGTGCCGATTGCCTGCTACGCGGTGCTCGAAGGTGACCAGCTGTGGCTGCGTGGCCTGGTCGGCCAGCCGAGCGGCGGCACCCTGTTGGTGGCCGAAGCCCGTGCCCCTCGCGCGGCTGCCGAGACCTTGGGTGTACAGGTGGCCGAAGACCTGCTGGGCCAGGGCGCCGAGGCCATCCTCAAGGAAGTCTACGGCGAGGCCGGTCACCCGTGAGCCAATGGCGCCTGTTGCTGACCCGGCCTGCCGAGGACTGCGCGGCGCTGGCGCAAAGCCTGGCAGCAGCGGGGGTAGGCAGTAGCTGCCTGCCGCTGCTGGCGATAGAACCCGTCAGCGTGGAGCCCTGGCAACGGCTGCTGCTGGAGGGCCTGCATGGCTTCCAGGCTATCATCGTGGTCAGCAAGCCGGCTGCCCGGTTGCTGCTTGAGCAACTGGCCGAAGCCCGCATGCAGGCGCCACGGCAAGGCTGGTTCACCGTGGGCGAGGCAACCGCTGCGGTGCTGCAGGGCGCGGGGCTGGCGGTAAGTACTCCGCCGCGTGGCGATGACAGCGAAGCCTTGCTGGCGCTGCCGGCCCTGCTTCAGGCCGTTGCCGTGCCTGCGCCGCGTGTATTGATCGTGCGCGGGGTCGGAGGTCGCGAACTGCTGGCAGAGCGTCTTGCAGAGCAAGGTGCTAGTGTCGAATATCTGGAACTGTATCGTCGCTGCCTGCCGGCGTACCCGGCAGGCACCCTGGTGCGCCGCATCGAAGCGGAACGCCTCAATGGCCTGGTGGTCAGCAGTGGGCAGGGTTTTGAACATCTGCAGCAGCTGGCCGGCGCCGATTGGCCGCAGCTGGCACAGCTGCCGCTGTTCGTGCCCAGCTCCCGGGTCGCCGAACAGGCCAGGGCCGCCGGAGCCCAACAGGTTGTGGATTGCCGTGGCGCCAGTGCCACGGCCTTGCTGGCAGCCGTGCAGCGTAGCGCTGCACCTGCCTCTTAAGGCGCTAAGCTGAACGCGATGCGCCCCCATGCAAAGGATGGATACGTGAGCGAGACTGTCTTGTCCAATAACGATCAGCCGTCGGCACAGGCGCCGGCAGAACCCGTCACCACCCCACCCGCCAAGCGCTCCGGCACTGGCCTGGCAGCACTGGCCTTGCTGCTGGGCGCTGCCGGGGTGGCGGTAGGTGGCTGGGGTGTCTGGCAGGTGCGTCAACTGCAAGGCAGTGAGTTCAACCAGGGCCAGCACATCGAGGCGCTTAACCAGCGCGCCGAGGCCCTGCAGCAGCGCGAACAGCAGATCAGTGCGCAACTGGCCAGCCTGCCGGCTGCCAGCGAGCTGGAAGATCGCCGCCGCCTGGTCGCGCAGTTGCAAGGCGACCAGCAGCGCCTTAGCCAGCGGGTGGAAACCGTGCTGGGCGAGAGCCGCAAGGAATGGCGCCTGGCCGAGGCCGAGCACCTGCTGCGCCTGGCTACACTGCGCCTGTCGGCGCTGCAGGACATTACCAGTGCCAAGGCCCTGGTCGAGGGCGCCGACGAAATCCTGCGCGAGCAGAGCGACCCAGGTGCCTTTGCCGCCCGCGAACAATTGGCGCGCAGCCTGGCCACGCTCAACAGCACCCAGCAACCGGACCGTACCGGCCTGTTCCTGAAACTGGCCGCACAGCGCGAGCTGGTGCAGCAGCTCAGCGCCCAGTCGCCCGAGTTCGCCAGCAACGCCGATGCGCTTGGCGCCCTGACCTCTGACGGTGATGGTGCCAGCCGCCTGTCGCAGTGGTGGGCAGAGATCTCCAAGTACTTCCAGATCGACTTCAATGCCGATGACAACGTGCGGCCGTTGCTGGCCGGGCAGCAACTCAACCAGCTGCGGCTGGCCCTGAGCCTGACCATCGAGCAGGCTCAATGGGCAGCACTCAATGGTGACGCCAAGGTCTATACCCAGGCGCTGGACGACGCCCGCAGCGTGCTGCTGGCCAACTTCAATGCCGACAACCCGCAAAGCAAGGCCATGCTCGACAGCCTCAATGCCTTGGCCGATCAACCCGTGTCGGTGGTAACCCCCGACCTCAGTGAAAGCCTGGCGGCCGTGCAGGCCTACATTCAGCGCCGTCACCTGCCGGCCGAGGCTGAAGGGGGCAAGCCATGAAGCGAGTCTACCTGCTGGCCGTGCTGGCGATTGTGGTTGCCACAGCGCTGGGTATCGCGGTCGCCAAACACAGCGGCTATGTGCTGGTTTCCTACGGAAGCTTCCGCTATCAGTCGGGGCTGTGGGCGGCCCTGGCCGGCCTGCTGGCCGTGGTCGCACTGGTGTGGTTGTTGCGTTACCTGGTCGGCCTGGTGCTGACCTCCAGTGGCGTGGTCAACCCGTGGTCGCGGCGTAACCGCAGCCGGCGTATCCGCGTGGCCATCGAGCAGGGCCAGCTGGACCTCGCCGAAGGCCGCTGGGCCAGTGCCCAACGCCACTTGCACCGTGCTGCCGAGGCCGAGCGCCAGCCGCTGCTTTACTACCTCGGTGCTGCGCGTGCAGCCAACGAGCAAGGCCGCAGCGAAGACAGCGACAACCTGCTGGAGCGTGCGCTGGAGCGCCAACCGCAAGCGGAACTTGCCATTGCCCTGACCCATGCCCAGTTGCAGATGGACCGTGGTGAAAGTGAGGGTGCCCTGGAAACCCTGCTGGCCATGCAGGAGCGCCACCCGCACAACGGCCAGGTACTGCGCCTGCTGCAGCGCCTGCACCTGGAGCGGGGCGACTGGTCGGCGTTGATCCGCCTGCTACCCGACCTGCGCAAGGGCAAAGTGCTGCCGCCCGCCGAGCTGGCTGCCCTGGAGCAGCGTGCCTGGGGCCAGAACCTGAGCCTGGCCACCACCCGTGGTGAAGACACGCAAAGTGCACGTCAAGCGCTGGAGCGCGCCTGGCAGCAACTGACAGCGGCGCAGCGCCAGGAACCACAGCTGGTCTTGGCCTACGCCGAGCAATTGCGTCAGATAGGTGCACAGAGCGAGGCCGAGCAAGTACTGCGCACGGCCCTCAAGCGCGACTACGAAAGCCACCTGGCCCGCTTGTATGGCCTGGTGCGTGGTGATGATCCGGCGCGCCAGTTGCAAACCGCCGAAGGCTGGCTCAAGGCTCATCCGCAAGATGCCAGCCTGCTGTTGACCTTGGGCCGCCTGAGCCTGCAGAACCGCCTTTGGGGCAAGGCGCGTGACTACCTGGAAAGCAGCCTGCGCATGGAGCGCAACCCTGAGGCCTGTGCCGAACTGGCCCGCCTGCTCGCTGGCCTGGGCGAGACCGAGCGCAGTAACCAGTTGTTCCAGGAGGGCCTTGGCCTGCTGGACGAGCGCCTGCTGGCCCTGCCGCTGCCAGAGGGCGTGCGCGCCTGACCTACCCCAAAGCCCGCGCCAAGGTGCGGGCTTTGGGGGTTGGTAAGTTGTCTACTGTTGCAAGTTACCTCTGCAAACCATTTCTTCAGGCACCTCCTGCCGCATCGCTAGAAATTTCCTACACGATTCAGCGACTTGTCGTTACTGTCGCGCCTTGAAACAAAGTGCGTCTTTCCTCTACCGTTTCAAGCCACCACCTTTTCCCCGGGACCTTCACTGCCCATGCTGCCGGCCCGTTTACGCACATTTTTCGTTCCTGCCTGCCTGGCCGCACTGGCGGTACTGGCTGCGTCTTTCCAACTGGAAAACATGCCAGGGCTGGTGCCGTGCCCCCTGTGCTTCAGCCAGCGGCTGCTGCTTGGCGTGTATGCGCTACTGTGCCTGGGGGCAGTGCTGCAGGCACCGGGCATGCAGGGCATCCGCCGTTACGCGCAGGCAACGCTGGGCTGCTCGCTGGCCGGGGCGTTGCTGGCGGCGCGGCACGTCTGGCTGCAGGGCGCTGGCGGGGCAACACCTGTGTGCCCGGTGCCGATCGGGAGAGTGTTCGAGCAGTCCTGGGGCGAGGCGGCACGGCAACTGTTGCTGGGTGGCCCGGATTGCAACTCGTTGACCTGGAGCTTTCTCGACCTGACGCTGCCCGAGTGGAGCCTGCTGGCCTTCCTGCTGTTGGCGGCGCTGCCCTTGAGTTGCCTGCTGGCGTATCGTTTCCGCAGCCTGGCAATCAGTTGACCTGGCGCAAGGCTGGGCCGATAGCGCGACCAATGGTGCTGTATCAGGGTATTAAACACTTGTATGAACTTTGTCTGCTGCGTACCTTGATGGGCAGCACGCACGGGAATAATCTCCCAGCACGAATACCGAAAATACAACTGCTCGATGCCGTCCTGCTGATGTCACCTTTGTGCTGCGCGGTCGTGGTGCGAGGTGCAGCGGCATCTACCCAGAAGGGAAGAGATCGCCATGCTCGATAGTTGTCAGAATGCCCAGGAACGCTGGGGTGGGGTTCACGACCTGATCGACCGTTGGCTGAAGGAGCGCCAGGAGTTGGTGCAGGCTTTTCGCGCGCTGCGCGATGTAAAGCTGGCCTTTGCCGACAAAGACACCAACGGGGATTTTTGCGGTCTGCTGGTCGACTACTGTTCGGCGTGGCATTTCGAGGTCTGCGAGCAGCTGGTCAGTGAGGCCAAGGCTTTCGATGACGAGAAAGCGCTGAGGCTGGCCGAAGAGATCAATCCGCGGATCAACGACATTACCCAGATCGCCCTGGCCTTCAATGACCATTGCGCGAAAGGTGAATGTAAAGACACCGAACGCTTCGCCGAAAAACTGGGCAAGCTGGGTGGACTGCTGCATGAGCGCTTCGAACTGGAAGACTGCCTGATCGAAGTGCTGCACAACGCGCACAAGGAAGAGGGCGCAGTCGAGGCCTGAAGGTTGGCGTCAGTCGCCAACCGCCAGCAGCTCGATCTCGAATACCAAGGGTGTATAGGGTGCGATCAGGTCGCCCGCTCCTTCGGCGCCATAGGCTTGCGCTGAAGGAATCACCAGGCGCCATTTGGCGCCGGCGTGCATCTGCGGCAGGGCTACCTGCCAGCCCTCGATTACAGAATCCAGGTTGAACCACTGCGGTGTCTGGTTCTGGTCGAACACCGAGCCATCCGGCAACCTGCCCACATAGCGCACTTGTACTTTGCCACCTGCCTTGGGTTGCGCGCCCGTGCCTGCCTGCAGTTCGCTGTAGAGCACCCCTTGCGGCAGTTCGTGTACCCCATAACGACCACGCTCGTTGGCCATGAAGCGTGTTTCGGCTGCCTGCAATTTTTGCGTGGCGGCATCGCTTTCCTGTGTTTCATGCTGCTGAAGCACCGCCTGCATGCGCGCCTTGTCGAGCTTCAGCGGTTGCCCCTGATAGGACTGCTTGAGGCCTTCGACCAGTGCATCCAGTTGCAAGCCCGGCATTTCATGGCGCAGGCGCTCACCCAGGCTGGCGCCCAGGCTGTAGGCCAGGTCGTGCTCGTCGCTGTCGGCCAAGGCGATGGGGGCCAGCAGGCATAAACCTAAAACAAGATATCGAGGCATGGTCAGTTCCTGCGCCAATGAGCGGGGAAGTATGCCAGCGTTAGATTATCTATGGTGTGCTCGCGGTCCTTGTAGGAGCGGCCTTGTGTTGCGGTGGGCTGCGAAGCAGCCCCATCAATATTTGCGCAGACGCTGAAATCCCGGGGCTGCTTCGCAGCCCATCGCGACACAAGGCCGCTCCTACAAGGGATGTGCTGCAAGTCAGGCAATTGCCAAATATCAGCAATGATTTATTCAGCAACTACACTTGCACGGAGCTGCAAGATAACAACTTTGCCCAGGCATGCAACGCGGCGTAAATATTACGGTCAACATGCCCTAGCGGCGGTAGCAGCAGAAGCATAGTATGAGCCGCAATCTCGTCAGCCAGGAGGTAAACCATGTCGGCCAAAAAGAAGCCAGTAAGTACGCCGTTACACCTGCTCCAGCAACTTTCGGGCAGCCTGCTCGAACACTTGGAAGATGCCTGCTCGCAAGCGCTGGCTGATGCGGAAAAACTGCTGGCCAAGTTGGAAAAACAGCGTGGCAAAGCCCAGGAAAAACTGCACACCGGTCGCCTGAAATTGCAGGATGCGGCCAAGGCAGGTAAAGCCAAGGCGCAGACCAAAGCGCAAAAAGCCATTGGCGAACTTGAAGGGCTGCTCGACTCCCTCAAGGAACGTCAAACCCAGACCCGCTCTTACATCCAGCAACTCAAACGTGACGCCCAGGACAGCCTGAGGCTGGCCCAGGGTGTAGGCAAAGTTCGCGAAGCAGCAGCCAAAGCGCTGGATTCGCGTGCTGCCAAAACCACCAAACCAGCGGCTGCCAAACCTGCAGCCAAGCCCGCTGCCAGAACCGCTGCTGCCGCCAAACCTGCGGCTAAGCCAGCTGCCAGAACCGCTGCTGCCGCCAAACCTGCGGCTAAGCCAGCTGCCAAGGCGACCGCTGCTGCCAAGCCTGCCGCCAAGCCAGCCGCGAGAGCGACTGCTGCTGCCAAGCCTGCGGCTAAGCCAGCCTCCAAAGCGACCGCTGCTGCCAAGCCTGCGGCTAAGCCAGCTTCCAAGGCGACCGCTGCTGCCAAGCCTGCGGCTAAGCCGGCCGCCAAGGCGACCGCTGCTGCCAAGCCTGCGGCTAAGCCGGCCGCCAAGGCGACCGCTGCTGCCAAGCCTGCGGCTAAGCCGGCTGCCAAAGCGACCGCTGCTGCCAAGCCTGCGGCTAAGCCGGCTGCCAAAGCGACCGCTGCTGCCAAGCCTGCGGCTAAGCCTGCTGCCAAAGCGACCGCTGCGGCCAAACCTGCAGCCAAACCAGCCGCGAAACCTGCTGCCGCCAAAGCCCCGACCCGCACTGCCGCCAAGCCAGCCGCCGCCAAACCTGTTGCCAGCAAGCCAGCGGAAACCAAACCCGCTACGCCTGCCGCCAGCACCCCGGCTGCAGCAACCAACTCGGCCACCCCGGCTGCTTCGGTAGCGCCCTCGGCACCCGCCAGCACCCCGGCTCAGTCGCCGTCTTCGGCGTCCTGAAGCGTAGCCGCCGCGACGCGCAGCTGAGTCAGCGCGTCGTGGTGGCGGGCGGGCTCTGGCGCCAGCCGGGCCAGCCAGTCGTCCGTAGGCTCACCCGAGTCTGCGGGCCACTCTCGCGAGCAATCCTGCAAACGCTCCAGCAAGGTCCTTTCCGCCTGCAACTCCAGCCCCTTCACCTGTTCACGTATGGCTCCGAGCTGCACATCATTCTGCGCTGCTACTCGCCATTGCTGGCGCAGGCTACGTAACGGTAAGACCACTTCACGCTGCCAAGGCCCGGCAATTTCGTTCAACGCCTGGGCGCGCTCATCCAGCACAGCCACGGCACGCGTCTGCAACCAGGTTGCACACAACAGCAGGCAGACATCGCCACCTTGCGCCTGGAGCTCCAGGCAAGCCGTTTCCACGCCGGGCCTGGCATACAGGGCCAGGGCGTGATTCCACAGGTCGGTGTACATGGTTCTACTCGCGCTATGGGCCGAGGAAGCTGATAGACTCCGCGACCATCATGATCAGACTATCCAACCTCACTTTACAGCGTGGTCCGCAGCGCTTGCTAGACGGCGCCGACATGACCCTGCACCCCGGTCACAAGGCCGGCCTGATCGGCGCCAATGGCGCCGGTAAATCCAGCCTGTTCGCCTTGCTGCGCGGGGAGCTGACGCCTGACGGCGGCGATTGCCAGCTGCCCGGCGACTGGCGCATCGCCCACATGCGCCAGGAAGTCGATACCCTCGACCGCGTGGCCGTGGACTATGTGCTTGATGGCGACGTGCGCCTGCGCAAGGTCCAGGCCGACCTGGCCGCGGCCGAGCAGGCCCACGACGGCACCGCCCTGGCGCGTCTGCACAGTGAGCTGGAAAGCGCCGACGGCTATACCGCCGACGCCCGCGCCCGCAAATTGCTGGCGGGCCTGGGCTTCACCAACGAGCAGATGGACCGCCGCGTCGGCGACTTCTCCGGTGGCTGGCGGATGCGCCTTAACCTGGCCCAGGCACTGATGTGTCCGTCCGACCTGTTGTTGCTCGACGAGCCCACCAACCACCTGGACCTGGATGCCATCCTGTGGCTGGAAGACTGGCTCAAGGGCTACCCCGGCACGCTGATGCTGATCTCCCACGACCGTGACTTCCTCGACGCCGTGGTCGACCATGTGCTGCACGTCGAGCAACGCAAGCTCAACCTCTACAAGGGCGGCTATACCGCCTTCGAGCGCACCCGTGCCGAGCGCCTGGCGCAGCAGCAGCAGGCCTACGAGAAGCAACAGGCGCAGCGCGCGCACATGGAAAAGTACATCGCCCGCTTCAAGGCCCAGGCCACCAAGGCCCGCCAGGCACAAAGCCGGATCAAGGCCCTGGAGCGCATGGAGGAGCTGTCGGCGGCGCATGTCGATTCACCGTTCGACTTCGTCTTCCGCGAGTCGCAGAAAATCTCCAGCCCGTTGCTGAGTCTGTCCGAAGGCCGCCTGGGGTATGGCGACAAGGCCATCCTCGACAAGGTCAAGTTGCAGCTCACCCCTGGCGCACGTATTGGTTTGCTCGGGCCTAACGGCGCGGGCAAGTCGACCCTGATCAAGAACCTCGCGGGCGACCTGGAACCGTTGTCGGGCCGCCTGGTGCGTGGCGAGAACCTGGCTGTTGGTTACTTTGCCCAGCACCAGCTGGATTCGCTGGACGACAAGGCCAGCCCGCTGCTGCACCTGCAGCGTATTGCCCCCGCTGAGCGTGAGCAGACCCTGCGCGACTTCCTGGGTGGTTTCGACTTCCATGGCGACCGTACTGACGAGCCGGTGGTGAACTTCTCCGGTGGTGAAAAGGCCCGCCTCGCGCTGGCGCTGATCGCCTGGGAGCGGCCGAACCTGCTGCTGCTCGACGAACCGACCAACCACCTCGACCTGGAAATGCGTCTGGCGCTGACCATGGCGTTGCAGGAGTTTGCCGGTGCCGTGGTGGTGGTATCCCACGACCGTCACCTGCTCAAGAGCACCACCGACGACTTCCTGCTGGTGGCCGACGGCAAGGTTGATACCTTCGACGGTGACCTGGACGACTACAGCCGCTGGCTGGTCGAGTACCGCCAGCGCAGCGCACCGGCCAGTACGGCTGCGGTCAACCCGGACAAGACCGACAAGAAAGCCCAGCGCCAGGCTGCCGCGGCCTTGCGCCAGCAGCTGGCACCGCACAAGAAGGCCGCCGACAAGCTGGAAACCGAGCTTAACCAGGTGCATGCGCAACTGGCCGAGATCGAGACCGCCCTGGGTGATGGCGGCCTCTATGAGGCTGCGCGCAAGGACGAGCTGCGTGACCTGCTGGCGCGCCAGACCAAGCTCAAGCAACGCGAAGGCGAGCTGGAAGAAGCCTGGATGGAAGCGCTGGAAACCCTCGAAAGCATGCAGGCCGAGCTCGAGGCGCTGTCCTGATGGAGGAGCTGCGTTCGCTGCTGCCAGGGCAATGGATGGATACCTTCTGGCTGGGCTTGCAGATCCTGTTGATCCTGGTGGCGGCCTTCGTCCTGCAGCGCATCATCGCTCGCGGGCTGAGCCGCCTGGGTCAGCGTTACCCGTTGCCACCAGAGTTGCTGGTGCCGGTGCGCGGTGGCTTGCGCTGGCTGATCATGGGCAGCGCACTGCTGTTTGTGCTGGAGCGGCTGGGTGTTTCTGCGACTGTGCTGTGGACTGCTTTGTCAGGCTTCGTCGCGGTGGCGGCAGTGGCGTTCTTCGCCATGTGGAGCGTGTTGTCCAACCTGCTGTGCGCGGTGCTGATCTTTACCGTCGGGCCGTTTCGCATCGGCGATGTGGTCGAGCTGGTCGATACGCTAGACAAGCCCGGCGTCAAAGGCCGTGTGATCGCCATCAACCTGCTGTTCACCACCCTGCTGGAAATGCCCGAGGCGGGCGGGGCGCTGGTGCAGGTGCCCAATAGCCAGTTCTTCCAGAAATCGGTACGGCGCTGGCGCGGGGCCGAGGTGCAGGCCCTGCACAAAGAGGCGACTGTCGAGGCCGACTAAACCTGTGCCGGCCTCTTCGCGGGCATGCCCGCTCCCACAGAACCGCAAGCCTGCACTGTACCTGTGGGAGCGGGCGCGCCCGCGAAGAGGCCGGTACTGGCAGTGAAATTCCTCAAAATCTACTGGTTATTTTTTCACCAACACCTTAGCTTAACGTTTTGCAACATATGTTCGAGCGAGGTGTGTGATGTCGATGGAAGTATGGTTGGGCTTCTTTGCCGCCTGTTGGGTGATCAGCCTTTCACCCGGAGCCGGGGCGATCGCCTCGATGTCCAGTGGCCTGCAATACGGCTTCTGGCGTGGTTACTGGAATGCCCTGGGCCTGCAGCTAGGCCTGATCGTGCAGATCGCCATCATCGCCGCTGGCGTCGGCGCCATCCTGGCCGCCTCGGCCACGGCCTTCCAGGTCATCAAATGGTTCGGCGTCGCCTACCTCGTCTACCTGGCCTACAAGCAGTGGCGCGCCCTGCCCATGGACATGGCCGATGAGTCCGGCGTGCGCCCGATCGGCAAACCGCTGAGCCTGGTGTTCCGTGGTTTCCTGGTCAACGTCAGCAACCCCAAGGCACTGGTGTTCATGCTGGCGGTGCTGCCGCAGTTTCTCAACCCGCATGCGCCGCTGTTGCCGCAGTATGTGGCAATCACCGTGACCATGGTCAGCGTGGACATGCTGGTGATGGCGGGTTACACCGGGTTGGCTTCGCGGGTGTTGCGCCTGCTGCGTACGCCCAGGCAGCAGAAGCGTTTGAACCGGACCTTTGCCGGGTTGTTCATTGGTGCGGCAACCTTCCTGGCGACCCTGCGCCGCGCACCTCTCTGATAGACCGTTGGGGCCTCGTCGAGGCCCCATCTATATGGCTGCTCGTCAGGCCAGCAGCAGGCAATCACCTGTCGTCACCTCGTTTGCTTCTCTTGCACAACTTTAGCCCTGCCTTGCGCTGCCAGGCCTAAAATTGAAGATTGGGGGGCGAAACCGGAGGTGCATCATGCGTATGGCAAAGACCCTACAGGCCCGCCTGGACAAGGCCAACTGCGACTACGACATCATTCCCCATCCACATTCGGCCACCAGCCTGGAGTCTGCCCGTACGGCCGGTGTGCCCGCCGAGCGGGTCGCCAAGTCGGTGATGCTCGATGACCGGCGTGGCAACTACATCATGGCCGTGCTGCCGGCCAACCGGCACCTGGACATGAGCAAGGTGCGCACGTCCGGCGCCTGGCAACTGACCCGTGAAAGCGGCCTGCCGAGCCTGTTCAATGACTGCGAGCGCGGCGCCGTACCAGCGCTTGGCGATGCCTACCAGATAAAAATGCTGCTCGATCCGAGCCTAACCCGCCAAGGCGATGTCTATCTGGAGGCGGGTGACCACGATCACTTGATCCACATGAGCATGGAGCAGTTCATGAAGCTGGTACCTCAAGCCGAAGTGCGTGAGCTGTGCTGATGTTTTCACACCAATGCCAGGCGGGCGTCGTGGACGGCTTGCCTGGCCCCGAGGAGGAACCATGGAAGCGCCGACCCATCAGTTTTCCGAGCTGTTCAAGCAGTTGGGATTGCCCGACGATCCCAAGAGTATCGATCAGTTCATCACCAGCCATTCACCCCTGAAGAATGAAATCAAGCTGGTGGATGCGCCGTTCTGGACCGAGGCTCAGCGGGCCTTTCTCAAGGAGAGCATCATTGAAGATGCCGATTGGGCCGTGCCCTTCGATCAACTCAACGAAGCGCTGCGTCGCCCCCGAAAATAAAGCGCCGAGCGGCACCTGACGAGTGATCGGCCGTTGCTATGCTCAGGAAAACAATAAGGGGATAGCGCAATGAAAGATCCCTACGCACCAGGCTTCTGGTGCTCCGTGACGATCCTGGGCACCCTGACGGCCAGTTACTTCTACGGCATCAGGCAGGCGCAACAGATGAACCAGGCAGTGCATTTCCTGTATGCCGCTGCCGCTGTCACTGTGGCGTTTGCACTGGTGACGCTGACCTGGATCGCCTGGCAGCAGCTGCACCTGAACAAACGAGAAGTGATCCAGGGGCGAACATTGCTGACCATCTGGAACACCAAGGTGGCGCTACGCCGCGTTGAAACGGTGTTCGACCGTTATTTCTGGGGCAGCTACTGGCATTCGGGGCGTACCTTCGAAGAAGTCATGGGCGAGCTCAAGGGCACACCGCTGGAGCAGAGCCTGGATGCCCTGAAGCGCCAGTGCCGCGTGCTCGACCGTGAAATCCATGACCACCATCATCACTGGCTGGCCAACGCTCGCGACCTGTCCAGCGTGGCTCAGGCCATGGCACGTGAACGTTACCAGCTGGACCTGGGGGAGCCTACGCACAGCGGCCACGGCAACACGGCAGTGCTGAACCGTGACCTGGAAGTGCTGGTATACACCTGGTCGGCGCGCCTGCGCAGCTTCGACCATCAACTGGACGAGCTGGAGCGCGCCTACCATTGAGGCACCTCATTCGCCGCGGATGTATTGCTCCAGTTGCAGGATCAGGCTGGCCTGTTCGGCGATGGTTTCCTTGACCAGATCGCCAATCGACAGCAGGCCCTGCAGCTCACCATTGCTGACCACCGGCAGGTGGCGCAGGTGACGGTTGGTCATCAGGTTCATGCAGTACTCAAGGTTCTGCTTCGGCTCCACGGTAACGACCGGGGCGCTCATGATTTCGCGTACCGGGGTGGCCGCAGACGAGCGCCCCTTCAGCACCAGTTTGCGTGCATAGTCCCGTTCACTGACGATACCCACCACCTGGTTGCCCTCGACCACGGGCAGCGCACCGACGTTTTTCTCCGCCAGCATTTTCAGCGCGTCGAGCACCGAGTCATCCGGGCCGATGGTGTACACGGTCTGGTGCTGGGACTTGGTCTTGAGGATTTGTTCGACGGTTTTCATGTGGGCCTCTGCGGGTGGAAAAAGCGCTGTCTCGGTGTAACTAAAGCATCCGGTACGGCGCTCTGCACGGCAATGCAGGAAACGGCATGGAGTCGATTGAAAAACGTCATGGGTGTCGCCTGTGCCGGCCTCTTCGCGGCTGAAGCCGCACAGTTACATCGCAGGCCTCAGGCATACGGAGTCCTTGTGGGAGATTGCCCAGCCCATTGGGCTGCGCTGTCGCGCAGAGAACTGATGCCGGGCACACCGCGTACCCTGTGGGAGCGGGCGCGCCCGCGAACACCGGCGCAGCCGGTGCCATGCACCGCGTTGGATTCTTCGCGGGCACGCCCGCTCCCACAGGGTCCCTGCTAAATCAGTAAGTGATGCGCAGTTTTGTGGGAGCGGGTTTACCCGCGAAGAGGCCGGTATTGCCAATCAAAGCTTCGGCATTTGCCCGAGCCGCGCCACCATCTCGCTCACGATCTGCAGGTCCAGCATGAACTGGTCCACAGTCTTGAACTCGTTGTCGTTGTGGCCGGTGTACTTCACATCCGGCATGGCCAGGCCGAACTGCACGCCGTTGGGCAGGTCGTGCACCGAGGTTGCGCCGGCAGAGGTGCCAAACTCATGCTTCATGCCCAGGTTCTCGGTGGCCACCGCGAGCAGGGCCTTGACCCATTCGCCCTCGGGGTTGCGATACATCGGTTCGTCCAGGCTGTAGTCGAAGGCCACCGAGGTGTGGCTTTGCCGGGCCCACTTGCCCAGTTTGTCGGCCAACTCGTCCTTGATGGTTGCGATTGGCTTGCCTTTGGGGATGCGCAGGTTCACCGCCAGTTTCAGGCCTTTGTCATCCACCCCGACAAAAGTCAGCGAGGCGGTCAGCGGGCCCATGAATACGTCCTTGAACGCAACGCCGAGCTTGTTGCCCAGATAATCCAGGCCCCAGTTGTCGGCAGCGTAGCGGGCAGCGTCGGTGAAATGGTTGTGCTTGAGTGGCACCTGCGGGTCCAGCCCGTTGATGAAACCGAGCATGCGCGCTACCGGGTTTACCCCAGACTCTGGCTCCGAGGAGTGGGCGGAAACACCGGTCACGGTGAGTAACACCTGTTTGCCATCGGCTTTGGCGTCAATGCTGAAGTCGCCGCCATGTTTCTTCACGTACTTGGCGCCGGCTTGCTGCAACTGTTTGGCCTGCTGCGCCGGGTTGTCCGAAACCAGGGTCGCCACCGAGGTAGTCGGTATCTGGTTGGTGGCCAGGCCGCCAGTCAGGTTGACGATTTCTGCGCCCTTGCCGGTGCCCGCTCGCTTGCTGAAGCTGGCCATCACCGTGCCGTAGCCTTTCTCGGCAATTACCACAGGGTAGCCGCCGTCGAGGGCCAGGTTGTAGTCGGGCGTGGGGTTGCGCTCGAAGTAGTAGGGGATGGCGTCGCCGCTGGTTTCTTCGGTGGTGTCGATCAGCAGCTTGAATTGCCGGGCCAGCGGCAGGTTCTCGTCCTTGGCCACTTTCAGGGCGTACATCGCTACCACGATGCCGTTCTTGTCGTCTTCGGTGCCACGGCCGTACATGCGGTCGCCGACCAGGGTGACCTTGAACGGGTCCAGGCGCGTGCCGTCGGCCAGTTTCCAGTTGTCCGGGTTGACCGGCACCACGTCGGCATGGGCATGGATACCGATCACTTCCTTGCCGCTGCCGAGCGAAACCTCATACACCCGGTTGTCGATGTTGCGGAAGGCCAGGCCAAAGCTGTCGGCCAGGGCCTTGAGCTTGTCGGCAATCTTCAGGAACTCGGGGTTCTCGTGCTGTGGCGTACCCTCGACACTGAAGGTGGGGATGGCCACCAGTTCGCGCAGGGTTTCGGTGGCGGCCTTGCCGTACTTGACGCGGGTATACAGGCCCAGCAGGCGGTTGATTTCGTCTTGCTGTTCAGCGGCGAGTGGCTTGTTGGCCAGGTAGGCGTCCAGGGTCCCCTCAAGGTTGTCGGCCTTGGCCAGGTCGCTGCCTTTGAGCTTGCCGAGAAACTGCTTGAAGTCGCTCGGGTTGCTGCCGTCGAAGGCTTTGACGATGGCAGCGGATTGTTGCTGGGTGAGGTTGGCCTGGGCTGGCTGGGTGAACAGGCCGATGCTGGCCAGCAGCAGGGTGGTGGCGGTCAGTTTTTTCAGGTGCATGGTTGTGCGCATTCCTTCGCCAATCATTGTTATGGGTTACCCGTCAGGAAACGGGAAGACGCCCACGCTAACACCAATGACCCGTGGCACGGGAGTGCCAGAAACGCGACATGTCGCACAAACGAAAAAGCCCCGGGCTCAGGCCCAGGGCTTTTTGATATGGCGCACTCGGCGGGATTCGAACCCACGACCCCTGCCTTCGGAGGGCAGTACTCTATCCAGCTGAGCTACGAGTGCAACGCGCACGCATGATACCCATCTGAATCGGTGGCGTCCATCGCCTTGATCTGTAGCCATTTTTCCCTTGTTGCCAGCACCGACAGCCGAGACTTCATCTATCAATATGCGATATCGGTATTTCCCCAATCATTCTTATGCCCACTACTCTCTGGTCACAACTTGTTATAACAAGTAATTGATCAGCGAAGAGACCCCATGGCCCAACTGCTCCCCCTGTCCCCGGTACCGCTCTATACCCAGCTCAAGGAACTGCTGCGCGAGCGCATTCTCGACGGCACTTATCCATCGCATAGCCGTATGCCGTCTGAAAGCGAGCTGGGCAAGGCCTTCGACGTCAGCCGCATCACCGTGCGCCAGGCGCTGGGCGACCTGCAGAAGGAAGGGCTGATCTTCAAGATCCACGGCAAAGGCACTTTCGTTGCCAAGCCCAAGGCGTTCCAGAACGTCAGCACCCTGCAGGGCCTGGGCGAGTCGATGACGCAGATGGGCTACGAAGTGATCAACCGCTTGCGCAGCTTTCGCCATGTGCCGGCCAACGCCTTGGTGGCGGCCCGGCTGCAGGTCGAGGAGGGCAGCCTGGTTACCGAGATCCGCCGGGTCCGCCTGATCAACCGCGAGCCGGTATCGCTGGAGCTCACCTGGCTGCCCAAGGCTGTTGGCGAAAAACTGGAGAAGGCCGACCTGGTTACCCGCGACATCTTCCTGCTGCTGGAAAACGACTGCGGCATAGCCCTTGGCCACGCCGACCTGGCCATTGATGCGGTACTGGCCGACAGCGACCTGACCCAGGCCCTGGATGTTGAAGAAGGCTCGCCGATCATGCGCATCGAGCGCCTGACCCATGCTGCCGACGGCACGCCACTGGACTTCGAACACCTGTACTACCGCGGCGATGCCTTCCAGTACCGCCTGCGCATTGATCGCCAGAAAGGGGGCAAGGCATGAGTATCCATACCCAGGACTACGACATCATCGTCATCGGTGGCGGCACCGCCGGGCCGATGGCGGCGATCAAGGCCAAGGAGCAGGACAAAAGCCTGCGCGTGCTGCTGCTGGACAAGGCCAATGTCAAGCGCAGCGGTGCCATCAGCATGGGTATGGACGGCTTGAACAACGCCATCATCCCCGGCCATGCCACCCCCGAGCAGTACACCAAGGAAATCACCGTGGCCAATGACGGCATCGTCAACCAGGCCACCGTGCATGCCTACGCAACCCACAGCTTTGAAACCATTGAGCAGCTCGACCGCTGGGGCGTGAAGTTCGAGAAGGACGAGACCGGCGACTACGCGGTGAAGAAGGTTCACCACATGGGCGCTTATGTGCTGCCCATGCCCGAAGGCCACGACATCAAGAAGGTGTTGTACCGCCAGCTCAAGCGTGCACGGGTCGAGATCAGCAACCGTATGGTCTGCACCCGTGTGCTGCTCGATGGCGAAGGTGCCGCCGCGGGTGTGCTGGGCTTTGACTGCCGCAGCGGCGAGTTTCGTGTGGTGCGGGCCAAGGCAGTGATCCTTGCCTGTGGTGCCGCCGGGCGCCTGGGGCTACCGTCGTCGGGTTATTTGATGGGCACCTACGAGAACCCGACCAACGCCGGTGATGGCTATGCCATGGCCTACCACGCAGGCGCCGAGCTGGCCAACCTCGAGTGCTTCCAGATCAACCCGCTGATCAAGGACTACAACGGCCCGGCCTGTGCCTATGTCACCGGCCCGCTGGGTGGGTATACCGCCAACAGCAAGGGTGAGCGCTTCATCGAGTGCGACTACTGGAGCGGCCAGATGATGTGGGAGTTCCACCAGGAGCTCGAGGGCGGTAATGGCCCGGTGTTCCTCAAACTGGATCACTTGGCCGAGGAGACTATCCAGAATATCGAAGAGATCCTGCACAGCAACGAACGCCCCAGCCGTGGCCAGTTCCACGCCGGGCGTGGCACCGACTACCGCCAGCACATGGTCGAGATGCATATTTCCGAGATCGGTTTCTGCTCCGGGCATTCGGCATCTGGGGTGTGGGTCAATGAAAAGGCCGAGACCAGCGTCAAAGGGCTGTATGCCGCGGGGGACATGGCTGCGGTGCCGCACAACTACATGCTCGGCGCCTTTACCTACGGTTGGTTTGCCGGTGTGAACGCTGCGCATTACGTGGCCGGGCGCGAACTCGCCGAGGTAGATACCGAGCAGGTTGAACGCGAGCGTGCGCGGGTGTTTGCCCCGCTGCAGCGTGAGCATGGCCTGCCGCCAGCCCAGGTCGAGTACAAGCTCAGGCGCATGGTCAACGACTACCTGCAGCCGCCGAAGGTGACCAAGAAGATGGAAATCGGCCTGGCGCGTTTTGCCGAGATCGAGCGCGATCTGGAGCAGATGAAGGCCAGCAACCCTCATGAACTGATGCGTGCGATGGAAGTGTCGGTGATTCGCGATTGCGCCGAGATGGCTGCACGGGCCTCGCTGTTCCGTGAGGAAAGCCGCTGGGGGCTGTACCACCACCGGGTGGACTTCCCTGAGCGCAACGATGGCGAGTGGTTCTGCCATTGCCATCTGAAAAAGGGCGAGAACGGTGAAATGACCAGTTTCAAGAAGGCCGTCGAACCGTACCTGGTCCCATTGGATGCAGATGAGCAGACCGCCTATGACCGGTTGCGGGTCAAAGCCGATGCCGCCTAAGCGACACCTCTCCTTGTGGGAGCGGGTTTACCCGCGAACACCGGCGAAGCCGGTGCCATCCACCGTGTTGGATTCTTCGCGGGTAAACCCGCTCCCACAGGGAAATGTGCAAGCCTTTAGATAAAAGGGAGCCCATGAAGGCCCCAAGGACGCCGTGAAATGGCCTACCAGCCGCAAGAAATCTTCTTCCGCAGCAGCGCCCCGGTCACCATCGACGAGGACAAATGCATCGCCGAAAAAGGCTGCACCGTGTGCGTCGAGGTCTGCCCCATGGACCTGCTGGCAATCAACCCTGCCACGCAAAAAGCCTACATGGCCTTCGACGAATGCTGGTACTGCATGCCCTGCGAGAAAGACTGCCCCACCGGCGCGGTGAAGGTTGACATCCCGTACCTGCTGCGCTGATTGATCCCGCCATCCGGCGAACCACCGGACGCCCTTCAGATGTGCCCCTCGTTTCCCACCACCCAAGCCGGGCGGCGGAGACGACTCCAACTCTTATAACGATTCGAGGGGAAACACCCATGCGCCTTGTTGCAACCGTGGCCGGCCTCGCGCTGGCGCTCACTGGCCTGAATGCCAGCGCTGAAACCATTCGCATCGCCATCGGCACCCAGGACACCACCATCAACTGCGCCACCGGCGGCCTGCTGATCCGCGAGCTGGGCCTGCTGGACAAGTACCTGCCGCACGACGGCAAGTACAAGGACGCCACCTACCAGGTCGAGTGGAAGAACTTCACCAGCGGTGCGCCGCTGACCAACGAAATGGTCGCCGGCAAGCTCGACTTCGGCGCCATGGCCGACTTCCCGGGCTCGTTCAACGGCGTTGCGCACCTGGATGCCGGCAAGCGCAGCCTGTTCATCAGTGTGCTGTCGGGTAGCGTGCATGGCAGCGGCAACGGCATCGTCGTGCCTGCGGCGTCCAGCGTGCAGTCGCTGGCTGAGCTCAAGGGCAAGACCATTTCCGTGCCCTTCGCCTCCACCGCCCACGGCATGCTGCTGCGGGCCGTCGCAGCCCAGGGCTGGGACCCGCAGAAGGATGTACGGATCATCGCCCAGGCGCCGGAGATCGCCGGCTCCGCCCTGCGCAGCAACCGCATCGAAGCCCACGCCGACTTCGTGCCGTTCGCCGAGCTGTTCCCCAACCGCGGCTTCGCTCGCAAGATCTATGACGGCGCCCAGGCCAACGCACCGACGTTCCATGGTGCCTTGGTCGATGCCGACTATGCCAAGAAGTACCCGGAAGTGGTCACCGCCTACCTGCGCGCCAGCCTTGAGGCCGACCGCCTGATCGCGGCGCAGCCTGAGAAGTACAGCGAGTTGATCGAGAAGGTCACGGGTATCGAAGCCGAGGTCAATTACCTGTTCCACGGCCCGCTCGGCCTGCAGACCCGCGACCTGACCTGGAAGCCTGAATACCGCCAGGCAGTCGCTACGTCCATCGATACCCTCAAGCTGCTTAAAAAGACCGACCGTGGCCTGGACACCGACAAGTTCATCGACGACCAGTACATCCGTGCCGCCTTCAAACAGGCAGGCCTGGACTACGACAAGGCGCTGAAAGACTACGACCCGCTGCCACTCAAGGCCAATGACGCGCTGACCGGCAAACCGATCACCGACTTCAGCCGCCTGGCGCAGATCTGGGTGCGTGGTGAAGACAAGGTTCGCCACTATGCTTCGCCGGAGGCCGCCCTGGGTGCCCTGGCCCAGCTGGAGCAAGAAGGCAAGGACATCCGCGCCATCTACGCCCAGGCCGCCGACAGTGGCATCAAGCTGCTGGCCAACCAGGCCTGGTTTGTGCGCAACGCCAACGGCGAGCTGGCGGCGTTCCTGCTCAAAGACCAGGCCGAGCAGTATGCCAAGGCTCATGGTGGTGAGGCGCTGGACTTCGTCAGCGCCAACCAGAAGCTGGTCGCCCAGCGCTGACCGGGAGGCAACGACATGACCCGCAACCACAAGCGCTGGCCGGTGCGCCTGGCTTCGCTGCTGGCCTGTCTGCTGTTCTGGCAGGTGGCGGCAAGCGTGAAACTGGACCTCGGTCTGCTGACGTTCACCTATGTCCCTACACCCAAGGCGGTGCTGGACGCTGCCTGGCAGTTGCTGACCTCCAGCACCCTGCTGGCGCACCTGGGCAGCAGCCTGTCGCGGGTGTTTGCCGGTTATGCCACTGCGGCGCTGGTTGGCGTGGCCCTGGGGTTGCTGATCGGCCGCTCGAAATGGGCAGAAGACACCCTGCTGCCGCCGCTGGAAGTGCTGCGGCCGATTCCGGCGGTGGCATGGATCCCGCTGGCGATCCTGATGTTTCCGTCGTCGGAACTGTCGATGGTGTTCATCACCTTCACTGGCGCGTTGTTCCCCATCCTGCTCAACACCGTGCACGGCGTCGAGGCAGTCGACCCGCGCCTGGTGGCATCGGCGCGTAGCCTCGGCGCAGGGCGCCGGGCGATCCTGCGCGAAGTGGTGTTGCCTGGGGCGTTGCCGAGCATTGTCACCGGCCTGGCCATCGGCATGGGGACGTCATGGTTCTGCCTGGTCACTGCCGAGATGATTTCCGGGCAGTTCGGCATCGGCTACTACACCTGGGAGTCATACACCTTGCAAAATTACCCGGACATCATCGTCGGCATGCTGCTGATCGGCGTGCTGGGCATGGGCAGCAGCGCCCTGGTCAAGCGCCTGGGGGCGCTGGCCACGCCGTGGTACCGCACGCGGAGGGCCAGTTGATGAACCGTTATCAACAGGTACCGGGGCGTATCGATGGTCGTGGTCTGTCGATACGCCTTGGGCACGGCAGCGAAGCGTTCGAGGCGGTACAGCGCCTGGATTTTGCCGTTGAGCCGGGTGAGTTCGTATGCATCTTGGGGCCCTCCGGTTGTGGCAAGTCGACGTTGCTCGGCGCCCTGGCCGGGCACCTGGTGCCCAACAGCGGCCAGTTGAACGTGGACGGCCAGCCTGTTGCCGGGCCATCACCGCAACGTGGCATGGTGTTCCAGCACCACACCTTGCTGCCCTGGCGCAGCGTGCTCGACAACGTGGCCTTCGGCTTGAAGATGCAGGGCATTGGCCGCGCCGAACGTTACCGGCAAGCAAGTGAAATGTTGCAGCTGGTGGGGCTGGCCGACTTTGCCGGGCGCTGGCCAAGCCAGCTGTCCGGCGGCATGCAGCAACGGGCCGAGATTGCCCGAGTGCTGATCAACCGCCCGCGACTGTTGCTGATGGACGAACCCTTCGGCGCCCTGGATGCGCAAACCCGTGCACGCATGCAGGAGCTGTTGCTGGAGATTTGGGCCAGCATCCGCACCACCGTGGTGTTCGTCACCCACGATATCGACGAAGCGCTGTTCCTGGCCGACCGCATTCTGGTGATGAGCCCGCGCCCCGGTCGCTTCATCGACGACCTGCGCCTGGACTTTGCGCGACCCCGCCGCGCCAGCCTGCTGACCAGCCCTGAATTCACCCACCTCAAGCGTCACTGCCTGGCATTGCTCCGCCACGAGGAAGGCCGCGAACTGCCGCGCCTGACCCCGCTGGGCCTGCCGGACACTCACCACCCACCGCTACGGATCGCGCTATGACTGACCGAACGACTGACAACCCCGACATCCTTGCCCTGTTGCCTCGCCTTGATGCCAGCGATGCTGGCGTGCGCCGCATCGCCCTGATTGAGCTGGCCGACCTGGAAGACCCGGATGGCTTGCCATGGCTGACCGATGCACTGCTGGTGGATGCTGCCGACGAAGTGCGTGCCGAGGCCGCGCGCCTGCTTGAGGCCTGGGAGGAACCCGAAATTGTGCAGGCCCTGTGCGCTGCGCTGGCGGATGCAGCCGAACCGGTGCGGCTGGCAGCTGCGCAGAGCCTCAGCGAACTCAAGAGCCTTGAAGCCGGCCAGCTGATCCTGCCATGGGTCAAACACGCTGATGCCTTCGTCCGCTCCAGTGCCCTGCGAGCCTTGCGCGAGCTGCGCCTGGAGGATGCTGCCGAACCTGCGCTGCTGGCGCTGGCCGATGACGACGCCGCCGTGCGGCGTGAGGCTGTAGGCATTCTAGGTTGGCTCAAGCACCAGCCGGCATTACTGGCGCTGGCAGCGCTCGCCGAGGCCGAGCCGGACACCGAGGTGCGCCGCGCGGCCATCGGCGCGTTGGGCCTTGCCCGGGACAGTTCGGTGCTGCCTGCGTTGGTGGCGGCATTGGCTGACCAGGCCTGGCAAGTGCGCGAGGAAGCCGCCACCACGTTAGGCAAAATCGGTCAGGACCAAGCAGGCCCGGCGCTGGTGGATGCCCTTGCCGATGACTTCTGGCAGGTACGCCTGCGGGCAGCGCGTTCACTAGGTCGGCTGCGCTATGCCGCTGCACTGGACCCGCTTGGCGCATTGCTTGGCCACGGCATTGCCAACCTGCGCAAGGAAGCAGCGCTGGCCCTGGGCGAGCTGGGCCAGGCGCGTGCCTTGCCGGTGCTGCAGGCCGCCGAGGCCGATAGCGACCCCGAGGTGCGCAAGGCGGTGCGGATTGCCCTGGCGCAACTGCGCGGGGCTGCCTGATGAACGCCCCGCAAGTCATTCGTAACCTGCGCGGGCCAGGGCAGTTGGTACTGCAATGGGAAGACGGCGAGCACCGCCTCAGTCATATCCGTTTGCGCGGTGCTTGCCCTTGTTCACGATGCCGTGCCACCCGGCTGTCGGGCGGGATCAACCTGGTGCCCGACGATGTGCGTGTGGTGCAGATCGAGGCGCAAGGGTACGGTGTGCAACTGGTGTTCAGCGATGGGCATGAGCGGGGTATCTACCCTTGGGCCTACCTGCGTGACCTGACTGGCCAGTGAGTCTTCTTCGCGGGCTTGCCCGCGAACACGCTCAGAGCGCAATCAGTTCCGGCCTCAGTCCTTCCACGCGTCGCACCGGCAGCGGCTGGTAACCGCCATCCCCGGTGATCTGGTGCAGCACCTTCTCGCGCAGGCCATGCAGCGCAACGCCCGTGCGCAACCGTGGGTGCGGCAGATCGATTTCGACCACCGACTTGATCCTGCCCGGGCGTGGCTCCAGCACCACTACCCGGTCAGCCAGGTACGTTGCTTCTTCTGCATCGTGAGTGACCAGCAAGGTGGTGATGCCCGCGCGTTCGCGAATGGCCAGCAGTTCGTCCTGCAATTGCTGGCGGGTCAGTGCATCCAGCGCACCGAAGGGCTCATCGAGCAGCAAGATCCGTGGGCTGGCAACCAGGCCGCGGGCGATGGCCACGCGCTGGGCCATGCCGCCTGATAGCTGGTGCGGGTAGGCCGACTCGAAGCCCACCAGGCCCACCAACTGCACGAACTCGTGTACGCGCCGCGCACGCTCGCCTTGGGTAAGCGACTCATTGACCAGGCCCAAGGCGATGTTCTGTTCAACGTTCAGCCAGGGGAACAACCGGTGTTCCTGGAACACGATGCCGCGTTCGCCACCAATGCCGCTCACGCTGTGCCCGTCTACGCGGATGCTGCCGCTGTAGTCGGTGTCCAGGCCTACCAGCAAGCGCAGCAAGGTGGACTTGCCACAACCGGATGCACCGACAATGGCGATGAACTCGCCTTCATTGATCGACAGGTTGAAGTTGCGGATCGCCTCGAACGGCTGGCCGTCCACGGTGAAAACCTTGCTGACGCCCTCGAAGCTGACCAAGGGCGGTGTGGTGTCGGGCTGGTTGGCCGCGTGCAGGTGCGAGGTGTTGAAGGCGTTCATGCAGTTCTCCAGCGCGTGGCGCGCGATTCGAGGCGTTGTCCAAGGGTGCCGAGCAGGGCGCCGACCAGGCCGATCAGGACCATCGCAGCCATTACCTGGTCCATGCGGAACAGTTGCTGGGCGCCGATCATCAGGCTGGCGATGCCGCCGTCCGAAGGCATGAAGTATTCGGCGCCGATGGTGCCCAGCCAGGCGTAGATCAGCGACAGGCGCAGGCCGGCAAAAATGGCTGGGGCCGCCCCGGGCAGCACCAGCAGGCGCAAGCGTTGCCACAGGCCCAGGCGTAACGTGCGGGCCGCTTCGCCCAGCTGTGGCGAGAGGCTGGCGATACCGCGCTGGGTAGCTATCAGCAGCGGGAAGAATGCGGCCAGGCCGACGAACACATGCTTGGCACCCTCACCCAGGCCGAACCAGGCGGTGAGCAACGGCACCCAAGCGAACAGTGCTACCTGGCGCAGCGCCGTAAGGCCAGGTCCGAAAAGGCGATCTGCCGGTTTTGAGAGCCCCAGCAGCAAGCCGGTCAGCAGGCCGGCGCCACCACCCAGCAGCAGGCCGGTGAGGGTGCGCTCCAGGCTTAGCAGCAAGGCCTGCGGCAGTGACCCATCGGCCAGGCCGATCAGCAGTGTGCGCAGTACCTCAAGTGGCGAAGTGAGGATGTTCGGGTCAACCCAGCCGAAGCTGCTGCTGGCTTGCCACAGCGCCAGCAGTGCCAGAGGCAGCAGCAGGCTTTGCCATCCGCGTGGCAGCGGCCCGCGCTGCTGTTCTCCCGTGGCGGGTTGTGGCCAGTACAACAGGCGCTTTTCCAGGCCGGAGAAGCTGCGCTCCAGTACGGCACCCACCAGGCCGATTACCAGAATGCACAGCAGCACCAGGTCGAGCATGAACAGCTGGCGACCCCACACCATCAGGTAGCCGATCCCTTCGCTGGATGCCAGCAACTCCACCGCCAGCAGCGAGGTCCAGCCGGTGGCCAGGGCCAGGCGCACGCCGGTGAGAAAAGCGGGCAGGGCAGCTGGCAGCAGCAGGCGCAGGAACAGCAGGTGGCGTGGCAGGCGCAGGGCCGCAGCGGCTTCACGCAGTTTTGGCTGGGCATCGCGCACACCCACCAGTGTGTGCAAGGTGACGGGCACCACCACGGCTTTTACCAGCACCACGAGCTTGAGCAGTTCACCGATGCCAAAGAACAGCATGAACAGCGGAATCCAGGCCAGGGTGGGAATTTGCGCCAGCGCCACGAAAGTTGGCAAAACCAGCGTCTGTGCTTGCCGCGAAGCGCCCAGCCACACCCCCAGCAGCAATCCGCTGCCGATACCCACCGCCAGCCCCCAGAACAACCGTTGCAGGCTTATCCACAGGTGCCCCCAGAGCTCGCCAGAGCCAAACTCCAGCGCGCTCTGCCACACCAGTGCCGGCGCCGGCAGGATCTGCTCGCTCATCCAGTGCTGCCGGCTCGCCACCACCCACAGCAGCGCAATCAGCACGGGCAGCAACCAAGGCAATATGCGGTCAAGGCCTTTGTGGGAGCGGCCTTGTGTCGCGATAGGGCCGCGCAGCGGCCCCCGAAGCCACCTCCTATTCCTGCTCAGAACTCCATTCATCGGCCATCTCTCGAAGCGTTGTTAGTTTATTCACTTATGGAATTAAAAATTTCAACAAGCGACTTTCAAGAGATAAGAGCATGCGTCCCCTGCATGCGGAAGCCCCCTGTCGTTGCGTTTTCCTCATATTTTCCATGCGTTTCCCGCAAGCCCCCCGCAGGCCCGCATGCCGCCTGATTTATGCTTTTCAGTTACTAAAAAATGAAGTTTTGATCTTTGTAGGTTCTAACCAGACCTGCCTAGCTTCTGGCCAAAGCGCCGGCCATCGCCGGTGGCAGCCTGCCAAGGAGCCTTGCCATGAAAACCCCATTGCGCCACCTCGCTACCGCCCTTGGGCTGGTCTTCACCCTCGGCGCCCAGGCGGCCGAGCCAGCCAAGCCTGAGAGCATCCGTATTGCCGTGCCCGACCTCAGTGCAGGCAACAAACCCAGCGCTGGCGGTGTAGTTGATGTGCTGCGTGACCAGCAGTTGCTTGAGAAGGAATTTGCCAAGGACGGCATCCGCATCGACTGGCACTTCTTCAAGGGGGCCGGCCCTGTGGTCAACGAGGCCTTGGCCAACGGCCAGGCCGACTTCGCCTACCTGGGTGACCTGGCCGCGATCGTCGGCAAGGCCAATGGCCTGGACACCCGCGTGCTGTCGGCAGGTGTGCGAGGGGTCAAGAGTTACCTGGGCGTAGTGCCCGGCTCCGGCATCAAGACCCTGCACGACCTCAAGGGCAAGCGCGTGGCGGTGTTCCGCGGTACAGCCAACCAGCTGTCGTTCGCCAGTGCACTGGCCAGCCAGGGGCTGAGCGAACGCGAACTGAAGGTCATCAACCTGGACTTCAATGCCGCCAATGCTGCGCTGGCCGCGAAGCAGATCGACGCCACCTGGGGCCTGTCCAACCTGCTGTCACTGCGTGAACGGGGGCTGGTCGAGTTGCCGGTCAACTCGCGCGACCTTGAAGGTGCCGGTAGCACCCAGGCGGTGCTGCTGGGCACGGGCGACTTCATCCGCAAGTACCCCGAGCTGGTCCAGCGCCTGGTCAACGCCCAGGAGCAGGCCAGTAGCTGGCTGCGCGATGAGCATAACCGCGAAGCGTATGTGGACCTGGTGGCCAGCAACGCCAACTGGCCACGCAGCATCCTCAGCGATGACCTGGCCAAGGAAAACCTCGCCCACTACTTCGACCCACGGCTGGACGCCGAATTTGTCGGCCAGTTGCAGCAGGGCGTCGACCTGGCAGCCAAGGAGCGCCTGATCCGCCGTGGCTTCCAGGTAGCCGACTGGATCGAACCACGCTTTCTCGATGCTGCATTGAAACAGGAGCGGGCCGTGCAGGCTGCTCGCTGAAACCCGACAACCCGACAATCACCGCAAGGACCACGACCATGAGCAATGCCGCCCTGGCCACCGCGCCACAAACCCTCGAACTCGACATTCACCCGGTTGCAGGCCGTATCGGCGCCGAGATCCGCGGGGTAAGGCTGTCCGCCGACCTCGATGCAGCCACGATCGAGGCGATCCAGGCTGCACTGGTGCAGCACAAGGTGATCTTCTTCCGCGATCAGACCCACCTGGATGATCAGAGCCAGGAAGGCTTTGCCAAGCTGCTCGGCGAGCCGGTCGCTCACCCGACGGTGCCGGTGGTGGACGGTACCAGCTACCTGCTGCAACTCGATGGCGCCGAAGGCCAGCGGGCCAACTCCTGGCACACCGACGTGACCTTCGTCGACGCCTACCCCAAGGCCTCGATCCTGCGCAGCGTGGTGGCGCCAGCGTCGGGCGGAGATACCGTGTGGGCCAACACGGCTGCTGCCTATCAGGAACTGCCCGAACCGCTGCGCGAACTGGCCGACAAGCTGTGGGCGGTGCACAGCAACGAATACGACTACGCCAGCATCAAGCCCGACGTGGACCCGGCCAAGCTGGAGCGTTATCGCAAGGTGTTCACCTCGACGGTGTACGAAACCGAACACCCGGTGGTACGCGTGCACCCGATCAGTGGCGAGCGGGTGCTGCAACTGGGGCATTTCGTGAAACGCATCAAGGGCTATTCGCTGGCGGATTCACAGCACCTGTTCGCGGTGCTGCAAGGGCATGTGACACGGCTGGAGAACACCGTGCGCTGGCGCTGGCAGGCGGGGGATGTGGCGATCTGGGATAACCGCGCGACGCAGCATTATGCGGTGGATGATTACGGGACCCAGCCGCGGGTGGTGCGGCGGGTGACCCTTGCTGGTGAGGTGCCGGTGGGTGTGGATGGGCAGTTGAGCCGGACGACCCGCAGGTCGCAAGTCGTATAGAGAAATCCTGTGGGAGCGGGCGTGCCCGCGAACACCGGCGTAGCCGGTGCCAGCCACCGCGTTTAATTCTTCGCGGGCACGCCCGCTCCCACAGGTGCTGCGTAATCCTTCAGATTTCGGTATCACAGGCAATCAACTGCCTGACCAGCCCCTGAGCCAACGGCGACAAGCCATATCCCACCCGGCTCACTACCCCATAGCGGGTATAGAACGCCTCTTCCTGCTCTGGCGTCAGGTCCGCCAGTTGCAGCGCCACCAGCCCTCCATCACGCTGATACGGCCGCAAATTGGCATTGCAGGCGATGCCGATGGTGTCCGAATGCATCACCACATTCAGCAGCGCATAGCCATGCTCGCACTCCACCGATGGCAAGAAGTCCTGCCGCCCGCTCAGGTCGCTGAGGATCTTGCGGATGTTCGGCGGGCGGAAGGTGGTGGCCAGCGGGTAGTCGAACAGGTCTCGCGCCTGCACGCGCTCCTGCCCGGTCAGCGGGTGCCCGGCGCGGCAGCAGAAGTGCCAGCGCTGCGGGGTCAACTTGTGCACTTGGTAATCAGGGTCGGACTCGAACTGACGAGTGTCGGCAACAAAGAACTCGATTTCCTCGGCAACCAGCTTGCGGTTCAGCGCCTGCCAGTTGTCCACCTGGAAGCAGGTGCGTGCTGCCGGGTACTCGGCCACGAAGCGCGCCACCGCTCGCGGTACCAAGCCCCCGGCCGGCGCAGGCCCGGAGCCGAAGCGCACCACGCCGGTAGTGGCGCCGTTGAACTGGTGGATCTCGTTGACCAGGTTGTGCGCCCCATGCACCAGCCGCCGCGAGTGCTCCAGCACCAGCAAGCCTTGGCGGGTTGGCGCCAGCTCCTTGCTGGCGCGGTCCACCAGGCGGCAGCCGATGTTGTGCTCCAGGGTCTGGATACTGCGGCTGAACGCCGATTGCGACAGGTTCACGGCAGCCGCAGCAGCCACGAAACTGCGGTGCTCGACAAGGGCGATGTAGTGGCGCAGCTGGCGCAGATCGATATGCATTTTCTACATTAAAACCTTCGGTCAAATGCAATTGCTGACAAGGGTCAGTCCCCTTATAAAGGGTGTTACTTATTCCACTAAATATGAATTACAAATATTTATATCACTTAAAAGAATATAAGCCCGACTGACCGCGATTCGGTTCCGCCAACGGAAATGCTCGCCAGGGCCCATGCCTCAAGGAGCATTTGCATGTCCGGACTTTCCCGTTGGCCTGCGCGCGCGTCGCGCTTTACCTTGCAACCCTTGGCCGCCGGCGTATTACTGGCGGCGTCCTCCGGCAGCTTCGCCGAAGAGCCGGTCAGCGCCACCCCGGCAGTGGAACAGGAAGCCAAGCTCGGCACCGTCACGGTCAATGCCCGCCGCCGCGAAGAAACCGCGCAAAGCGTACCCACGCCGATCAGCGTGCTCGGCAGCGAGACCCTGGAAACCCAGCGCATCTACCGTGTGCAGGATCTGCAACAGTTGGTGCCCAGCACCAACGTCGCCTATGTACATGCCCGCCAGTCGAGCATCTCGATCCGTGGCCTGGGCAACAACCCGGCCAGTGACGGCCTGGAGGGTAGCGTCGGTATCTACCTGGACAACGTCTACCTTGGCCGCCCAGGCATGGCGGTGTTCGACCTGCTGGACGTGGAGCAGCTCGAAGTGCTGCGCGGCCCGCAGGGCACGTTGTTTGGCAAGAACACCACGGCCGGGGTGCTCAACATCACCACGCGCAAGCCCACCTTCCACCGTGAGGGCAGCATCCAGCAGTCGATTGGCGAAGACGGCTATTTGCAAACCCAAGGCAGCTTCTCGGGGCCGATCAGCGAGACCCTGGCCGGGCGTATCAGCGCCTACCGCACCGAAGACGATGGCTATGTGAAAAACATCCATAACGGCGACGACCTCAACGGTGGCAAGCGCCAGGGCTTTCGTACCCAGTTGCTGTTCAAACCCAGCGAAACCTTCAACCTGCGCTGGATCGGCGAGTACAACGAGGAGGATTCCAACAACGGCATCCTCAGCCTGTACAGCACCGGCCCGACCATCAATGGCGTCAACCGCTACGAAAGCCTGGCTGCCCAGGCCGGCGCAACGCTGGTGTCGGGCAAGGATCGCAAGGTCAATTTCGACGCCGACCAACAGGTGACGGTGTTCCAGGGCGGTACCTCGGTAGAGGCCAACTGGACCCTGCCCAACGACTTCACCCTGACTTCGATCACCGCCTACCGCTGGTGGGATTTCACCCCACGCAATGACGATGGCCTGAACGTGCCGGTGTTCTACAGCGCCGGGGTCTCGGTGCGCGACAAGCAGTATTCGCAGGAGATCCGCCTGGCATCGCCCACCGGTGGCGCCTTCGACTACGTGCTGGGCGCGTACTACTTCAAGCAGGACCTGGACAACAAGTCCTTCACTTATTACGGGCCGCAGGCCGATGTCTGGAACCTGACACCGGCCGGTGCGCTGAACAACGTCAACACCATCGGTGATGGGCATATCGATACCGATAGCTATGCGCTGTTCGCCCAAGGCACCTGGCACGTCACCGACCGCCTGGACTTCACCGCTGGCATTCGCGGTACCTATGAGGAAAAGAGCGCCTGGGTAACCCGCGACGCACCCAGTGGCGGCGCGGCAGTGACCGGTGCCGCCGCCACCGCGCGCCAGGCCCGGATAGGTGCCTACGATTCGGGCGACCTCAACCAGTACAGTTTCAGCCCTTCCGGCCTGCTGGGCCTGAGCTACCGCTTCAACGAGCAGCTGCTGGGCTACGCCACCCTGACCCACGGCGAGAAGTCTGGCGGCGTCAACCTCACGGTCGGCGCTGCGCCACGGCTGGGTACCGATTCGCTGCTGGTGGGTACCGAACGGGTCAATAACGCCGAACTGGGCTTGAAAAGCACCCTGTTCGACGGCCGCCTGCAGCTCAACAGCAACCTGTTCTGGGCCGAAGTGCATGGATACCAGGCCAACGTCTACGACCAGATCAACCGCGTGCAATACCTGGCCAACGCCGGCCGCGTGCGCTCTCGCGGCCTGGAGTTCGAAGCCACGGCGCTGCCGATCCGCGGCCTTACCGTCAACTTCAACGGCTCGTGGAACGACGTGCGCTACACCGAATACAAGGACGCGCCATGCCCGCCTGAGGTGAGCCTGGCCAATGCCACTGCCACGTGCGACCTGTCTGGCCATCAGGTAGTCGGCGCCTCCAAGTACATCGCCAACCTCAACACCCAGTACAAGTGGCAGGCCACCGAGCATGTCGAGCCCTACGTTACCGCCAGCTACGCCTTCCGTTCCAGGGCGGTGGGCACCATCGACGATTCCGATTTCGGCCAGATCCCCAGCTACGCGCTGGTCAACCTTTCCGCCGGTGTACGCCTGGACCAGGGCGACGGCGTGGTCGACCTGTCGCTTTGGGTGAAAAACGCCGGCGACAAAACCTACTTCACCAGCCTGTGGAACTCCGCCAACGGTGGCTATGCCGGCGTACTCGGTACCCCGCGCACCTTCGGCGCAACTGCCCGTTACGACTTCTGAGCACAAGGAGCTTTGCCATGAATGCCAAGACCGAAACCCCAGCATTGCCTGAAGGCGCCTGCCTTACCGCGAAAGTGCCGCAGCACGACGAAGCGCTGCTGGGTGACGTGGTGGTGAACCCGTACCGGTTGGCGCCGCTGACCGCCATCATCCGCGACGGTGGCCGCAGCCTGAGTGACGCGCATGTGCGCGTGCTGGGGCGCGGTGAACGCGGCGTGGACATCGTCTATGACGTGTCTGACCGGTCCTTGTGGACCTACGGCGGCATCCCGGTATTCGGCCTGTACCCGGACCACGTCAACCAAGTGGAAGTGACCTACAAGCTGGACGGCGAGCGTATCCGCCAGCAGTACCAGATCTACGCCCCGGCCGTGCGCCTGCCAGTGGTGGCGAAGCAGACAGCCGCGTTGCCGGAGGTTGAGCCGATCAAGGTGGCCTCGGGCTTTGAAAAGCGCCTTTACCTGTTCAACCACTTGCAGGGCGACATCCCGGGCGGCCGTGCCTTCAAGTGGAACGCCCTGGGCGGCGCGGCGGAATGGGATCAGGTGGGCAACAACTGGATCGCCGACACGAATGGCGATGTGCGCTGGTACCTGGATATCGAGCAGATCCACGACTCCAACCGGCGTGACAGCATGGGTGGCACCATGGGCTTCCAGCAGACCCGCGACGGCAAGCTTATCTGGGGCCAGGGCCAGACCTACTCCAAGTACGACCTGCTGGGCCGGCGCATCTGGCAACGCACGCTGCCCGACAAGTTCGCCGATTTCTCCCATGAAATCCGCGAGACCAGCAACGGCACCTACCTGCTGCGGGTGGGTACCAGCGACTACCGCCGCCCCGACGGCAAGCGTGTGCGTTCGATCCGTGACCACATCATCGAGGTCAGCGAGGCCGGGGATGTGCTGGACTTCTGGGACTTGAACCAGATTCTCGACCCGTACCGTGGCGACCTGCTGGAAACCTTGGGCAAGGCCGCCATCCAGCTCCCGCAGGGCGTACAGAAGCAGGACGACCGGCTGGCGAACGAACTGGCCGAGGGGGACCTGCCATTTGGTGACACCCCCGGGGTGGGTACCGGGCGTAACTGGGCACACGTCAACGCCATCGACTACGACGCCGATGACGACAGCATCATCGTTTCAGCACGTCACCAGGGCGTGGTGAAGATCGGCCGCGACAAACAGGTGAAATGGATTCTTGCCTCGCCCCAAGGCTGGCCGCAGCGGTTGCGTGAGAAGGTGCTGAAGCCGGTCGAGAGCGAAGGCTTCGACTGGTCATGGACCCAGCACACCGCCTGGCTGACCGGCAAGGGCACGCTGACCGTGTTCGACAACGGCTGGGGCCGTGACTTTGCACCGACCAGGCTGAGCGGCAACTACAGCCGGGCGGTCGAGTACCGCATCGACGAGGCCAAGGGCACCGTCGAGCAGGTGTGGGAGTACGGCAAGGAGCGCGGCGACGAGTGGTACAGCCCGGTAACCTCGGTGGTGGCTTACCGGCCGGAGACCGATACCCAGTTCATCTACTCGGCTTCGGTGAACTTCCTGACGCCTGAGAAGCTGACTACTACCGTGCTGAATGAGGTAAGGCGGGGGACGCAGGAGGTGCTGGTTGAGCTCAAGGTGCACAGCCGACAGCCGGGCAGCGTGGGCTACCGGGCCTTGGTGATCGACCTGGCCAAGGCGTTCTGATGCATCCCTGCCGGGAGGGCCGTCGGTCCTCCCTTCACAATTCTTTCAGTTCATTCGTCTAACCTGTACCGGCCCTTTCGCGGGCACGCCCGCTCCCACAGGTACTGCACCGAACTCGAGACTGGTGGGGTAGCTGTGGGAGCGGGTTTACCCGCGAAGAGGCCAGTTGCCATCACGCAGAATGATGAGTTTTCCGCCCGGCTGTTCAACCATTCGTTCTTTTTTTCGAACAGCCTATTGTCCAACACCCCAGCAGCCGCTTAGCATTCGTTTGAGATTTCAAACGCTCGATGCCCTGCCTTGGGCGCTTTTCAACAATCAACAATTCGGGAAGCCGACATGCAGCTCAAAGACGCTCAGTTGTTCCGCCAGCAAGCCTATATCAACGGTGAGTGGCTGGATGCGGACAATGGCCAGACCATCAAGGTGACCAACCCGGCCACCGGTGAAGTCATCGGTACCGTGCCGAAGATGGGCACTGCGGAAACCCGCCGCGCCATCGAAGCCGCCGACAAGGCCCTGCCGGCCTGGCGTGCCCTGACCGCCAAAGAGCGTTCGACCAAGCTGCGTCGCTGGTTCGAACTCATGATCGAGAACCAGGATGACCTGGCTCGCCTGATGACCACCGAACAAGGCAAGCCACTGGCCGAAGCCAAGGGCGAAATCGCCTACGCCGCCTCGTTCATCGAGTGGTTCGCCGAAGAAGCCAAGCGCGTCTACGGTGACACCATCCCTGGCCACCAGCCAGACAAGCGCCTGATCGTCATCAAGCAGCCAATCGGCGTTACCGCGGCCATCACCCCGTGGAACTTCCCGGCCGCCATGATCACCCGTAAAGCTGGCCCGGCCCTGGCCGCTGGCTGCACCATGGTGCTCAAGCCTGCTTCGCAAACCCCGTACTCCGCCCTGGCCCTGGTCGAGCTGGCACACCGTGCCGGTATCCCGGCTGGCGTGCTGAGCGTCGTTACCGGCAGCGCTGGCGAAGTTGGCGGCGAACTGACCGGCAACTCCCTGGTACGCAAGCTGTCCTTCACCGGCTCGACCGAAATCGGCCGCCAGCTGATGGAAGAATGCGCCAAGGACATCAAGAAGGTTTCCCTGGAGCTGGGTGGCAACGCCCCGTTCATCGTGTTCGACGACGCCGACCTGGACAAGGCGGTCGAGGGCGCGATCATCTCCAAGTACCGTAACAACGGCCAGACCTGCGTCTGCGCCAACCGTATCTACGTGCAGGACGGCGTCTACGACGCGTTCGCCGAGAAGCTGGCCGCTGCAGTCGCCAAGCTGAAGATCGGTAACGGCCTGGAAGATGGCACCACCACTGGCCCGCTGATTGACGGCAAGGCTGTCGCCAAGGTCCAGGAGCACATTGAAGACGCCGTTTCCAAAGGCGCCAAAGTGCTGTCCGGTGGCAAGATCATCGAAGGCAACTTCTTCGAGCCGACCATCCTGGTTGACGTACCGAAGACTGCTGCCGTCGCCAAGGAAGAGACCTTCGGCCCACTGGCGCCGCTGTTCCGCTTCAAGGACGAAGCCGAAGTCATCGCCATGTCCAACGACACCGAGTTCGGCCTGGCCTCGTACTTCTACGCCCGCGACATGAGCCGTGTGTTCCGTGTTGCCGAAGCCCTGGAATACGGCATGGTAGGTATCAACACCGGCCTGATCTCCAACGAAGTGGCACCGTTCGGTGGCATCAAGGCCTCGGGCCTGGGCCGCGAAGGTTCCAAGTACGGTATCGAGGACTACCTCGAAATCAAATACCTGTGCATCAGCGTCTGATAGCACGGTAAAGGCTTTACCTCTGCCAGCGGGGCGCGAGAGCGACGTCTCGCTGGCCTTTTTTACATCGCAGTACCTGGTGGCCAGGGCGTTTGCGGCAGTCGATCAACGAATACTGTTCACGAGCACTCCCAGCCACCCCCGAATAAAAGCGCCATTCCTGTCGGCGCAATGAGGGCATTATGAGCAAGACCAACGAATCCTTGATGCAACGTCGTGTAGCTGCCGTCCCACGTGGCGTTGGCCAGATCCACCCGATCTTCGTCGACACCGCGAAGAACTCGACCGTGATCGACGTTGAAGGCCGCGAACTGATCGACTTCGCCGGCGGCATCGCAGTACTGAACACCGGCCACCTGCACCCGAAAGTGGTTGCAGCCGTGCAAGAGCAGCTGACCAAAGTCAGCCACACCTGCTTCCAGGTGCTGGCCTACGAACCCTACGTAGAGCTGTGCGAAAAGATCAACAAGCTGGTACCAGGCGACTTCGACAAGAAGACCCTGCTGGTCACCACCGGCTCCGAAGCCGTTGAAAACGCCGTGAAAATCGCCCGTGCCGCCACTGGCCGCGCCGGCGTCATCGCCTTCACCGGCGGCTACCACGGCCGTACCATGATGACCCTGGGCCTGACCGGCAAGGTCGTGCCGTACTCCGCTGGCATGGGCTTGATGCCAGGCGGCGTGTTCCGCGCCCTGTTCCCGAGCGAACTGCACGGCGTGAGCGTTGACGACGCTATCGCTTCGGTAGAGCGCATCTTCAAGAACGACGCCGAGCCACGCGACATCGCTGCGATCATCCTCGAGCCAGTACAAGGCGAAGGCGGCTTCCTGCCAGCGCCGAAAGAGCTGATGAAACGCCTGCGCGCCCTGTGCGACCAGCACGGCATCCTGCTGATCGCCGACGAAGTACAGACCGGTGCTGGCCGTACTGGCACCTTCTTCGCCATGGAACAGATGGGCGTTGCGCCTGACCTGACCACCTTCGCCAAGTCCATCGCTGGCGGCTTCCCGCTGGCCGGTGTGTGCGGCAAGGCCGAGTACATGGACGCAATCGCTCCAGGCGGCCTGGGCGGCACCTACGCCGGTTCGCCGATCGCTTGCGCCGCGGCCCTGGCCGTGATCGAAGTGTTCGAAGAAGAGAAACTGCTGGACCGCAGCAAGGCTGTGGGTGAGCGCCTGACCACTGGTCTGCGCGAAATCCAGAAGAAGTTCCCGATCATCGGCGACGTCCGCGGTCTGGGCTCGATGATTGCTGTTGAAGTGTTCGAGAAAGGCACTCACACCCCTAACGCTGCTGCTGTTGGCCAGGTTGTTGCCAAGGCTCGCGACAAGGGTCTGATCCTGCTGTCCTGCGGCACCTACGGCAACGTCCTGCGTATCCTGGTACCGCTGACTGCCGAAGACGCACTGCTGGACAAAGGCCTGGCCATCATCGAAGAGTGCTTCGCTGAACTCGCCTGATGTGACGCGCTTCTGAAAAAACCCGCCTCGGCGGGTTTTTTTTGTGCCCAGAAAAGCCACGGGGCGCTATCGTTAGCGGAGGATTTGCTTAGGAAGCTGCGACGGACTGTGTGTCAGGCTAATCAGGAGCTGTTGGCGATGAGCGCTGCAAACCCCACCGCACCAAACGTACTGATTGTCGAGGGTGACCCCTGGGTACGTGACATGCTCAGCGAAATGCTGCTCAGCGTGCGCTGTGATGCACGGCTGCACGTATGCGCCGACGGTTCGCAGGCACTCAACCTGCTGGCCAACAAACCCGACCTGATCATCGCCGCCCGCGAGCTGGCCGGTGTCGATGGCCTCGACCTGCTGCGCAAGGTCCGCGCCAAAGGGCCGGGGTTGCCGTTCATCCTCATGAGCAACCGCAGTGACAGCGCCAGCGTGCGTGAAACATTACCGCTGCACCCCACCGCCTACCTGAGCAAGCCGCTGAACCTGGATAACCTGCGCAAGCGGCTGGAAGAGTTGCTGGTGGCGGTTGGCGAGGAAATCGCCTGCCCGATACCGGCCTTGCAGGCCGGTGCCAGCCTGCCTGCCTACCTTGAGCAACGGCGCGCTACCGCCGATGGTGGGCCGCTGCTGGCTGATGTGCAGGTGGCGATCAAGCGCGCGCTCAACCCTCAGGGCCTGAACCTGAAGGTGCTCGAAGAGGAAGTGCGTAACGACCCCCAGGTTACCGCCGTGCTGATTGCCGCAGCCAACAGCGCCGCATTGCACCGTGAAGCGCCGGTGCAAACCTTGCTGCAGGCCCTGAACAAGCTTGGCAGCACCCAGAGCATGAACCTGATCCTGGGCATGACCCTTAAGCGCAGTGCGCGCCTCAGTGACCCGCTGCTGGCGCAGCACGCTGCCCGTTATTGGGACCTTTCGCTGCACACCGCCGAATATGGCCGTACCTTGGCGCGCATGCTCGAACTGGACGAAGGGCGCTGCTATTGTGCGGGGCTGCTGCATTGCCTGGGCGACCTGGCAGTGCTGCGCTGCCTGCAAGAGTGGCGGTTGGCCGGTGGCGAGCTGGACGAACGCAACGTGCAGCATTCGCTGGATGAGTTCGGTGCGGCGTTCGGCTCGGCGCTACGCACGCGCTGGCGCCTGCCGCTGGCGTTGCGCGAGTTGATCGCGGCGATCTACCAGCTGGGCGGTGGTGTGTATTCGCGGGAAATCCTGGCCATGAACCTGGCCGGGCAGTTGTCGCGGCTGCCGGCCGAGCAGGGGCTGGAGAAGGTGGCCAACGGCAAGACTGCGCGGTTGCTCAAGATGGGTTTGCCGGAGCTGAGCCGGCTGCGCAAGGTGGACAACCCCGAGGTGAAGCCCCAGGAAGAGCCGCCGGTGGCTGAGGCCGAAGTATCCAGCTGAGATTTTGGGCCGCGTTGCCGCCCTTCGCGGGCTTGCCCGCTCCCAAAGGTTTCGCCTTGAATGCAGGAATATGCTATCCCAGTGGGAGCGGGCGAGCCCGCGAACACCGGCCAAAGCCGGTGCCATCCCCCACGCAGGCTGATCAGCCGCGGACGATCTGGTTCTTGCCCTGCCGCTTGGCCTGGTACATCGCCGCGTCGGCCCGGGCATACAGGCTGTTCAGTGTCACATCGTCATCGGTCAATTCGGTCAGCCCCTGGCTCACCGTAACGCCATACGTCTGTTCTTCATGGGTGAAGCTCAAGCGCTGGATCTCCCGCTGCAAGCGCTCGGCAATCTGCTCCGCCGCCTGGGCACTGCAACCCGGGAACACCGCCGCGAATTCCTCGCCACCAATACGCCCGAACAGGTCGCCACGGCGCAGCACGGCTTTGCCGCTGTCGGCGATTCGCTGCAGTACCTGGTCGCCTTCCTGGTGACCATAGCTGTCGTTGATACGCTTGAAGTCGTCGATGTCCAGCAACAAAAAGGCCAGCGGCATACCACCCTCGCGGGCGCTGTCGAAGGCTTGCTGGGCGCATTCGAAGAAATGCCGGCGGTTGCTGCTCTGGGTCAGCACGTCGGTGGTGGCCAAGCGCTGTAGCTCACCTTCGAGCTGCTTTTTCTCGGTGATGTCTTCAGCGATGCCGACGATGATTACCCGATCGCCATCGTGCTGCTGGTTGATGTAGCACTTGTCACTTAGCCAGCGCAGTTGGCCTTCGGCATTGAGAATGCGGTATTCGCGGTCTTCCACCGAGCCCTTGAGCAGCACCTGGGCCAGGCTGCGCTCGGCGTACTCCAGGTCGTCGGGGTAGATGCTGTCGCGCCATTCGTTGTAGTCGGCCAGCACCAGGCTGACAGGGCGACCGAAGATGCGCTCGTAGGCGGGGCTTACGTACAGCACCTGGCGGGTTTCCCAGTCGAAGGCCCAGAGCACCGCGTTGACGCTGTCGAGAAGCGAGCTGAACAACTGCTCGCGCTCGCTCAAACGGGCGACTTCGCCTTGGGCGTGGAGCAAGGCCAGCAGGGTCTGGGCGGCTTCGGGAGGCGGGGTACCGGGCAGGATCGTGGGAATGTTCTTGGCCATGTGCACGAATCAGGTCTCGACTTGAAAGCGTGCGGCCAGCATCCTGCCCGCCACGCGGGCGATGTGCTGATTTGAGTGGCGGCTACGGCGTGAAGTTCCGGGCGGCATGCCCCGCCAAGGGGCATGCCGACTAACGGTGGTCAGGCGCCGGTGGGGCGCAGGGAATAGGTTTTGAGCTGCGCCGCGAAGTCGCGCAAGGCGTGGATGCCGCTGGTTTCGGCTTCGTGTACCCAGTCCTTCATGGCGGCCAGCATGTCGTGGCCGTTGGCACTGGTGCGCGCCCAGATCTGCTGCAGGGCCAGGCGCTTTTCGTAAATGGTCTTCAGCGCCTGGCTGTGGGCAAGCATCGACTCGATGCGTACATGGTGGCGGTCTTCCAGCAGGCTGGTTTCGCGCGAGAGCAGGCGCTTGGCACGGCGGAAGTGGTGGCTTACCGAGGCGTCCACCCGGGCCAGCTCCTGCTTGACCAGCGGGCCGATCACCAGCTTGCGGTACTGGGCCATGATCTGGAAGCGGTTGTTGAGGATGGCCATGGCGGTGTCCATGTCCAGGCTCGCTTTGCCCGCCACACGGTGGGCAATGGGCGCCACGCGCTGCACTTTTGCCAGGCGCAGCAGGCAGAACATGCGTATCCAGGCCCAGCCCATGTCGAACTCCCAGCGCCTGACCGACAGCTTGGCCGAGTTGGGGTAGGTGTGGTGGTTGTTGTGCAGTTCTTCGCCGCCAATGACGATGCCCCAGGGCACAAGGTTGGTCGCCGCGTCGCGGCATTCGAAGTTGCGATAGCCCAGCGCGTGGCCCAGACCGTTGACCACGCCAGCCGCCCAGAACGGAATCCACATCATCTGCACTGCCCAGATGGTGATGCCGATCGTGCCGAACAGCAGCAGGTCGATGACGGCCATCAGCGCAATGCCGCCCAGCTTGTAGCGCGAATAGAGGTTGCGCTCGATCCAGTCATCCGGGCAGTTCTTGCCATAGATGCGCAGGGTTTCGGGGTTGCGCGCTTCTTCACGGTACAGCTCGGCGCCCTTGCGCAACACCGTGCTCAGGCCTTTGTGCACGGGGCTGTGCGGGTCGTCGGGGGTTTCGCATTTGGCGTGGTGCTTGCGATGGACGGCGGTCCATTCGCGGGTGTTCTGCGCGGTGGTCAGCCACAGCCAGAAGCGGAAAAAGTGCTTGAGCGCGCCATTGAGCTCCAACGCCCGGTGCGCGGAGTAGCGATGCAGGTAGACCGTGACGCTGACAATGGTCACGTGGGTCATCAACAAGGTGATGCCGACCAGTTGCCAGGCCGACAAGTCGAGCAGGCCGTTGTACCACATAGGTGTAAAAACCCTCGGAATGCAGGAGGAGGGGCTGATTATCCCTTGGCAGGGAAATAAAACCAGTCAAAGCTGACAACGCGATATTTCAGGCTTGGCACATTTGATCTGCTCACATCGCAATGCTGGCACGGTCCATGTGGGAGCGGGCGAGCCCGCGAACACCGGCAGAGCCGGTGCCATGCACCGGGTTGCCTTCTTCGCGGCGGTTCGACGCATCGACATGCCCGCTCCCACAGAGCACCAGAACCTTTATAATCGCCATTCTTTTCTGAAGGGCTATCCCTCCCGACATGTCTGTTTCTGTTCGCGACGCCTTGCGCATGGCTGCGCTGTATGTGGTGCTCTCGATCCTCTGGCTGGCGCTCGCCGAGGTGATGCTGCACGGCATGACTGACGACCCCCTGGCACTGACCGTGGGGCGGCAGATCAATGTGGTGTTGTGGGTGCTGATGAGTGCCGTGCTGATCTACGTGTCCAGGGTGCGGCTGTTGAACTTCATCGGTGTGGGTGCACGCTTGCGCTGTGAGGACCGTGAGCGGCTGCGCATGGCCGCTGCGGTGTTCGACAGTACCCTCGAAGGCGTACTGGTCACCGACCGTCACGGCCTGATCGTGCACGTCAACCGCGCCTTCATGCGCATCACCGGCTACCAGCAGGACGAGGTTATCGGCCAGCGCCCGAACAAATTCAAGTCGGGCCGCCATGGCCAGGCGTTCTACCAGCAGATCTTTGCCACCCTGGCCGAGCAGGGGGAGTGGAGCGGCGAAATCTGGAACCGGCGCAAAAGCGGCGAGATCTACCCGCAGTGGCAGACCATTTGCGCCATTCGTGACGACGAAGGTGAACTGAGCCATTACGTGGCGGTGTTCAGCGACATCAGCGCGATCAAGCACTCGGAGCAGGAACTCGCCTACCTCGCCCACCACGACCCGCTGACCGGCCTGCCCAACCGCCTGCTGTTCAACGATCGTGTCGAGCAGGCGCTGGCGGCGGCCCAGGCCAACAAGCGCGGCTGTGCCCTGTTGCTGCTGGACCTGGACCACTTCCAGAGCATCAACGACGGCCTTGGCCACACCATCGGCGACCAGTTGTTGAAGCTGGTGGGCGAGCGCCTGGGTGAGGTGCTGGGTAACGGCGTGACCCTCGCACGCCTGGGCGGTGATGAGTTTGGCGTGCTGGCAGAGAACTGCCAGCAGGTCGGCCAGGCGGGCAAACTGGCGCAATGCATCATCGAGCGCATGCGCGAGCCGTTCCTGTTCGATGGCCACCGCCTGTTCATCAGTGTCAGTGCGGGTATCAGCCTGTTCCCCAGCGATGCCTTGAGTAGCGAGCAGCTGCTGCGCAATGCCGATGCAGCGTTGTACAAGGCCAAGAGCAACGGGCGGGCCTGCTATGCGCTGTACACCGAAGAGTTGACCGCCCACGCCCAGCACCGGGTAGAGACTGCCGGCGAGTTGCGCCGGGCATTGGAGCAGCATGAGCTGCGGGTTTACTTCCAGCCGGTGCATGACCTGGCCACTGGCAGCAAGGTCGGGGTCGAGGCGCTGGTGCGCTGGCAGCATCCCCAGCGCGGGCTGGTGCCCCCGGGCGAGTTCATCCCGATTGCCGAGCGCACCGGGCTGATCGCCGAGATCGATGCCTGGGTGCTGCGTCAGGCGTGCCGGCAGATGGTGCAATGGCAGGCACAAGGCCGGCAACTGGCGTTTGTGGCGGTGAATATCTCCAGCCGCCTGTTTGGCCAGCACGACCTGTACCGGCAGGTAGCGGCGGTTTTGCATGAGACCGGCCTGGCGCCGGCGCTGCTGGAGCTGGAAGTGACCGAAAGCGCGGTGATGGAAGACCCGGAAGTGGCGCTGGAACAGCTGCACCGTTTGCGGGAGCTGGGGGTGACCTTGGCCATCGACGATTTTGGCACCGGCTATTCGTCGTTGCTGCGGCTCAAGCGTTTGCCTGTGCAGAAGCTGAAGATCGACCAGGGTTTCGTTGCCGGTTTGCCGCTGGATGAAGATGACATCGCGATCGTGCGGGTGATCATCGCCCTGGCCCGCAGCATGGGCATGCAGGTGCATGCCGAGGGTATCGAGCAGGCCGAGCAGGCTGGTTTCCTGTTGCAGGAGCGGTGTCAGCTGGGGCAGGGGTACTGGTTCGGGCGGCCGGTGCCGGCTAGGGATTTGCGCTGGGATTGAGGGCCTCTTCGCGGGCACGCCCGCTCCCACAGGGACTGCACAGGACCTGAGAGATGTGGGGACCTGTGGGAGCGGGCGTGCCCGCGAAGCATTCAACGCTTGTTCAAACCCTTCGCCAATCGATCCCCACCCAACTGGATCAGCGCCACCAACGCCACCAGCATGGCGATCACAGTCAACATGATCTGGCTGTCGAAACGCTGGTAACCATACCGGTAGGCAATATCCCCCAAGCCCCCGGCACCAATCGCTCCGGCCATGGCCGAGGAGTTGATCAGGGTCACCAGGGTAATGGTGAAGCCCCCGACGATGCCCGGCAGCGCTTCGGGCAACAGTACATGCCAGACGATGTGCCAGCGCCGGCAGCCCATGGCCTGTGCGGCCTCCACCAGGCCATGGTCGACTTCGCGCAGGCTGACTTCGGCAATCCGCGCAAAGAATGGTGTAGCGGCAATGGTCAGCGGCACCACCGCCGCCCACACGCCATAGGTAGTGCCGACCACCAGGCGCGTGAAGGGGATCAGCGAGACCATCAGGATCAGGAACGGGATTGAGCGGAACAGGTTGACGAAGGCGCCCAGCACCCGGTTCAGCAGCGGCGCCGCGAAGATCCCGCCCTTGTCGCTGGTCACCAGCAGCACCGCCATCGGCACCCCCACCAGCAGGGCGATCAGTGACGACACGCCGACCATCAGCAGGGTATCGAGCAGGCCTTCCAGCAGGCGATCAAACCACATGGCCCAGTACCTCCACATCCTCGGCCCAGCGGCGGGCACGTTCCAGTAATTGATGGGTGTCATGCGGCGAGTGCTGCACCGACAGGATCAGTTGGCCCAAGGCATGTTCGCCGATGGTTTCCACACCGCCCTGCAGCAGGCGTACGCGGCCGCCCAGGTCGTTGAACAGGGCCGACAGCTCGGGTTCGCCGAGCAAGGTCAGTTTCAGTACCACAGCGCTATCGCGGCTGACTGGGATGGCCCGCAAGCTGGCTTGCAGCGTGGCAGGCAGTTTGGCCTGCAAGGGTGCGAGCAGGGTGCGGGTGACCTCATGGCGTGGCGCACCGAACACCCGCCAGACTTCGCCCTGTTCGACCACTTCGCCGCGCTCCAGCACTACTACCCGGTGGCAGATATCGCGGATCACCGCCATTTCGTGGGTGATCAGCACAATGGTCAGGCCCAGGCGCTGGTTGATGTCGCGCAGCAGCTCAAGGATCGAGGCAGTGGTTTCCGGGTCCAGTGCCGAGGTGGCTTCGTCACACAGCAGGATTTGCGGGTCGTGCACCAGCGCCCGGGCAATGCCCACACGCTGCTTTTGCCCACCGGAGAGCTGCGCCGGGTACACGTGGTGCTTTTCCTGCAGGCCGACCAGCTCCAGCAGCTCGCGCACCTTGCGCTGGCGCTCGGCCTTGGCAACGCCGGCCACCTTCAACGGCAGCTCGACGTTCTGCCACACGGTCTTGGCCGACATCAGGTTGAAGTGCTGGAAGATCATGCCGATGCGCCGACGCAGGGCCACCAGCTGGTCCTCGTCGAACGGGGCGATGTCTACCTGGTCGATCAGCACCCGGCCTTGGCTGGGTTGCTCCAGGCGGTTGATGGTGCGCAGCAGCGACGACTTGCCGGCGCCGCTGCGGCCGATGATGCCGAAGATCTCGCCATGGCGGATGTTCAGGTCGATGCCCTGCAAGGCCGGTTGTGCCTGGCCCGGGTAGGTCTTGCCCAGGCCGATGAAGCGCACATGGGCTTCATTGACCTCCGGGCGCAAGGCCTGCTCCCTGGCCGTTGGCGGCAGTGGTTGAGTGGTGGGCGCCCTGAGCGCGTTGGCCTGGCTCATGTCAGCCTTCCCAGCCGGCCTGGTAGAGCTTGCCGTGGGCTTTGTCCAGCGCTGCGCGTACCACGGGCGAGTGCTGGTAGATGTCGACGAACCTGGCCAGGCGCGGGTCGTCCTTGCTCTGCGGGCGGATGACGAACTGGATCACGTATTCCTTGTTTTCCAGGCCATCGAACAGCAATGCCGAGGTGGCGTCGAAGGTATTGGCCATGCGGATATAGGCCGGGTAACCCTGCACCAGGTCGGCGTCATCGTAGGCGCGTACCAGTTGAACCGCCTCGACCTGAAGGATTTTCAGCTGTTTCGGGTTGGCGACGATGTCATCCTCGGTCGCCTTGTAGCCAACGCCTGGCTTGAGGGTGATCAGCCCGGCCTTGGCCAGCAGTTGCAGGCCACGGCCGCTGTTGATCGGGTCGTTGGCGATGGCCACGCTGGCGCCATCGGGCAGCTCGGTGAAGCTTTTGTACTTTTTCGAATACAGGCCAACGTTGTTGATGATGCCCGACGCGTAGGGCACCAGGTTGAAGCCCGCAGCAGCCTTGGCGTTCTCCAGGAACGGGATGTGCTGGAAGTAGTTCACGTCGATGTCGCCGCTGTTGAGGCTGACATTGGGCGCGATCCAGTCGCTGAACTCGATCAGCTTCACTTCCAGGCCTTGCTTGTGGGCTTCTTCCACAGCGGCTTCCAGCGGGATGGCAAAGGCGGAAGTGGTGCCGATCTTCAGTGGTTCGGCAGCCAGGGCGCTGGCGGACAGGCCCAGGGTGAGGGCAATGGCCGCGACGGGCCGGAACAGTTTTTCAAGCATGGTGCAGGGCTCCAGTCGGGGCAGGGGTAGGGGTAAAACGGTGCGCCGAGCCAGGGTGGTCGGCGGGCAAGTGCGGGTGGTCGGCCTGGAACAGCTTTTCGCGCAGGGTGCCCTCGGCGTAGGCGGTCTTGTAGCGACCACGCTGCTGCAATTGCGGGATGACCAGGTCGATGAAGTCTTCAAAGCTTTCCGGGGTGACGGTGCGGGTCAGGTTGAAGCCGTCCAGGCCGGTTTCATCGAGCCATGCGATCAACTGCTCAGCGACCTGGCCAGGTGAGCCGACCAAGGTTACGTAGCGGCCACCGAGGGCGTGCTGTTCAAGCAGGCGGCGGCGGGTCCAGGCGTTGTCCTGCAACTGGCGCGTGGCGGACTGGATGGCGTTGCCCTGGCTGAAGCCAATCGGCTCATCCAGCCCGTAGGCAGCAAAGTCGATGCCGGTGGAGGCAGCGAAGTGAGCGACGCCGGCCTCGGGGCTGGCATGGCGGAGGTATTCGGCATGCTTGGCCTTGGCCTCTTGCTCGGTGGGGGCGACGATCACCGTGATGCCCATGAACACTTTGACCGCTTGCGGGTCGCGACCAGCGGCCTGGGCCGCGGCGCGTACCTTGTCGACCTGGGCCCGGGTGGCGGCCTTGTCCTGGCCACTGATGAACACGCATTCGGCGTGGTTGCCGGCGAACGCCAGGCCACGCTGCGAGCTGCCGGCCTGGAACAGCACCGGGGTGCGCTGTGGCGAGGGTTCGCTCAGGTGATAGCCTTCGACGTTGTAGAACTCGCCGTGGTGGCTGACCTTGCGCACCTTGTCGGGCCGGGCGTAGACGCGTTGCTCGCGGTCGGCGACCACGGCGTCGTCGGCCCAGCTGCCCTCCAGCAGTTTGTACAGTACGTGCAGGTATTCGTCGGCCTGGTCGTAACGGCGGTCATGCTCCGGTTGCTGCGCCAGGCCCATGGCCTGGGCAGCGCTGTCGAGGTAGCCGGTGACGATGTTCCAGCCCACCCGGCCATTGCTCAGGTGGTCCAGGGTGGAAAGGCGCCGGGCGAACAGGTAAGGCGCCTCGTAGGTGAGGTTGGCAGTAAGGCCGAAACCCAGGTGGCGGGTGACTGCGGCCATGGCCGAGACCAGCAGCAGCGGGTCGTTGACCGGCAATTGGATCGACTCCTTGAGGGTGACGTCCAGCGACTGGCCGTAGATGTCGTAGGTGCCGACGATGTCGGCAATGAACAGCCCGTCGAACAGGCCGCGCTCCAGCAGGCGCGCCAGGCTGGTCCAGTACTCCAGGGTCTTGTACTGGGTCGAGGTGTCCCGTGGGTGGGTCCACAGGCCGTGGTTGATATGCCCGATGCAGTTCATGTTGAAAGCATTGAGCAGGATCTGTTTGGCCATCAGATGGTCCCCCGGCGTGGAGGGTTGGCATCGTTGAGGTAGTAGTTACCGATGGCGTGGTACTTCCAGCGCACCGGGTCGTGCAGGGTATGCACGCGGGCGTTGCGCCAGTGGCGGTCGAGGTTGTGTTCGGCCAGGGTGGCCTGGCTGCCGCCCAGCTCGAACAGGGCGGTACCGGCAGCGAGGGAAATCTCGGTGCTGATGGCCCGTGCTTCGGCCACGGCGATGGAGGCGGCAGCGACGTTGTCGGCAGTGCTGTCGTCGCGGGCGCGGTCGAGGTATTCGCCGGCGCGCTCCAGCAGGGCTTCGGCGGCATGCAGGCGGATCGCCAGGTGGCCAAAGCTTTTCAGCGTCAGCGGGTCATCCGTGGCCTTGTCCAAGCCGGAATCGACCCACGGGCGGCTGCGGGTGCGCACGAAGTGCAGGGCGTCTTCATAGGCGGCGCGGGCGATCCCGGTATCGATGGCAGCGTGAAGGATCTGCGCCAGCGGGCCGACCGGGGTGGGGCGCTCGAAGGCGCTCTGGAACGGCACCAGGTCATCCGCGCTGATGTACACGTTGTCGAACACCACCGAACCGCTGCCGGTGGTGCGCTGGCCGAAACCGCTCCAGTCATCGATTACTTGCAGGCCCTGGCTGTCGGCCGGGACGAAGGCCAGGTGCTGCACGCCGTGTTCGTCGACCACCGAGGTGGGAATGCGCTGGGCATAGATGGCGCCGGTGGAATAGAACTTGCGGCCGTTGATGCGTAAGCCGTCGCCGTCACGGCTCAGGCGGGTGGTGCGCTCGTTGGCGGTTTTGGTACCCAGTTCGGCCAGGGCGTTGCCGAAACGGTTGCCTGCGAGTACTTCGGCATACAGGCGCTGCTGCTGTTCGGGCGTGCCGTTTACCCGCAGTACTTCCAGGCCGTAGAAATGGTTTTGCGGAATTTGCCCGAGCGAGCCGTCGGCCTGGGCGATACGGGCGATGACCTTGGCCAGGGTAACGTTGGACACGCCGGCGCCGCCGAAGGCCTTGGGCACGCTGATGGCCCACAGGCCGGAGCGGGTGAACAGCTCCAGTTCGGCGTGCGGCAGGCGGCGCTCGCGGTCGCGCAGGGCGCTGTCGCGGCGCAGTTGCTGGGCGATGTCTTCGGCGACGGCCAGGGCTTCGGTGTCGCTGGTGATGATATGTGTAGTCATGTTGTTCTCCGGGGGCCGCTTTGCGGCCCTTCGCGGGCACGCCCGCTCCCACAGGTAAAGTGATGCCAGTTCAGGCGGTGGTAATCCTGTGGGAGCGGGCATGCCCGCGAAGGGGTGCGCAGCAGCCCCAAAGGCTGCAAATCAGATCCAGGAATGCCGCGCAGGCAAGGTGCCGTTCAGGTGGTAAGCGCCCACCGCGTGGTACTTCCAGCGCACCGGGTCATGCAGGGTATGCACCCGGGCATTGCGCCAGTGGCGGTCGAGGTTGAACTCGGCAAGGGTGGCGCGGCTGCCGGCCAGTTCGAACAGCTTCTCGCTGGCTTGCAGGGATATTTCGGTGGTCAGCACCTTGGCCTCGGCCACCGCAATTGACGCCCGTGCCGCGCTGGCAGCGTCGATGGGCGCAGCATTGACCTCATCGAGCACGCGCGCAGCCTTGCGCAGCAGCGCTTCGGCGGCGTGCAGTTCAAGCTTCAGCCGGCCGATGTCGGCGATCACATAAGGGTCGTCGCTGGCACGCTCCACGTTGGCTTCGATCCACGGCCGGGACCTCTCACGCACGAAGCTGATGGCATCATCGAACGCCGCTTCGGCAATGCCGGCGTCTATCGCCGCCTGGATCAGCTGCGAAGCTGCACCCTGGATGTTGGGGATATCGCGCTGACGCCAGTTGTCGATTACCAGCTCCGCGTCTACCGGCACCTGGTCGAGCAGCACAGTGCCGCTGGCGGTGGTGCGTTGGCCGAACCCGGACCAGTCATCGACGATGCGCAGCCCTGGGCTGCCACGACGCACGAACGCCAGGCGCTGGCGGCCTTCGTCGTCCAGTGCTTTCACGGCTACCCAATGGGCGAACAGGGCGCCGGTGGAATAGAACTTCTCGCCGCTGATGCGATAGCCGTCGCCTGCGCGGGTAATCCTGGCCTTGAGGGTGAGGGTGTCCTTGGTGCCGCGCTCTGGCCCGGCATTGCCGATGCGCCAGCCGTCGAGCACGCTGCGGAAGATCAGCGCCTGCTGCGCCTCGGTGGCCGTCAGGCGAATCAATTGCAGCATGCCGAACTGGTTCTGCGGGATCTGCCCCAACGCCGGGTCGGCGGCGCTGATCAGGCGGAATACTTCGGCGATGGTTTCAAACGATACATCGGGGCCGCCGTGGGCCTTGGGTACGCTGATGCTGCCCAGGCCGCTGCGGGTGAACAACTCGATCTCGGCCCATGGCAGCTTGCGTTGCTGGTCGCGGCGGGCGGCCTGCTCGCGGGCAACTTCGGCCAGTTCGCGGGCCGCTTGCAGGGCTTCGGCGTCGTTACGCAGTACCTTGGCCGGCAGCAGCAGGGGCGAGCTGTCGAGATCGCTGTGGAATTGGGTATTTGGCTGGCTGGACATCAGTACCGCTCCTTGGCTGCACTCAATGCCCTGGCGATACGCACTGGGGTGATTGTGATCCTGACCATTCCTGACCTCACAAAGTAGTAATGCCGCTACAGCTGGTCGCGGCAGATGTGTGCTGGTCCGGTGGTCCGGTTTATATACCCTAATGCTTTATAAAAAGTTTATGAACTAACCTTTTGGAATATATATAGAAGGAGGGATTTGCTGTGGATGTGCCGGCCCTTTCGCGGGCACGCCCGCTCCCACAGGTACAGCGCAGGTCTCAATACCGGTGCAAAACCTGTGGGAGCGGGCGTGCCCGCGAAGAGGCCGCAACAGACTTACTCGGAAGCAGCAGTCCCGAGGAACTTGCGCAAGAACTGCCGGGTACGCTCTTCCTTCGGCGCCGCAAACAGCGCCTTGGCTTCACCCTGTTCCACGATCACGCCCTTGTCGAAAAAGATCACCCGGTTCGCCACATCCCGGGCAAAGCTCATTTCGTGAGTGACGATGATCATGGTGCGCTTCTCCTCGGCCAGGCCGCGGATGGTCGCCAGCACTTCACCCACCAGCTCCGGGTCGAGTGCCGAGGTGGGTTCGTCGAACAGGATCACTTCCGGCTCCATGGCCAGGGCGCGGGCGATGGCCACCCGTTGCTGCTGGCCACCGGACAAGCGCCGTGGGTAGGCATCTTCCTTGCCCGCCAGGCCGACCTTGGCCAGCAAGCGCCGGCCAAGCGCGAGGGCCTGCTCGCGGGGCGTCTTCTTGACGATCACCGGCCCTTCGATCACGTTCTCCAGCGCGGTGCGGTGCGGGAACAGGTTGAAGTTCTGGAACACGAACCCGGCCTGCTGGCGCAAGCGGCGTATCGCACTTTGCTGGCCACCCAGCGGGCGGTTGGCATCGATGCTGATGGCGCCGATCTTGATCTGCCCGGCATCGGGTGTTTCCAGCAGGTTCAGGCAGCGCAGGAAGGTGGTCTTGCCCGAGCCGCTGGGACCGATGATGGCCACCACCTCGCCAGGCTGTACAGTCAGGTCGATACCGTTGAGCACGGTCTGGCCCTTGAACCGCTTGGTCAGGCCTTTGACTTCAATCATGCTCATTGCTCCTGGTCATGCTGGTTTACCCGCGCTTCCATGCGGTTCTGGAAGTGCGCGAGGATGCTGCACAGCACCCAGTAGATGACCGCGACCGCCACGTACATGGTGAACACCTCGAAGGTGCGTGCGGTGATCAGCTGCGCCTGGCGGAACAGTTCGGGCACCTGGATGGTGGCCGCCAGGGCGGTGTCCTTGACCAGCGAAATGAAGCTGTTGCCCAGCGGTGGCAGGGCAGTGCGCAAGGCTTGTGGCAGGATCGCCCGGCGCATGGCCTGGACGCGGGTCATGCCGATGCTGGCGGCGGCTTCCCATTGGCCACGGTCAATCGAGGAAATGGCTGCGCGCAGGATTTCGCAGATGTAGGCCGCCATGTTCAGCGACAGGCCAATCAGCGAGGCGGGGATGGGGTCCAGTTCGATGCCGATCTGCGGCATGCCGAAGTAGATCACGAACAGCTGCACCAGCAGCGGCGTGCCGCGGAAGAACGACACGTAGATCCGCGCCAGCCAGTTCAGCGGCAACAGCTTCGACAACCGCATCAGCGCCAGGGCAAAGCCCAGCACCAGGCCGAAGAACATGCCGCCAACGCTGAGCAGCACCGTATAACCCGCGCCCTTCAGCAGGAAGGGCGTGGAGTCGACAACGAGTTGCAGGCTTTCGGCAATCATTTGGTGACGTCAGCACCGAAGTATTTTTCGGACAGCTTGCCCAGCGTGCCGTCAGCCTTGAGCTTGTCGATGGCCTTGTTCAGCGCGGCCAGCAGTTCAGGCTCGCCCTTGCGCAGGGCTACGCCGCTTTCCAGGCGCGAGAAGGCGTCGCCGGCCAGCTGTGTGTCCTTGGCTTTTTGCGCGTATTCCAGTGCGGCCAGGCGGTCGATCAGGATGGCGTCGATGCGGCCGTTGCGCAGGTCGGCGAACTTGGTTGGGTCGTCTTCATAGGTGAGCACGTCAGCCTTTGGCACGTCCTTGTTGACCCACTGCTCGTAGTTGGTGCCCAGGCCCACACCGACCTTCTTGCCGGCCAGGTCCTGTGCGCCCTTGATGTTCAGTTTCTCGGCCTTCTTCTTCAGGATCAGCGCCTGGATGCCGGAGATGGTGTAGGGCTCGGAGAAGTCGTATTTCTTCTTGCGTTCGTCAGAGATGGTCACCTGGTTGACCACCACGTCCAGGCGCTTGGACTCCAGTGCGGCGAGGATGCCGTCCCACTTGGTCGGCTGGATCTTGGCCTTGACCCCCAGCTCCTTGGCCAGCAGCTCGGACAGCTCTACCTCGAAGCCGGACAGATTGCCGTTTTCATCGACGAAGCTGAACGGTGGGTAGGTGCCTTCCAGGCCGACGTTGATCACGCCTTTTTCCTGGATGGTCTTCAATTGCTCGCCGGCGAAGGCCTGGTTGAGCAGGCCGGTACCCAGCAGCAGAGCCAGGGTGGCGTTGAGTAGCGGTTTGGCGAATTTCGACATGTCAGAGCCCCGCGCTTGTTGTGTAAGTAGTGAGGTGGCGACTATAGGGTTGGCTGCTTAGGCCAGGAAATACTAAAAAATTATTTTGTTATTTCCTTTTTTGATTTTCGTCAGGTGCTGGCTGCTTTGAGGGTAGGCGAGGTTGCCTGTGCCGTCATCGCTGCTTATGCCTGACTTAGCGCAGGATGGAATAAAGCGTTGTTTTTTCCAAGGGTCGGATTTGCCGTAGAGTGGATTGCATGTAGCCAGGCCCGGCCTCTTCGCGGGCACGCCCGCTCCCACAGGTACAGCGCAGGACCTGATGTTTGCGAGATTCCTGTGGGAGCGGGCGCGCCCGCGAAGAGGCCGGGCCTGACAATAAAATCAGATGGCCTATACGGCAGGAGAAAACCGTGAGCGAACAACCTTCATCCGCGCACTGGCAGTTGCAGAGCATCGTCAGTGGCCTGCGCGGCGCCCGTGAGCAATGGCGCACCCGCAATGGCCGCAGCATAGGCGAGCAGGGCGGGCGTGAGCTGCCGTCGCGCGAGGCGATGCGGCAGATTCTGGAGCAGCTGTGCGGTGCGCTGTTCCCCATGCGCCTTGGCCCGGTCGACCTGCGTGAAGAAAGTGAAGACTTCTATGTTGGCCATACCCTGGATGCCGCGTTGACCGCCCTGCTGGCCCAGGCCCGGCTGGAGCTGCGCTACGCGGCGCGGCAAAGCAAGGCCGAGCTGGCTGGCGTCGACGCCCATGCGCTGAACCTGATCCAGGGCTTCGCCGCCGCGCTGCCAGACCTGCGCGTGCTGCTCGACACCGACGTACTGGCCGCCTATCACGGCGACCCGGCGGCGCGCAGCGTCGATGAAGTGTTGCTGTGCTACCCGGGCATTCTGGCGATCATCCACCACCGCCTGGCGCACCACCTGTACCAGGCCGGCCTGCCGTTGCTGGCGCGGATCAGTTCGGAGCTGGCGCATTCGGCCACCGGTATCGACATTCACCCCGGTGCGCAGATCGGCCCGAGCTTCTTCATCGACCACGGCACCGGCGTGGTCATCGGCGAAACCGCGATCATCGGCGAGCGCGTGCGTATCTACCAGGCGGTGACCCTGGGCGCCAAGCGCTTCCCCAGCGATGAGTCGGGGACCTTGCACAAAGGCCTGCCGCGCCACCCTATCGTCGAGGACGATGTGGTGATCTATGCCGGGGCCACGGTGCTGGGGCGCATTACCATCGGCAAAGGTTCGACCATTGGTGGCAATGTGTGGCTGACCCGCAGTGTGCCGGCCGAAAGCAACATTACCCAGGCCAACCTGCAGCTGGATTGCCAGGACAAGAACTAATCTGGCTGTTGCCTGTACCGGCCTCTTCGCGGGCTTGCCCGCTCCCACAGGTTCCGCACAACGCTTGGGTCTTGTGCAATGCCTGTGGGAGCGGGCAAGCCCGCGAAAGGGCCAGTACAGGAGAACACCAATCAGCACCCCAATTCGCATTGAAATCCGATCCATGTTTAACTTGAACGCTTGTTCAATGAAAAAACGCTGGTCCGCTGCCGGTGTTCAACAGGAGGATTCCTTTGCTGAACCCGTTCATTCCGAACCTTACGTCATTTGACGAGGTGCACACCCGATGAGTGCACCGACCCCATCCCTTGCCAATGGCAAAATCCGCATGAACCCCCCGGTGTTCTACTTTGCGGCAAGTTTCATCCTGATCTTTGGCCTGGTGGTCATCTCCAACCCGCAAGCCGCAGGCGACTGGCTGCTGGCGGCGCAGAACTGGGCGGCCAACACGGTCGGCTGGTACTACATGCTGGCCATGACGCTGTACCTGGTCTTCGTGGTGGTCACCGCCTTGTCCGGCTACGGCAAGATCAAGCTCGGTGCCGACCACGACGAACCCGAGTTCAGCTACCTGTCATGGGCCGGCATGCTGTTTGCCGCCGGCATCAGCATTACCCTGTTCTTCTTCTGCGTATCCGAACCGCTGACCCACATGCTGCAACCGCCCCAGGGCGAGGCGGGCACGGCCGAGGCCGGGCGCCAGGCGATGCAGATCCTGTTCCTGCACTGGGGCCTGCATGGCTGGGGGGTGTTCGCCTTCGTCGGCATGGCACTGGCCTACTTCGCCTACCGGCATAACCTGCCACTGGCCTTGCGTTCGGCCCTGTATCCACTGATCGGCAAGCGTATCAATGGGCCGATCGGCTACGCGGTCGATGGCTTCGGCATCATCGCCACGGTGTTCGGCCTGGGTGCCGACATGGGCTTTGGCGTGCTGCACCTGAACGCAGGCCTGGATTACCTGTTCGGTATCAGCCACAGCCAGTGGGTGCAGGTGATCCTCATCACCCTGATGATGGGCGCGGCGGTGGCCGTTGCCGTTGCCGGGGTGGAAAAGGGCGTGCGGGTGATGAGCGACATCAACCTGTTCCTGGCCTGCGCGCTGCTGCTGTTCGTGCTGTTTGCCGGGCCAACCCAGCACCTGTTCAACACGCTGATCCAGAACCTGGGCGACTACCTGGGCGCCTTGCCGCGTAAAAGCTTCGACGTGTATGCCTACGGTGAAAACCGAGACTGGCTGGGCGGCTGGACGGTGTTCTACTGGGCCTGGTGGATTGCCTGGGCGCCGTTCGTGGGCTTGTTCATCGCCCGTATCTCCCGTGGCCGCACCATCCGCGAGTTCGTCTTTGGTGTGCTGCTGATTCCGCTGGGCTTCACCCTGGCGTGGATGTCGATCTTCGGCAACAGCGCGCTGGACCAGGTCATCAAGCACGGCATGACAGCGCTGGGCCAGTCGGCGCTGGATAACCCGTCGATGAGCCTGTACCTGCTGCTGGAGACTTACCCCTGGAGCAAGGCGGTAATCGCCACCACGGTGTTCATCAGCTTCGTGTTCTTCGTGACCTCGGCCGACTCGGGCACCGTTGTGCTGTCGACCCTGTCGGCCAAGGGTGGTGAGGCGGATGAGGATGGGCCGAACTGGCTGCGTATCTTCTGGGGCGCTATGACCGCGCTGATCACCAGTGCGCTGTTGTTTGCCGGCAGCATCGACTCGCTGAAGTCGGCGGTGGTGCTGACCTCGTTGCCGTTCTCGCTGATCCTGCTGTGCATGATGTGGGGGTTGCACAAGGCGTTCTACCTGGAGTCGCAACGGCAGATCGCGCAGATGCACTCGCTGGCCCCGTTTGCCCAGTCACGTCGCGGCCGTGGCGGCTGGCGCCAGCGCCTGAGCCAGGCGGTGCACTTCCCGTCGCGCGATGAGGTGTACCGCTTCATGGACGACGTGGTGCGCCCGGCGATTGCCGAGGTGCGTGAGGTGTTCGAGCAGAAGGGTCTGGTGCTGATTACCCAGGATGACCCGAGCCACGACAACGTCAGCCTGAAGATCGGCCATGGCGAGGAGCAGCCGTTCATTTACCAGGTGCAGATGCGTGGTTACTTCACGCCGTCGTTTGCCCTGGGTGGGCTGGGGACGCAGGATTTGAAGAACCGCCGCTATTACCGGGCGGAGGTGCACCTGAGCGAAGGCAGCCAGAATTATGACCTGGTAGGCTACAGCAAGGAGCAGATCATCAACGACATCCTCGACCAGTATGAGCGGCACATGCAGTACCTGCATCTGGTCCGCTGACCGGGCTCTCCTGTGCTGGCCTCTTCGCGGGCTTGCCCGCTCCCACAGGTACATCACAGGTTTCGAAACCTGTGCCGGATCTGTGGGAGCGGGCAAGCCCGCGAAGAGGCCGGCACAGGCAACCACTAAAAAGGCGCATCCCCAAGGATGGTCGCCCGGTGCATCACCCGCCGATTGGGCCGGTAATCATCCACGGCAAAATGCTGTGTCACGCGGTTGTCCCAGAACGCCACGTCATTCTCCTGCCAGCGCCAGCGAATACTGAACTCCGGCCGCGTGGCATGGGCGAACAGCAGCTTCAGCAACGCCTCGCTTTCCAACTCGCTCAGTTCATTGATGCGCGTAGTGAACCCTTCATTGACAAACAACGCCTTGCGCCCGCTAACCGGATGCGTACGCACCACCGGGTGCGACAACGGTGGGTTGTTGCGCCGCGTCGCCTCCCAGCGCGCCAGGTCTTCAGGCGTAGTGCCAAAGCGCTCCAGCGGGAACGACTTGGTGAAATCGTGGGTGGCAGTCAGGCCGTCGAGCATGCCCCTCAGCGGCGCCGACAAGGCCTCGAAGGCCGCAATGCCGCTGGCCCACAGGGTATCGCCACCGTAAGCGGGCAATTGCTTGGCGCTGAGCACCGCGCCCAATGCCGGGGTCGGCAAAAAGGTCACGTCGGTGTGCCACACGGCGTTGTCGCGTACGTCGGTCACTGCCGTGTCGAGCACCAGCACCTGCGGGGTTTCCGGCACGTTGGGGTAGATCGGGTGGATGTGCAGGTCGCCGAAGCGGGCGGCAAAGCGCGCCTGCTGCTCCGGGTCGATCGGCTGGTCGCGGAAGAACAGCACCTGGTGCTGCAACAACGCCTGTTCGATGGCGTCGCGCTCTTGTGCGGTGATCTCGCGGCTGATGTCCACGCCGCTGATCTGCGCACCCAGCGCCGGGCTGAGGGGAATAACGGTCAGGCTCATGTCTTTTCTCGTTCTTGGCGCCGGGTTGCCGGCGTGGTCAGTCGGCAATCAGTGGCTCTGCCCGTGCCAGGGCACCAGTTTGCGTTGCAGGGCACGCAGGCTCATTTCCAGGGCGAAGGCGATCAGGGCGATCAACAGGATGCCCAGCACCACTACGTCGGTGACCAGGAATTGTGCCGCCGACTGCACCATGAAGCCCAGGCCGCTGGTGGCGGCGATCAGCTCGGCGGCCACCAGGGTCGACCAGCCGACCCCCAGGCCGATACGGATACCGGTAAGGATGTCGGGCAGCGCGCTGGGCAGGATCACATGGCGGATCAGCTGGGCCTTGGTGGCGCCCAGCGACTGCGCTGCACGCAGCCTGGCCGGGTCGACCGTGCGCACGCCGGTGGCTGTGGCGATGGCGATGGGGGCGAAGATCGCCAGGTAGATCAGCAACACCTTCGACAGCTCGCCGATGCCGCACCAGATGACGATCAGCGGCAGGTACGCCAATGGTGGGATAGGGCGGTAAAACTCGATCAGCGGGTCAAGGATGCCGCGGGCCACGCGGTTGTAGCCGATGGCGATGCCGACCGGTATCGCGGTCAGGGTCGCGGCTACCAGCGCCAGGCCGATACGGCCCAGGCTTGCGCCCAGGTGCTGCCACAGGCTGGCGTCCATGTAACCCTGGGTCAGCAGGGTCCAGGCCCTGGCCAGGATGTTGCCCGGCGAAGGCAGGAACAGCGGCTCGATCCAGCCTGCGGCCGTCACCAGCCACCAGGTCAATAGCAGGCTGGCCAGCGTCAGGGTGCTGATCCAGCGGGTAGAAAGCTGGCGTCGTGCTGTTGCAACAGGCCGGGTTTGGGCTTGGTGTTTGCCGGCAACCGGCAGGTCCAGGCTGCTCATGCGCGCTCCTGCAGGTTCTGGCGTTGGGAGAACACCCGCGCCAGCACATGCTCGCGGGTCTCGATAAAGGCGGGGTCGGACTTGATCGCCCGAGCTGATTCACCCGCGGCATAGCGCTGGCCAAAGTCCAGTTGCAGGCGTTCCACCACACGCCCCGGGTTGGGGGCCAGCAGTACCAGCTCGCTGGCGAGGAACACGGCTTCTTCGATGTCGTGGGTAATCAGGAACACCGGCTTGGCGGTGCGCTGCCACACCTGCAACAGCAGTTCTTGCATCTGCTCGCGGGTGAAGGCATCGAGGGCGCCAAACGGTTCGTCCATCAGCAATACCCGAGGGTCGGCCGCCAGTGCGCGGGCCAGGCCTACGCGCTGCTTCTGGCCACCGGACAATTGCCAGATGCGCCGCTCGCCGAAGCCATCGAGGTCGACGAGGGCGAGCATTTCACGGGCCTTGGCTTCGCGCTTGGCGCGAGGTACGCCGGCCAGTTCGAGGCCAAAGGCGACATTGCCCAGCACGTTCTGCCACGGCAGCAAGGCATCGTCCTGGAACACCACGCCGCGCTCGGCACCGGGGCCTTGCACGGGCACGCCGTCGAGGGTGATGCGCCCGCCGCTGGGGGCGACAAAACCGGCGATCAGGTTCAGCAGCGAAGTCTTGCCGCTGCCGGAAGGCCCCAGGGCCACCAGCAACTGGCGCGGCCCCAGGCTCAGGTTGATGTCGGCCAGCACCGGGGTGCTGGCGCCAGGGTACTGTGCGCTGATGCGCTCCAGTTCGAGCAAGGCCATGACGGGCTCCGGATCAGTTTGGAAGGAACTTGGCGCTGACGTACGGCGAGTAGTCCGGCAGCACGGCGTCGACCTTGCCTTGCTGCTTGAGGAAGTTGGCCGTGTCGGTCAGTGCCTGGGTGGTCGGTGCGCCCAGGGCGTTGGCCTGGTCGGCGGCCAGTGGGTAGACGTTGCCCTCCAGCAGTACCGGGATGTCGCTGGCCTTGGCGCCGGACAGCTTCACCAGCTTGTCTACGTTGGCCTTGTCGGCCAGCCAGGCTTGCGGGTCTTTGCGGTAGTCGGCGTAGGCGTCCAGGGTGACCTTGGCAAAGGCCTTGACCACCTCTGGGTGTTTGTCGGCGAAGTCCTTGCGCACAATCCAGGCGTCGAAGGTGGGCGCGCCTTTCTGGGCCAGGTCGCCCGAGGTAATCAGCACCTTGCCGTTTTCCTTGGCCACGCCCAAGGCTGGGTCCCACACGTAGGTGGCGTCGATGTCGCCGCGCTTCCAGGCGGCAATGATGGCCGGTGGTGCCAGGTTGAGGATTTGTACCTTGGAAGGGTCGATGTTCCAGCTTTTCAGGGCGGCCAGCAGGCTGTAATGGCCGGTGGAAACGAATGGCACGGCGACCTTCTTGCCGATCAGGTCTTGCGGAGTCTTGATGCTGTCGCGGGCGACCAGTGCTTCGCCAGCGCCAATCTGTGTGGCAATCAGGAAGGTCTCGACCGGCAGCTTGCGGGTGGCCGCTGCGGCCAGCGGGCTGGAGCCGAGGTAGCCGATCTGCACATCGCCGCTGGCCACGGCGGTGATCACGTCTGCGCCGTTGTCGAACTTGCGCCAGTCGATGCTGGCCTTGCTGGCTTTTTCGTAGTCGCCGTCTACCTGCGCCACTTTGGCGGGGTCGACCGTGGTCTGGTAGGCCACGGTAAGGTCGGCAGCCTGGGCAAACCAGCTGGTGCCGGCGAGGGTCAGGGCGGCGAACAGGCGCAGCGGAGCGTGCGGGATCATGGTGAACCTCTCGTCAGGCAATCGGTGTGATGGATGGCGAGAAGACTAAATGATCTAAGAATTTACAAATAAATAACTTTTTTGCATTAGCTTAGGAGCCAAATGCTTTAACGACCTGATGCCTGACACGATCCCTTGTAGGAGCGGCCTTGTGTCGCGATGGGGCGCAAAGCGGCCCCGGCACTATCTGCGGCGCAGCTGAGATTTTTGGGGGGCGCTTCGCACCCCATCGCGACACAAGGCCGCTCCTACAGGGACCGAGTGAGGCGCACATGGACGAATGGCGAAATCAGAGCTAACTGCTAGGCTTTTTCGTCCCTATAGAACGATACGTTATTAGGTTATGAGCAAACGTTTGCAAATAACCAAAAGTTATTAATCGCTGGTCTGCTACAACGAATGGCAGTAAAGGTTCCAACCATATTCCGTAAAAATCTTATCAATTCACAAAACGGTCATTTTGGATTTATAGGATTGTCATTATCCTGTAGCGCAGGTGGCGTCTTAGACCAAAGTCGCGAAACGTTTAGAAACGATTGACTTAATGGTCACGCTTTGGGACTAAATCGCCAATCCACGGTGAGCGGGGCAGCAGACCCCTCCGCCAGAGATACACAAGAATTAGAACGTAGAGGAGCAAAACATGTATAAGTCCAGCCTGGCCGTGGCCGTGGCACTGGGGGTTTTCGCCCAAACAGCAGGCGCTGCCGGTTTCGTTGAAGACAGCAAACTGTCGCTCAGCTCGCGCACCATGTACTTCAATGACGATAACCGCGAAGGTGGTGCTGACAACCGTGAGTCGGGTCAGGGCTTCAAGCTCGACTACCTTTCCGGTTTCACCCAAGGCACCGTAGGCTTCGGCGTTGACGTACAAGCTCTGTGGGGAATTCATCTCGACGGCGGCCGCGGCAAACATCCGAATAGCAGCACCTTCTTCCCGAGCGACACCGATGGCTCCGCAGTGAGCCAGTGGGCTCGTATCGGTGGTAATGCCAAGGCCCGCTTCTCCAAAACTGAAGCTCACTTCGGTAGCGCGCTGGCACCGAACCTGCCGATTCTGGTCTCCAACGATGGTCGTTTGCTGCCGCAAACCTTTGAAGGTGGCACCATCCAGTCGAAAGAAATCGACAACCTGACCATCAATGCCGGCCAGCTGACCCATGCCATGGGTCGTGCTTCGAGCAACCGCACTGGCCTGTCGGTCAACGGTGCAACTGCCGACAGCAACAAGTTCATCTACGGTGGTCTGGACTACAAGCTCACTCCTGACCTGACACTGCAGTACTACTACTCGAATCTGAAAGACTTCTACAAACAGCACTTCCTGGGTGCTACCCATGTCTTCAAGATTTCCGATGACCAATCGTTCAAAACTGACCTGCGCTACTTCGACAGCAGCAGCGATGGCAAGAACGGCCCTGGCGAATACAGCTTCAACAACAACGGTGGCTATCGCAAAAACAATGGCGAGGTCGACAACAAGACTTGGTCTGCCATGTTCACCTACACCTTGGGCGGCCATGCGTTGATGCTGGGTCATCAACAGGTCAGTGATGACGGTGGTTTCGTCTGGCTGAACCAAGGTTCGGTAACTGATAGCAATGGCCGTCCAGAAGGTGCTGGTGGCGCAAGCTTCTACCTGTTCACCGATAGTATGATCAACCAGTTTGCCCGTGCTGGTACCAACACCACCTTCGGTCAGTACAGCTATGATTTCGCTCAGGCTGGCGTGCCTGGCCTGAAGGCTTCGGTCGCTTACCTGCGCGGTACGGACATTCGTAACTTCTCTGGTAATGGTACTTACCACGAGTGGGAACGTGACGCCCGCATCGACTATGTAATCCAGGAAGGTACCCTCAAGGGCCTGGGTGCCAGCCTGCGTCATGGTATCTACCGTGGTGAGGGTGAAGCTCCGGTCGATAAGGATCAAACTCGCTTCATCGTGAACTACACTTACAACTTCCTGTAAGCCGTAGCTGAACAAGAAGCCTCGCCTAGTGCGAGGCTTTTTTGTGCCTGCACATTCGTATGCCCTGTGGTTATAAATAAATCGTCATTTATTCTTTTTGTTTTTAACCAAACGCAGGCACATTGAACCCATACGCTACAGAACCCAGCCAAGGAGCCGCAGCCCATGAGCCTCAAACTCGGCGATATCGCCCCCGATTTCGAACAGGATTCCAGCGAAGGCAAGATCCGCTTCCACGAGTGGCTGGGCAACAGCTGGGGGGTGTTGTTCTCCCACCCGGCCGACTTCACCCCGGTGTGCACCACCGAGCTCGGCCTGACTGCCAAGCTCAAGGACGATTTCGCCAAGCGCGGGGTCAAGGCCATTGCCCTGTCGGTAGACCCGGTCGACTCGCACCACAAGTGGATCGAGGACATCAACGAAACACAGAACACCGTGGTCAACTTCCCGATCATCGCCGACGCTGACCGCAAGGTCTCCGACCTGTACGACCTGATCCACCCGAACGCCAGCGACACCCTCACCGTGCGCTCGCTGTTCGTGATCGATCCGAACAAGAAGGTGCGCCTGACCATCACCTATCCGGCCAGTACCGGGCGCAACTTCAACGAAATTTTGCGGGTAATCGACTCGCTGCAACTGACCGACAACCACAAGGTCGCCACGCCGGGTAACTGGCAGGACGGTGACGAAGTGGTGATCGTGCCTTCGTTGAAGGACGAGGAAGAGATCAAGCAGCGCTTCCCCAAAGGTTACCGGGCGGTCAAACCCTATCTGCGGCTGACCCCGCAGCCCAATCGTTAATGGATTCCTCGTTGCATTGCTCTTAGCCAAGCAGGGATTTTCGGGCCGTTTCGACGGCCCTTTTTTATGCCTGTAAGAACTGTGTGGGCTTCTTCGCGGGCGCGCCCGCTCCCACAGGGATAGCGCAGCTCTCAAGCTTTGCGCGGCCACTGTGGGAGCGGGCATGCCCGCGAATAGGCCTGGAACATGAAATCAAAATGGAATAACCAAATGAAAAAATATGATTTCTAGATATATGCGGTGACTGTTAATGTCACTCCCAACAGAACACAAGGAAGCGCTGCAATGCTGGTGGTATCAATCGGTGGTAGCCCAAGCCCTCGTTCACGCTCCGGCGTGTTGCTGGAGCGTTCGCGCCAGTGGCTGCAGAACCAAGGCGTCGAGGTCGTGACGTTCCAGGTACGGGACTTCCCCGCCGAAGACCTGCTCCACGCCCGTTTCGACAGCCCGCATGTGCAGCACTTCCAGCAGCTGGTAGCCCAGGCCGATGGCCTGATCGTTTCCACCCCGGTGTACAAGGCGTCGTTTGCCGGTGCACTGAAAACCTTGCTCGACCTGCTGCCTGAGCGCGCCCTGGCCCACAAGATCGTGTTGCCAATCGCCACCGGCGGCAGCATCGCCCACATGCTGGCGGTGGATTACGCATTGAAACCCGTGCTGTCGGCACTCAAGGCACAAGAGACCCTGCAAGGGATCTTTGCCGACGACAGCCAGGTAGCTTACGCAGAAGGCGCAAAGCCCGCGCAATTGGTACCGGCGCTGGAAGAACGCCTGCTGGACTCGCTGGAAACCTTCCACGTTGCCTTGGCCCGCCGGCCACGCCCCGTGGCCCCCGGCGTACTGAATGAACGCCTGATCAGCGCCCGCTGGAGCATCTGACCGGCACAACCCGCTTCACCACCTTACTAGCCCGACAACGAGGCAAGCAGGTGCAACCCGAACCTCATTCGCACAGGAGAGCGCCATGCGCACAGTCTTCTTGCGTCGCGGTCTGGTCGCCCTGTTTGCGGCGGCTGTGTCCTTCGGCGCCATCACTCAAGCCCAGGCCGAAAGCCTGCGTATCGGTTACCAGAAATACGGCACCCTGGTGCTGCTCAAGGCCAAGGGCACGCTGGAAAAGCGCCTGGCCGAGCAGGGCGTACAGGTGCAGTGGACCGAATTCCCCGGCGGCCCGCAGCTGCTTGAAGGGCTGAACGTCGGTTCCATCGATTTTGGCGTTACCGGCGAGACCCCGCCCGTGTTTGCCCAGGCTGCCGGCGCCGATCTGCTCTATGTGGCCTACGAGCCGCCTGCGCCGCACAGCGAGGCGATCCTGGTGCCGAAGGGCTCGCCGATCCAGTCGGTGAAAGACCTCAAGGGCAAGAAAGTCGTCCTCAACAAAGGCTCCAACGTGCACTACCTGTTGGTCCGTGCCTTGGAAGACGCCGGCCTCAAGTACAGCGATATCCAGCCGGTCTACCTGCCTCCGGCCGATGCCCGCGCCGCCTTCGAGCGTGGCAGCGTCGATGCCTGGGTGATCTGGGACCCGTACCAGGCTGCCGCCGAGCAACAGTTGCAAGCGCGCACCTTGCGTGACGGCAAGGGCCTGGTCGACAACCACCAGTTCTACCTCGCCACCCGCAACTACGCGACCCAGCACCCGGCGGTGATCAACACCGTGATCGAAGAAGTGCGCGCCGTGGGCGAGTGGTCCCAGGCCAACCCGCAGGAGGTGACCGATCAGGTTGCACCGCTGCTCGGCCTGCCCGCCGACATCACCCTGACCTCGGTCAAACGCCAAGGCTACGGCGCCGCGCCGCTGACTCCCGAGGTCGTGGCCGCACAACAGAAAATCGCCGACACCTTCCAGGCGCTCAAGCTGATACCCAAGCCGCTGAGCATCAAGGACGTGATCTGGACACCCCCGGCCAAGGTCGCTAGCGCGCCTTGATTGATTCGCCTGTGCCGGGGCACCGCCCTGGCTGAGCCACCCTTGAGGAGACAACTCCAATGAGCCTTAACATTTTCTGGTTCCTGCCAACCCACGGTGACGGCAAGTACCTGGGCACTTCCGATGGTGCGCGTGCGGTTGACCACGGGTACCTGCAACAAATCGCCCAGGCCGCTGACCGCCTTGGTTTCGGCGGGGTGCTGATCCCCACCGGCCGCTCCTGTGAGGATTCCTGGCTGGTGGCCGCGTCGCTGATCCCCGTTACCCAGCACCTGAAATTCCTGGTCGCCCTGCGCCCCGGCATCATTTCGCCGACCGTGGCGGCCCGACAGGCAGCCACCCTGGACCGCCTGTCCAATGGCCGCGCGTTGTTCAACCTGGTGACCGGCGGCGACCCGGACGAGCTGGCCGGTGATGGCCTGCACCTGAACCACCAGGAGCGCTACGAAGCCTCGGTCGAGTTCACCCGTATCTGGCGCAAGGTGCTGGAAGGTGAAAACGTCGACTATGACGGCAAGCACATTCAGGTGAAGGGCGCCAAGCTGCTCTACCCGCCGATTCAGCAACCACGCCCACCGCTGTATTTCGGCGGTTCGTCCGAAGCCGCCCAGGACCTCGCCGCCGAACAGGTCGAGCTGTACCTGACCTGGGGCGAGCCACCCGCAGCGGTTGCCGAAAAGATTGCCCAGGTGCGCGAAAAGGCAGCTGCGCAGGGCCGTGAAGTGCGCTTCGGTATTCGTCTGCACGTGATCGTGCGTGAAACCAACGAAGAAGCCTGGGCCGCCGCCGACAAGCTGATCTCGCACCTGGACGACGACACCATTGCCCGTGCCCAGGCCTCGCTGTCGCGCTTCGACTCGGTGGGCCAGCAACGCATGGCTGCCCTGCACGGCGGCAACCGCGACAACCTCGAAGTCAGCCCTAACCTGTGGGCAGGCGTTGGCCTGGTCCGCGGCGGCGCCGGCACCGCCCTGGTGGGTGATGGCCCGACTGTGGCTGCACGGGTAAAGGAATACGCCGATCTGGGGATCGATACCTTCATCTTCTCGGGTTACCCACACCTGGAAGAGTCGTACCGGGTTGCCGAGTTGCTGTTCCCGCACCTCGACGTACAGCGCCCGGAGCAACCGAAAAGCGGCGGCTATGTGAGCCCGTTTGGCGAGATGGTGGCCAACGACATCCTGCCCAAGTCCGTGTCGCAGAGCTGAGGGCCGGGCCATGAGTCGTGCAACTTCTTCCAACCTGTCCCAGCGCCTGGCGCCGTGGGCGCTGCCGGTACTGCTGTTGGCAGCCTGGCAACTGGCGGTCAGCGCTGGCTGGCTGTCGACGCGCATCCTGCCGGCACCCAGCGCCGTGGTCAGCGCCGGTGTCGAGCTGGTACGCAGCGGTGATATCTGGACCCACCTGGCCATCAGTGGCTGGCGTGCCGGCCTGGGCTTCGTCATCGGCGGCAGCATCGGCCTGGTGCTGGGCTTCATCACCGGCCTGTCGAACTGGGGCGAACGCCTGCTCGACAGCTCGGTGCAGATGATCCGCAACGTGCCCCACCTGGCGCTGATCCCGCTGGTGATCCTGTGGTTCGGTATCGACGAGTCGGCAAAGATCTTCCTGGTCGCGCTGGGCACGCTGTTCCCGATCTACCTGAACACCTACCACGGCATCCGCAACGTCGACCCGGCGCTGGTGGAAATGGCACGCAGCTACGGCCTGTCGGGCTTCAGCCTTTTCCGCCAGGTAATCCTGCCGGGCGCGCTGCCCTCGATCCTGGTGGGCGTGCGCTTTGCACTGGGCTTCATGTGGCTGACCTTGATCGTGGCCGAGACCATTTCGGCCAACGCCGGCATCGGTTACCTGGCAATGAACGCCCGTGAGTTCCTGCAGACCGACGTGGTGGTACTGGCCATTGTCCTGTACGCCGTGCTCGGCAAGCTCGCCGACCTCGCCGCCCGCGGCCTGGAACGTGTGTGGTTACGCTGGCACCCGGCCTATCAAGTGGCCAGGAAGGAGGGCGCATGACCGTGCTCAAGGAACAGCCGCCACGCCTGCTGCGTGGCATCCCGCTGGCTTCCAACGGCCTGCGCAAGGCCTTTGGCCAGCGCGAAGTGTTGAAAGGTATCGACCTGCACATCCCGGCTGGTCAGTTCGTCGCCATTGTTGGCCGTAGCGGCTGCGGCAAGAGCACCCTGCTGCGCCTGCTGGCCGGGCTCGACCGGCCTACTGCCGGGCAGCTGCTGGCCGGCGCTGCGCCGCTGGAAGAGGCCCGTGAAGAAACCCGCCTTATGTTCCAGGACGCACGCCTGCTGCCGTGGAAGAAGGTGATCGACAACGTAGGCCTGGGCCTTTCTGGCGACTGGCGTTCACGAGCACTGGATGCACTCGAGGCGGTTGGCCTTGCCGACCGCGCCAATGAGTGGCCAGCGGCACTGTCGGGTGGCCAGAAGCAGCGTGTGGCGTTGGCCCGTGCGCTGATTCACCAACCGCGCCTGCTGCTGCTGGACGAGCCGCTGGGTGCGCTGGATGCATTGACCCGGATCGAGATGCAGCAACTGATCGAACGCCTGTGGCGTCAGCATGGTTTCACCGTGCTGCTGGTTACTCATGACGTCAGCGAGGCAGTAGCCGTGGCTGACCGGGTGATCCTGATCGAGGACGGCGAGGTCGGGCTCGACCTCACTGTCGACCTGGCACGGCCCCGGGCGCGTGGTTCGCACCGCCTGGCCGCGCTGGAAGGCGAAGTGCTCAACCGTGTTCTGTCGGCCCCGGGTACTGCGCCCGAGCCGGACCCTGTAGCCCCTCTGCCCACGCAGTTGCGTTGGGCTCACTGAATCCCAGAAGCCATAGAGAAGGAATTACATCATGACTATCAAAGCCATCAACGTGCGCAACCAGTTCAAAGGCACCGTGAAAGAAATCCTCGAAGGCCCGGTACTGTCGGAAATCGACGTGCAGACTGCCTCGGGCATTGTGACTTCGGTCATCACCACCCGCTCTGTGAAGGAGCTGGAGCTGCAGGTGGGCAGCGAAGTGATTGCCTTCGTGAAGTCGACTGAAGTGTCTATCGCCAAGCTGTGATGGTGCTGCTCGATATTGGGGCTGCTTTGCAGCCCTTCGCGGGCACGCCCGCTCCCACATTTTGCCGCTTTACGCAGGACCATGTGGGAGCGGGCGAGCCCGCGAAGGGGCGCAAAGCGGCCCCAATAATCTCAGTCGGAACGCTTGGCCAGAAACGGCGGCAAATACAGCCCCAGATACGCCTCGAACACCCGCTTGCCTTCCTCGGCCATGCGCGGGGTGATCGCCTCGTGCAGCTGCACCGACCGCGCATACACCCGGTCGCTCAGCTCCATGGCCAGCGCGAACACGTCCACGTCCAGCGGCATCACCGGCAGGTGAAAATGCTGGTCGAACAACTTGTGCATCAAGTCGCCCAATTCCATGTCGTGCTGCCGGTCGGCCTGCACCACCTCACTCAGTCCATGCTGGGCCAGGATCAACTGCCGCGCTGCGGCATCGCCGTTATAGATCTCAAGCATGCGCTCTTCGATCAGCCGTGACAGCTCGTGCCAGGTGCTGAACATGCTGCTGTCGATGGGGGCGCCCAGTGCCTCGCGAAACGCCCGGTGCACGTCGGCAGTCAGCGCTTCCAGCAACGCCGGCACGCTGGCGAAAAAGTGATACACCGACGACGGCGGAATCTGTGCCCGCTCGGCCACGCTGTAGATGGACAGCGCCGCCACCCCGTGTTCGGCCAGCAGCTCACGTGCAGCCGCCAGGATCGCTTCGATCCTGGCCTGGCTGCTGGCGCGCGGCTTGCGCGGGGTGACGGTGCGGTTCATCAGTTGCTGATGGCCAGGATGCTAGCCTGGTAGGCGCCGACGAACAGGTCGAAGTCACCGACTTCTTCCTGTTCCAGCTCCGATTGCTTGGCAAGCGAGTCGCGGGCCAGTGTTTCGAAGGTCTGTTGCTGCTCGTTGCTCAGTGGCTGCTCGCGGAAGGTTTCGGCGTGGATCCGGCTTTGACGCAGGGAGAACTGGACGAAGGTTTCGTCGTGTTCGGTCATGCGTGCCAGCACCTGGGCCGACGGTGTCAGCGAGGTATCGTCAACCTTGGCCTGCTGTGCATCCAGTGCCTTGGCGTGCTCATCACCGCCTTGAGCCTGGTCGAGCAGGTCGGCCAATTGCCGGATACGTTCGATCAGCTCGCTGGCCCAGTCTTTCAAGCCGATCGGCTGGCCGTCGCGGTGCAGCTTCAGGCCTGGGCGGCGGCCTTCCTTGACCACGGTCAGGAAGTTGCTGGTGCACTGGCTGCATTCGCCATTGTCCAGCTGCGGGCTGTCTTCCAGCGCGCAGAACAGCAGGAACGCATCGAGGAAGCGCGCCTCGGTCAGGTCGATGCCCACGGGCAGGAACGGGTTGATGTCCAGGCAACGCACTTCCACATACTGCACGCCGCGCGAGGTCAGGGCCTGAATTGGCCGTTCGCCCGTGTAGGTGACCCGCTTGGGGCGGATGTTCGAGTAGTACTCGTTTTCGATCTGCAGGATGTTGGTGTTCAGCTGCACCCACTCGCCGTCCACGTGCGTGCCGACTTCCACGTAAGGCGGGTAGGGCGTGCCCACCGCCTTGCGCAGGCTGTCGGTGTAGCTGGCCAGGTTGTTGTAGCACGGCGTGAGGCCGGCCTGGGCGTTGCTCTGGTAGCCCAGGTCACTCATGCGCAGGCTGGTGGCGTAGGGCAGGAACAGGGTTTCGGCGTCCAGCTCTTCGAGCTGGTGCGGGCGGCCACGCAAAAAGCCTTTGTCCAGCGCTGGCGACGCGCCGAACAGGTACATCAGCAACCAGCTGTAGCGACGGAAGTTGCGGATTAGCGCGATGTACGCCGACGACTGGTAGTCGCGGTTGTCTTCAGTGCTGCCTTCGGCTTCGCGCAGCAGAGGCCAAAGGGCTTCGGGCAGCGAGAAGTTGTAATGGATACCGGCGATGCACTGCATGGTACGGCCGTAGCGCAGGGCCAGGCCCTTGCGGTAGACGTGCTTGAGCTTGCCGATGTTCGAGGTGCCGTACTCGGCAATCGGGATGTCCTCCTCGGCCGGCAGCGTGCACGGCATCGACGGGCTCCACAGGTATTCGTCGCCCAGCTTGCTGTAGACGAAACGGTGGGTCTGTTCGAGGCTTTCGAGCACCTTGGCCGGGTCGGGCAGGGCTGGGGTAATGAACTCCAGCAGCGACTCGGAATAATCGGTAGTGATCTGCTCGTTGGTCAGCGCCGATCCCAGGGCTTGCGGATGCGGGGTCTGGGCCAGGCGACCTTCATCGGTCACGCGCAGGCATTCGCGCTCAATACCGTGCAGGCACTGCTTGAGCAGGGGGAGATTGGCGCCGAGCAGGCTCAGGCGGCGGTTGAGGAGGTCGCTCAAGATGTATTCCTTCACGCGTCAGTCGCCCCAATATGGGGGTAGAGATAACGGTCTACAAGGGTAGGAAGAAAGGAACTGGCGTTGTCGCCTGGTTTACGCGGTTCCAGCAGTGCCAGCGCACTGCTGAAAATACCGCAGATACTGCTTGGTGAGCTAGAGAACCGCGAAGGTTCCTTGCGCTTTCGCCACCAGTTTGTCGCCCTGGACTACGTCGGCGTCGACCACCAGGGTACGCCGCCCGGCGTGCAGCACACGGGCAGTGCACACCACTTCGCCGTCACTCACGGCACGCATGTAGTTGATCTTGCACTCGATGGTGACGCTTTGCTGGTCAAAGCCATGGCTGGCCGAGCAGGCCAGGCCCATGGCGATGTCCACCAGGCTGAAGATCGCCCCGCCGTGCAGCTTCTGGCCCCGGTTGCGCAAATGCGGTTCGAGCGGCAGGGCCACTTCGGCAACACCTGTTTCCAGGCTTTGCAGGCGGCAGCCCAGCAGCTGGCTGAAGGCGCTTTCGACGTATTCGCGTGGTACGTCCATCACTTCTTCTTCAACTGCTTGGCGTTGGCGAACAGCGAGGCCATGGCGTTGTTGGCCGGTGCGGCAGTGGCAGTTTCACGCTGGCGTGGGGCCTGCTGCTGACGGTTGCCGCCATTGCCACGGTTGCCGCCGCGGTTGCCTTCGACCTTTTCGCCCGGGGTGTCGCTCATGCGCATGGACAGGCCTACGCGCTTGCGCGGGATGTCCACTTCCATGACCTTGACCTTGACCACATCGCCGGCCTTGACCGCTTCACGCGGGTCCTTGATGAACTTCTCCGACAGCGCCGAGATGTGCACCAGGCCGTCCTGGTGCACGCCGATGTCGACGAAGGCACCAAAGTTGGTGACGTTGGTCACCACGCCTTCGAGGATCATGCCTGGCTCCAGGTCCTTGAGGTCTTCGACGCCGTCCTGGAAGGTGGCGGTCTTGAACTCGGGGCGCGGGTCACGGCCAGGCTTGTCCAGCTCTTGCAGAATGTCGGTGACGGTTGGCAGACCGAAGGACTCGTCGGTGAATTTCTTCGGGTCCAGGCGCTTGAGGAAGCTGCTGTCGCCGATCAGCGAGCGGATGTCGCGGTCGGTGTCGGCAGCAATGCGTTGCACCAGCGGGTAGGCTTCGGGGTGCACTGCAGAAGCGTCCAGCGGGTTGTCGCCGTTCATCACGCGCAGGAAGCCGGCGGCTTGTTCGAAGGTTTTTTCACCCAGGCGGCTGACCTTTTTCAGCGCCGCACGGGTGGCGAACGGGCCGTTGGCATCGCGGTGGGCGACGATGTTCTGTGCCAGCGTGGCGTTCAGGCCAGAGATACGGGTCAACAGCGCCACCGAGGCGGTGTTCACATCCACGCCCACGGCGTTCACGCAGTCCTCGACCACGGCGTCCAGGCCGCGTGCCAGTTTCAGCTGGGACACATCGTGCTGGTACTGGCCGACACCGATGGATTTCGGGTCGATTTTCACCAGCTCGGCCAGCGGGTCCTGCAGGCGGCGGGCGATCGACACGGCGCCACGGATCGAAACGTCCAGGTCCGGGAACTCGCGGGCGGCCAGTTCAGATGCCGAGTACACCGACGCGCCGGCTTCGGAGACCATGATCTTGGTGATTTTCAGCGCTGGGTACTTTTTCACCAGCTCGGCGACCAGCTTGTCGCTTTCGCGGCTGGCGGTGCCGTTGCCGATGGCGATCAGCTCTACCGAGTGCTTGGCGCACAGCGCGGCCATGATAGAAATGGTGCGGTCCCAGTCGTTCTTCGGCGCGTGCGGGTAGACCGTGGTGTGGTCCAGCAGCTTGCCGGTGGCATCGACCACGGCGATCTTGCAGCCGGTGCGCAGGCCCGGGTCGAAGCCCAGGGTGGCACGCGGGCCGGCCGGTGCGGCCAGCAGCAGGTCGTGCAGGTTGTGGGCGAACACGTTGATCGCCTCGCCTTCGGCGTTGTCGCGCAACTCGCCGAACAGGTCGGTTTCCAGGTGGGTGTAGAGCTTGACCTTCCAGGTCCAGCGCACCACTTCGCCCAGCCACTTGTCGGCCGGGCGGCTGCGGTTTTCGATGCCGACGTGGTTGCCGATCATCACTTCGCACGGGTGCAGGGTGCCAGGCAGCTCTTCGCCCACTTTCAGCGAGGCGCTCAGCACGCCTTCATTGCGCCCGCGGAAGATCGCCAGGGCACGGTGCGACGGGGCGTTGCGCAGCAGTTCGTCGTGGGCGAAGTAGTCGCGGAACTTGGCGCCTTCTTCTTCCTTGCCGGCCACCACACGGGCGCTGAGCACCGACTCCTGCTTGAGGAAATTGCGCAGCTTGTCGAGCAGGGCGGCGTCTTCGGCGAAGCGCTCCATCAGGATGTACTTGGCGCCTTCCAGCGCAGCCTTGACGTCGGCCACGCCTTTTTCGGCGTTGACGAAGCGTGCAGCTTCGCTCTCCGGGGCCAGGGCCGGGTCGTTGAACAGGCCATCGGCCAGTTCGCCCAGGCCGGCTTCCAGGGCGATCTGGCCTTTGGTGCGGCGCTTCTGCTTGTACGGCAGGTACAGGTCTTCGAGGCGGGTCTTGGTGTCGGCCAGCTTGATTTCGCGGGCCAGTTCCGGGGTCAGCTTGCCCTGTTCCTCAATGCTGGACAGGATGCTGGCGCGGCGCTCGTCGAGTTCGCGCAGGTAGCGCAGGCGCTCTTCCAGATGGCGCAGCTGGGTGTCGTCCAGGCTACCGGTCACTTCCTTGCGGTAACGGGCGATGAAAGGCACTGTCGAGCCTTCGTCCAACAGGCCCACGGCCGCCTCGACCTGCTGGGGGCGTACGCCCAGTTCCTCGGCGATACGGCTGTTGATGCTGTCCATGTAAACCACCTGACATTTGTGAATACGGGGGTCGCCTGTGGGCTTTTCGCCCGGCGGCGCTGGATGAAAGCCGCGCATTATACCCATCGCAAACCGCTTGCGGTGATAGCGCCCGGCCAGCCGGAACTGGCGCCCGGGGAAAAATCTGCTAACAATGCTCACGCAACGTGCAGCAATTGCTACGCCATAATGCGCGGCGATATCAGAGGAGTTATTCATGACCGCCACCGCAACCACCGCTGAAGGTGAAAAGATTCTCATCGTCGACGACGACCCGGGGCTTAGCAGCCTGCTGGAACGTTTCTTCGCCAGCAAGGGCTACCGTGCCCGCGCGGTGCCCAACACCGAGCAGATGGGCCGCCTGCTGCAGCGCGAGGTGTTCAACCTGGTGGTGCTCGACCTGATGCTGCCGGGCGAGGATGGCCTGTCCGCGTGCAAGCGCCTGCGCCAGCAGAACAACCAGATCCCGATCATCATGCTCACCGCCAGAGGCGACGAGCTCAGCCGTATCAAGGGCCTGGAACTGGGTGCCGACGACTACCTGGCCAAGCCGTTCAACCCGGACGAGCTGATGGCCAGGGTCAAGGCCGTGCTGCGCCGCCAGGCACCGGCAGTGCCGGGTGCTCCGGGCAGCGAAGACGAGTCGGTCACCTTCGGCGACTACGAGCTGTCGCTGGCGACCCGCGAACTCAAGCGTGGCGACGAAGTGCACATGCTTACCACCGGCGAGTTCGCCGTGCTCAAAGCCCTGGTGATGCATGCCCGCGAGCCGCTGACCCGCGACAAGCTGATGAACCTGGCTCGTGGCCGCGAGTGGGATGCACTGGAGCGCTCCATCGACGTGCAGATCTCGCGCCTGCGCCGCCTGATCGAGCCGGACGCGTCCAAGCCGCGTTACATCCAGACTGTCTGGGGCGTGGGCTACGTGTTCGTGCCGGACTGAAACGCAGGTAAATGATGTCTCGTCGTCCATGAAAACACCGCTCTGGTTTCCGCACAGTTTCTTCGCCCGCACCCTGTGGCTGGTGCTGATCGTCGTCCTGTTCAGCAAGGCTTTGACCCTGGTCTACCTGCTGATGAACGAGGATGTGTTGGTCGACCGTCAGTACAGCCACGGTGTGGCGTTGACTTTGCGCGCCTACTGGGCTGCCGACGAAGAAAACCGCGACAAGATCGCCGAAGCAGCAGGGCTGATCCGCGTGACCGGCTCGGGCGTGCCCGAAGGGGAGCAGCACTGGCCCTATAGCGAAATCTACCAGCGGCAGATGCAGGCCGAGCTGGGCGAAGACACCGAGGTGCGGTTGCGTATTCATGCGCCACCGGCGCTGTGGGTGAATGCGCCAAGCCTGGGCCCCGGCTGGCTGAAAGTACCGCTGTACCCGCATCCGCTGCGCGGGCAGAAGATCTGGAACGTGCTGGGCTGGTTCCTGGCCATCGGTTTGTTGTCCACCGCTTCGGCGTGGATTTTCGTGCGGCAGTTGAACCAGCCGCTCAAACGCCTGGTGTTCGCCGCCCGCCAGCTGGGGCAGGGGCGCAGCGTGCGCCTGCCGATCAGCGATACGCCCAGCGAGATGACCGAGGTGTACAAGGCCTTCAACCAGATGGCCGAGGATGTCGAGCAGGCCGGGCGCGAGCGCGAGCTTATGCTGGCAGGGGTTTCCCATGACCTTCGCACGCCGTTGACCCGCCTGCGGCTGTCGCTGTCATTGTTGAACAGCGACAGCGACTTGAGTGATGACATGGTCCGCGATATCGAAGACATGGACGCGATCCTCGATCAGTTCCTGGCCTTTATCCGCGATGGGCGGGACGAGCCGTTGGAAGAGGTCGACCTGGCGGACCTGGTGCGTGAAGTCGTAGCGCCGTACAACCAGCCGAAAGAGCGCGTGCGCCTTTGCCTGGAGCCGATTCCGCCTTTCCCGCTGCGCCGGGTTTCACTCAAGCGCATGCTGGGCAACCTGATTGGCAACGCCCTGCACCATGCTGGCAAAGGCGTAGAGGTGGCTGCTTATGTGTCGGGTGACGAGAGTGCACCTTACGTGGTGCTGAGCGTGCTGGACCGTGGCACCGGGATCGACGAGTCGGAGTTGGAGACTATCTTCAACCCGTTCATTCGTGGCGACCGGGCGCGGGGCGGCAAGGGCACCGGGTTGGGGTTGGCGATCGTCAAGCGGATTGCGGCGCAGCATGGCGGGAATGTGGAGCTGCGCAATCGCTCTGGTGGCGGGATTGAGGCGCGGGTGCGGTTGCCGCTGGGGCTGTTGTTGCCGCGTAATGCTGTGTGAGATTCAACGGCCCCTTCGCGGCTAAAGCCGCTCCCACAGGTTCTGCGCTAGCTTCGAGCCAACACGGTACGTGTGAGCGGCTTTAGCCGCGAAGAGGCCGGCACAGGCTTACGTCAGCCTTTCCCCTTGGTCCGGGTCTGATTAGGCCCGCCATTCTTCTCAAGGTGCTCGATGATCATCCCGGCCACGTTCTTGCCGGTGGTCACTTCGATGCCTTCCAGCCCCGGCGACGAGTTCACCTCCATCACCAGCGGCCCATGGTTTGAACGCAAGATATCCACACCCGCCACGCTCAACCCCATCACCTTGGCCGCACGAATCGCGGTGATCCGCTCTTCAGGGGTAATCTTGATCAGGCTGGCGACGCCCCCTCGGTGCAGGTTGGAGCGGAACTCGCCCGGCTTGGCCTGGCGCTTCATCGAGGCAATGACCTTGTCGCCCACCACGAAACAGCGGATGTCGGCGCCACCGGCCTCCTTGATGTACTCCTGCACCATGATGTTCTGCTTGAGGCCCATGAACGCCTCGATCACCGATTCGGCCGCCTGGGTGGTTTCGCATAGCACCACACCGATGCCCTGGGTGCCTTCCAGCACCTTGATCACCAGCGGCGCGCCATTGACCATCTGGATCAGGTCGGGGATGTCGTCGGGCGAGTGGGCGAAGCCGGTAATCGGCAAGCCGATGCCACGCCGTGACAACAGCTGCAACGAGCGCAGCTTGTCGCGCGAGCGGGCGATGGCCACCGACTCGTTGAGCGGGTACACGCCCATCATTTCGAACTGGCGCAGTACCGCGCAGCCATAGAAAGTAACCGATGCGCCAATGCGCGGGATCACTGCATCGAAGCCTTCCAGCGGCTTGCCACGGTAGTGGATCTGCGGCTTGTGGCTGGCAATGTTCATGTAGGCCCGCAGGGTATCGATCACCACCATTTCGTGGCCACGCTGGGTACCGGCTTCGACCAGGCGGCGGGTGGAATACAGACGCGGATTGCGCGACAGCACAGCGATCTTCATGCAGCACCTGTGACAGGAGAGAGAGTGGCCGGAAAGGCCGGTTTGTCTTGTACGTATTTCAGGCCAGGGTTGACCACCAGTTGGCCGTGGATCAGCGCCTTGGAGCCCAGCAGCAGGCGATAGCGCATGCTCTTGCGGCAGGCCAGGGTAAATTCGACCTCCCACACACGATCACCCAAGGCCAGTGACGTGCGAATGACATAACGGGTCTGGGCGTGACCGTTGGAGCTTCTGATGGTTTTTCTGTTCACCAGCGGCGCCTCGCAGCGCCGGTGACGCAGTTGTACCACTGTGCCCAGGTGTGCAGTGAAGCGTACCCAGGGCTGGCCATCGCGCTCGAACGGTTCCACCTCGGTAGCGTGCAGGCTGGAGGTGCTGGCCCCGGTGTCGATCTTGGCACGTAGCCCGGCCACGCCGAGGTCAGGCAGGGCGACCCACTCGCGCAGGCCGATCACAGTCAAATGGTCAAATGTCTTCACGAAGCGCACCCTGCGAATAAGGTGGTGAACTGTAAGCATGGCGGGGACTTTTTGCATCCGTATGTGAAGGTAGTACAGTTCGATGAAAGACAGAATCCGAGGTAACGGGATGGCACAAAAAGCCGAAGACGACGACAAGGTTCGCCTGGACAAGTGGCTGTGGGCGGCGCGTTTCTACAAGACGCGGGCGCTGGCCAAGGCGGCGATCGAGAGCGGCAAGGTGCATTGCCGGGGCGAGCGTTGCAAGCCGGGCAAGGAGCCACGCGTGGGTGACGAGTTTGTGCTGCGCACCGGGTTCGATGAGCGCACTGTGGTGGTGAAGGCGTTGTCGGTGGTGCGGCGTGGGGCGCCGGAGGCGCAGACGCTGTATGAAGAGACTGAAGAGAGTGTGCGGCGCCGGGAACAGGCGGCTGAGTTGCGCAAGGCCGGGGCGATGGGCGTGACTACTGATGGGCGGCCGAGCAAGAAGCAGCGGCGGCAGATTCATCAGCTGCATGGGAGCTTTGAATAGCTAGGGCCGCTGTGGGAGCGGGCTTGTCCCGCGAAGGTGGCTACGCGGCGCATGGCACCGGCTTCGCCGGTGTTCGCGGGACAAGCCCGCTCCCACACAGCCCCGGGGATCTAGCGCATCACCGCCAATCGTCCGACCAACGGTAGCTTGGCCGCAATCGAAAACAAAGGCGCCGTCCAGCGCATCAATGCTTCACTACCCTTGGCCGCCAACGGCGTGTAGTAGCTCCAGCCCAACGCCAGCACCGCCATCAGCAACCCGCCTATATAGTCATCCTGCCCCCAGTGGGCACCGGCAACCAGGCGCGGCAGCATGAACAGCACCGCCAGCCCCCAGACCACCAGAAACTGCACCAGTCGGCGGCTGAACACGCTCATGAACAGGGCCCAGATCAACAGCACCGAAGCGTGATCACCCGGGAAACTCTTGCTGGAGCGGTCCTTCAGCTCCCAAGCCTTCTCCAGGTTCGGGTAGTAGTCACTCAGGTGCACCACGTCGTCGAACATCATCGACGGGCTCTTGTGTTGCCAACCGGCTGCATCCACCCACTTGGAAAACAGCGCGCGAATCACCACTAAGAGGAGTAGCGTGACCAGAAAGCCGAAAAACGCCTGACGAACCTGGGCTGCCTTGAACACCCAGTCACCGCGGATAAGCACTGCCAGAAGGATCAGGCCGACGACGATGTCGAACGGGCGCAGGCTGCCGACGGTCCAGATGTAGCGCCAGGTGGTGTTGTCGGCCAGTGGCGCATTAAGGCTGTGGAACAGCCACTCGTCGAAAGTCAGGCACAAGATCTGGCCAATGGGCCATAACCAGAAACACAGTAGAGCGATGGGAAGCAGCGTACAGGCTGCCAATGGCCCCAAGGACCACCTTGCTTGGAACAGTGGTCGATTGTCCATAAAATACCTCTATTGCAAACAGGAATCGGAGCGCTTTTTGAGCGCTCTGTCACGGGTTCTCGCAGTTTTTCGATAACCCTTGTAATCATTTTGTCATCATTTTTAGATAGCCAAAACCTATGAGCGATTTGCCTGATACCGATTTCACCCAACGTTTCATCTTCGACGAGCGCGATGTGCGCGGCGAGTGGGTGTCTCTCGACGACAGCTACGCCGCGGTGCTGGCGCGTCATGAATACCCGCAGCCGGTGCAGGCGCTGCTCGGCGAGCTGATGGCCGCCACCGCCTTGCTGGTCGGCGCGCTGAAGTTCGATGGCCTGTTGATTCTGCAGGCGCGTTCGGCCGGGCCAATCCCTTTGCTGATGGTCGAATGCTCCGGTGAGCGTGACATCCGCGGCATGGCCCGTTATGAAGCCGAGCAGATCCCGGCCGATGCCACCCTGGAGCAGCTGATGCCCGGCGGCCACCTGACCCTGACCATCGACCCGGTCAAGGGCCAGCGCTACCAGGGGACCGTCGACCTTGATGGTGCCAACCTGTCTGAATGCTTCACCAACTACTTCGTACAGTCGCAGCAGCTCAATACCCGCTTCTGGCTCGACACCTCCAGCGGCAAGGCGCGTGGCCTGTTGCTGCAGCAGCTGCCGCGTGATCGCCAGCCTGACGATGAGGAGCGCGAAGAAAGCTGGCAGCACGTCGTGGCCCTGGCCAAGACGCTGAAGCTTGAAGAATGGGCGCTGGACAACGAAACCCTGCTGCACCGCCTCTACCATGAGGATGCCGTGCGCCTGTTCGATATCGAGCCTTTGCGTTTCCACTGCAGCTGCTCGCGCGAGCGCTCGGGCAATGCGCTGGTCAGCCTGGGCGAGGCTGACGCCAAGGTGCTGGTTGAGGAATGTGGCGGGCAAGTGGAAGTCGATTGCCAGTTCTGTAACGAGCGCTATCTGTTCGATGCCAGTGATGTGGCACAACTGTTTGCCGGTGGCGGCACTGACGCGGCCTCAGAAACTCGCCACTGAAACGGTTAATCACAGGATAATCTCCTGTCTAATTGCGCAAAAGCGCGGTTACGACAGGAGGGGCCTACTTTTTTTGGGCGTTTCTGGCATAATCCGGCCACTTTTTTCGCTGTAGTAGTTTTTTCAAGACAACTACAAAACGTTTGGAGCACTCGGCCTCGGGCCGGATGGGGTATCTCATGACGCAAGCCAACAACACCGTGTACACCGACCTGAGCGTCGATGAGCTGGTAAAAGAAGCGCTGCAACGCGGTGAAGGCGTACTAGCCGATACTGGCGCACTGGTCGTAGAGACCGGTCACCGTACTGGCCGTTCGCCGGCTGACCGTTTCATCGTCGAAGAACCTTCCACCCAGGACGCGATTTCCTGGGGCCCGATCAACCGCAAGTTCCCGGCCGACAAGTTCGATGCCCTGTGGGACCGCGTCGAGGCGTTCAACAACGCCCAGGATCACTTCGTTTCCTACGTTCACGTAGGGGCGGCCGCCGACCACTACCTGCCGGTGAAGATGACCACCCAGACTGCCTGGCAGAACCTGTTCGGTCGTTGCCTGTTCATCAACCCGGAGCAGTTCAACCCGGCTGGCCGTGGCGAGTGGCAGATTCTCAACGTTGCCAACTTCGTGTGCGAGCCTGAGCGTGACGGCACCAACTCCGATGGTTGCGTGATCATCAACTTCGCCGCCAAGAAAGTGCTGATCGCAGGCATGCGTTACGCTGGCGAAATGAAAAAAGCCATGTTCTCGGTACAGAACTTCCTGCTGCCGGCTGCCGACGTACTGCCAATGCACTGCGCGGCCAACATCGGCGAAGAAGGCGATGTAACCCTGTTCTTCGGCCTGTCCGGCACTGGCAAGACCACCTTGTCGGCCGACGAAAGCCGTTACCTGATCGGTGACGACGAGCACGGTTGGGGCGAAGGTGTTGTCTTCAACATGGAAGGCGGTTGCTACGCCAAGTGCATCGACCTGTCCGAGAAGAACGAGCCGGTCATCTGGAAAGCCATCAAGCACGGCGCAGTGCTGGAAAACGTCGTTCTCGACGCCAACAAGCACGCCGACTACACCGATGTCAGCCTGACCCAGAACAGCCGTGCGGCCTACCCGCTGGAGCACGTTGCCAAGCGTTCCGAAGCGAACCTGGGCGGCGAGCCTAACGCAGTCATCTTCCTGACCTGCGACCTGACGGGTGTTCTGCCTCCGGTGTCGATCCTGAACAACGAGCAGGCGGCCTACCACTTCCTGTCCGGCTACACCGCGCTGGTCGGTTCTACCGAAATGGGTTCGGGCGGCGGCATCAAGTCGACCTTCTCCACCTGCTTCGGCGCACCGTTCTTCCCGCGCCCGGCTGGCGAGTACGCGGAGCTGCTGATCAAGCGCATCAACGGTTTCAACTCCAAGGTTTACCTGGTCAACACCGGCTGGACCGGCGGTGGCTACGGCGTTGGCAAGCGCTTCAGCATCCCGACTACCCGTGCCGTGATCGCTGCGATCCAGAGCGGCGCGCTGGTCGGTGCCGAAACCGAGCACCTGGACATCATCAACCTGGACGTGCCAAAAGCCGTTCCGGGCGTTGAAACCGAGCTGCTCAACCCGCGCACCAACTGGGCTGACAAAGCTGCCTACGACGAGGCCGCCAAAGGCCTGGCCAAGCTGTTCATCGAAAACTTCAAGAAGTTCGAAGTTTCCGACGCCATCAAGGCTGCTGGCCCACAGCTGTAAGCTGAGCCGGCCGCAACAGGAAAGCCGCCCTCATGGGCGGCTTTTTTGTATCTGGTGTTCAAGGCCATTGCTGGCGGGCGTGCAGAATGCGGATGATCTCGACACGGTTATCTACGACGCGGTAGATCATCACATAATTGGGCCTGACTACGATTTCCCTGGTTCCTGGGTATCTACCCACTTTGTAGAGGGCCGGATTCTGTGCTGCGCGCCTGGCTTTGTCCCCGAAGGTTTCGTCCAGCTCGATTGCCGCTGCAGGGTTTTCCTGAGCGATATGATTCATGATGCGCATGCGGTCTTCGAGCGCCATCTGGCGCCACGTCAGCCGCATCAACGTATCTTGGTAGCCAGCGTGGCACGACGAGCAGCAAACAGTCGTTCGGCCTCCTCATCGTCCACTACTGGCGCTGTGTCTTCCAGGCTCGCGGTAATCTGCCCTTGGAACCAAGCCTCATAGGCAGCTGCTTCATGAGCCCGCTTCAATGCGTGGGCGCGGTCAGGACGATGGTAAGTACTCATCTGCCCAGGGTCGAAAGTGGATGCATCGACCTGGAAATGGTCGATTCCCAGATCCAGCAGGTAAGCCACCAGGGTCTCAAGCTTCTTGAAAAGCCTGACGTTACCGCTGCGCTGGGCGGTGAGTACATGTTCCTGCTGGTTGATATCTACCTGAACCGCCCAGCCCCCTGGCTGACCGACGATGTGTGTAGCGTTGATGCGCCCTGATTCCGCCATACGGCTCAGGTTGGCATGGTCGAGATGATGAGTTGGCATGGGTGTATTTCTCGGGTTCATCGGGACTGACCATGCTATGCAATCTATAGTTGATTGCGACTATAGGCCTTCCGAACTTGTTGTGGGAAGCTTCCTTATCGATTGCAACCAATTGTGGATAACTCATGACTGAATCCCCTCAGCGCACTACCTTCTCCCACTTCCACCCCATCCTCACCCGCCCTTCGGACAACGACGTCAACGGCCATATCGCGGGTGCCACGGTGCATGGTTTTTTCGAAACCGCTATTCATGCCTTCCTGGTGGAACAGGCAGAGGTTGACCTGCGTGACGGCCCGCTTGCGGCTTTCGTGGTCAGTTCGGCTGCGGATTTTTACGCGTTGCCGGGGTTCCCCGATGTGCTCGAAGTAGGGTTGGGGGTAACGCGCCTGGCGGGCAGCACGGTGGAGTACCGCCTGGCGCTGTTTCGCCCGGGCGAGCAGGAAGCGTGCGCGGCAGGTGGGGTGGTGCAGGTGTTCATCGAGCGCGCCAGTGGCCGGCCAGTTACACTGCCAGAGGCGCTGCAGGTGATCCTGTCTGGCCTGGTAGTGGCGCAACAGGCATAAAAAAGCCCCGCTTGCAGGGGCGGGGCTTTTATTGCCGGGGCAGAGGCCTCAGGCATTAGTGGCGCCAGTGGCGCTTGTGCTTGCGGTGGCCGTAATGGTGGCCACGGTCGTAGTGGCGACGGTCGTCGTAGCCACGACGGTAGCGACGGTCGTCATGGCGCTCGTCTTCGTCGGCCTTGTTGCCCATGTAGTTACCCAGCGCACCACCGGCACCACCGCCGGCTGCTGCACCGATATAGCTACCGGTGGTGCCGCCCACCGAGCGGCCGACCACGTTACCGCCTGCAGCGCCCAGCGCACCGCCAATTGCGGCCTCCCCGCGCTGGCGCTTGTCGGCGCCCAAGGCACCGCCGGCCGCGCCGCCCAGGCCGGCACCAATGGCGCCGCCAGTGCTACCACCGATGGAGTTGCCCACTACCGAGCCCAGTACCCCACCCAATGCGCCGCCAATGCCGGCCTCGGTGGTGCCGCCTGCCATGGCCACGCCGCTGAGCAAGCTGAAAGACAACAACAGAATCGAGGAGTACTTCTTCATCAACAGAGCCTCATAGGGATGACGAGGCGAATTTGAGGCTAAGCAGCGTGGCTGGCAAACGAAATCCGACGAGTAACACGAGTTGTACACAATTCTCTAAGTTACTGTATTTACTGTGAAACTTAATCGATTTTGGGCTGTCTGAGACCTTTATGACAAAGCCCTGAACCGTTGCGGAACAGGGCTTTTTTCGTTTTTGCGCTGAGGCTGCCGGCCTCTTCGCGGGCATGCCCGCTCCCACAGGTACGGCACAGGATTTGAACCTTGCACGGTCCCTGTGGGAGCGGGCAAGCCCGCGAAAAGCCCAACACAATTCCTACAGAATACGCCCGTCGTCCCGCGCCCGCTCCAGCTTGATGGCAATGAACTTGGATGTCGGCGTGTGGCTGCCATCACCGATGCTCTCCAGCGGCACCAGCGGGTTCACTTCAGGGTAGTAAGCCGCGGCCTGGCCTGCCGGAATATCGAACGCCAGCAGCGTGAAACCGTGCACCCGGCGTACATGCTCATCGCCCCACAACGAAACGATGTCCACCTTCTGCCCCGGCTGGAAGCCCAGGCGGATGATGTCGGCTTCGTTGGCGAACAGCACCTCGCGCTGGCCGCGCACGCCGCGGTAGCGGTCATCCAGGCCGTAGATGGTGGTGTTGTACTGATCATGCGAGCGCATCGACTGCATGATGAGGTCTGGCAGTTGGCCGCTGGCGCGCACACGTTCATCCAGCAAGGTATCCGGCAGCAGGTTGGCCTTGAAGTTGGCGCGGCCGGTAGCGGTCTTCCATTCGCGGCTGGCGGCGCTGTTGCCCAGGTAGAAACCGCCCGGGTGCTGCAAGCGCTGGTTGAAACCGCTGAAGCCGGCAATGGTGTCGCCAATCAGGTCGCGAATGCGGTCGTAGTCGGCCACCAGCCAGTGCCAGTCCACCGGTTGCTTGCCCAGGGTGGCAGCAGCGATACCGGCCACTACTGCCGGTTCGGAGCGCATCTGCCTCGACAGTGGCTTAAGCTGGCCGTTGGATGCATGCACCATGCTGAACGAGTCTTCCACCGTTACGGCTTGTGGCCCGTCAGCTTGCAGGTCGATATCGGTGCGGCCCAGGCACGGCAGGATCAGCGCCTGCTTGCCATGCACCAGGTGGCTGCGGTTGAGCTTGGTGCTGATGTGCACGGTCAGCTCGCAGTTGCGCAGCGCCTGGGCGGTACGCTCGGTGTCTGGTGTGGCTTGGGCGAAGTTGCCGCCCAGGCCGATGAATACCTTGGACCGGCCATCGAGCATGGCGTGGATCGCTTCGACAGTGTTGTGGCCGTTGTGCCGCGGCACGGGGAAGCCAAAGCGTTTCTCGATGGCATCCAGCAAGGCTACCGGTGGGCGCTCGTTGATGCCCATGGTGCGGTCACCCTGCACGTTGCTGTGCCCACGCACTGGGCACAGGCCGGCGCCTGGCGCGCCGATATTGCCGCGTAGCATCTGCAGGTTGACGATTTCCTGGATGGTCGGCACCGAGTGGCGATGCTGGGTGATGCCCATCGCCCAGCACATGATTACCCGCTTGCCGCGGCAATACATGCGCGCGGCCAGTTCGATATCAGCCAGCGCCAGGCCGGATTGGGCCTGGATATGTTCCCACGGCGTGGCATCCACCACTGCCAGGTATTCGTCGACGCCATGCCCATGTTCGGCGATGAACGCGTGGTCGAACACGGCCGGTTCGCCGTTGGCCTGGGCCTCGCGTTCCCACTGCAGGACGAACTTGGCCATGCCGCGCAGCATTGCCATGTCGCCGCCCAGGGCCGGGCGGAAGAATGCAGTGTTGGTCGGCCGGTCACTGTTGGTCAGCATCTCCAGCGGGTTTTGCGGGTGCTGGAAGCGTTCCAGGCCCCGCTCCTTCAGCGGGTTGATGCACACCACCTGGGCGCCTCGCTTCACCGCATCGCGCAGCGGGTCGAGCATGCGTGGGTGGTTGGTGCCGGGGTTCTGGCCCCAGACGAAAATCGCGTCGGCATGCTCGAAGTCGTCAAAGGTGACGGTGCCTTTGCCGACCCCGACGCTTTGCCCCAGCGCCACGCCACTGGCCTCGTGGCACATGTTCGAGCAGTCGGGGAAGTTGTTGGTGCCGTAGGCGCGCACGAACAGCTGATACAGGTATGCGGCTTCGTTGCTGGCCCGCCCTGAGGTATAGAACTCGGCCTGGTCAGGCGTGGCCAGTTTGTTCAGCTCGCGACCGATCAGGGCGAAGGCGGCGTCCCAGCTGATCGGCTGATAGCGGTCGTTGGCCGCGTCGTAGACCATCGGCTCGGTCAGGCGCCCCTGGTACTCCAGCCAGTAATCGCTCTGTTGCAGCAGCGCGGTGACGCTGTAGCGGGCGAAAAAGGCCGCATCGACACGGCGCTTGGTGGCTTCCCAGTTCACCGCCTTGGCGCCGTTCTCGCAGAACTTGACCATGCCGCTTTCCGGCGAGTCACCCCAGGCACAGCCGGGGCAGTCGAAGCCGCCGTTCTGGTTGGTCTTGAGCAGGGCGCGAATGTTCTTCAGCGCGTTGTCGCTACCGACCCAGGCCTTGGCCACGCTGCGCAGCGCGCCCCAACCACCGGCTGGGCCGTGGTAGGGCTTGTAGCGAGGGGTGGAGGCTGGTGCGTTGTCTGGAAGGTGCTGGTACGAGGTCACGGCTGTTAAGACTCCGCCGCTGGGCTATAGACCCGCGGTGCGCTGTGCTTGGGCAAGTGGATGAGGTTGAGGTTGTGCTTGCGCGCCCATTGCAGGGCGAGGCCGGTGGGTGCCGACAGGCTGACCAGGGTCTGGATGCCGGCACGCAGTACTTTCTGGATCAGTTCCAGGCTGCAGCGGCTGGTAACGATGGCCAGGCCTCCGGCGCTGTCGATACCTTGGCGCAGCAGGGCGCCGATCAGCTTGTCGAGGGCGTTGTGCCGGCCAATGTCTTCGCGGCCGAGCAGCAACTGGCCATGGCGGTCCATGAACAGCGCCGCATGCACGGCCCCGCAATGCTGGCCCAGCGGCTGGAAGGCATCGATGCGCTCGCGCAGGCCGACCAGCCATTGCGCCGGTGGCAGCGGGGCGCCCGGCAGCTCGGCCAGCTCCGGCAGGGCCTGCTCCAGCGCTTCGACCCCGCACAGGCCGCACCCACTGGTACCGGCCAGTTGGCGGCGCTGGTTTTTCAGGTTCCAGAAAGCGCGGCTGGAAATTTCCAGGTCTGCATACATCGCCGAGCCGCTGCCGGAGAGCTTGAGGTCATAGATTTCGGCCGTGCCTTCGACAATGCCACTGCCGACGCTGAAACCGACGGCGAAGTCTTCGAGGTCGGTGGGGCTCACCAGCATCACTGCCTGGTTGAGGCCGTTGTAGGCAATGGCCAAGGCCACTTCCTCGGCCAGCGGCGTGCTGTCGCGTTGGCCATCGCTGAGCTGGACGTAATCGTAGGTGTTGCTGGCGGCGGGCATGGACAAGGGCGATGAGGCCGCGCAGACCGGAGGTTTGCTGTTCATCGGGGGCGCTGGATACCGGCGGCTTTCTGATAGCACAAGCCTAGGCTCGCGGGCCGGCGGCGTCTAATCGCTAGGGTCTATGCCTTGATAGACCGCGTCGATTGGTCGCACAGGGGCAGGAGGGGAAAAGCTGGCCTAGACTGCTGTGTCCGAGGTTTCGTCAACAAGGAGAGCGCTATGAGCTTGTTCAGTTTTGTGAAGGAAGCGGGCGAGAAGTTGATCGACCTGCTGACCCCCGGTAATGCCAATGCCGAAGAGCAGTTGAAGAAGCACGTGGAAAGTGTCGGCCTAGGTAACCCGAATATCTCCGCCACTGTAGAGGGTGACAAGATCATCCTCAAGGGCGAGGTGGCCAGCCAGGAAGAGAAGGAGAAGATCATTTTGGCGGCGGGTAACATCAACGGTGTGGCGAGTGTCGAGGACCAGATCACCGTGACCGGGCCGGTGGTGGCGGCGGCAAGGTTCGTTACCGTGAAGAAGGGCGACACCCTGTCGGCCATCTCTTTGGTGGTTTACAAGGATGCCAACCAGTTCAACAAGATCTTCGAGGCCAACAAACCGATGCTCAAGCACCCGGACAAGATCTATCCGGGGCAGGTGCTGCGTATTCCTGAGTAATCTCTGCTGCCAGTGCCGGCCCATTCGCGGATAAACCCGCTCCCACAGGATCACCTACAGGCCTGAACTGTGCGCGATCCCTGTGGGAGCGGGTTTACCCGCGAAAGGGCCCTTACAGGCCAACCAACAAATCCCGGTAATCCTCGACCGCCGCAAATTCCTCAGTATCCCGCGGGCCGGCCTGGCTATCCGGCTGGCGCACCGCCAACAGATGCCCCACACCAAATCGCCGCGCACTGCGCAGTATCGCCAGGGTGTCATCGATAAACAGGCTGCGCCCCGGCTCAAAGCCGATATCCGCCTGCAAGGCATCCCAGAACTGCGGGCTTTCCTTGGGGTAGCCATAGTCGTGCGAGCTGATCAGCCGTTCGAAATACGGCGCCAGCTCTACCCGCTCCAGCTTCAACGACAGCGAATCACGATGCGCGTTGGTAATCATCACCACCCGTTTGCCCGCCTTGCGGATTGCCGCCAGAAAGGTATCGGCATCCGGCCGCAGGGCTATCAGGTCGGCGATTTCCTGCTTCAGCTCGCGGATTGGCAGGCGTAACTCGCGGCTCCAGAAGTCCAGGCAATACCAGTTCAGTGTGCCGGCATTGCGCTCGAACAACGGCTGCAGCTCCATTTCCGCCATGGCCCGGCTTACCCCGTGCAGCTCGGCATAGCGCTGGGGCAGGTGCTCCAGCCAGAAGCGGTTGTCGTAATGCAGGTCAAGCAGGGTGCCGTCCATGTCCAGCAGGACGGTATCGATGGCAGACCAGGGAAGAACAGGCATGGGAAACTCTCGTTCAGTCGGCAAGCCACGGTATAGTAACCCGTTCACGCCAAGGAGCCGCCCCATGCGCCAGAAACCCACCGTCCTCAGTCGCGAAATCGTCGCCAGCAGCCGCCTGTTTCGCGTCGAAGCCGTGCAATTGCGCTTCAGCAATGGCAATGAGCGTACCTACGAGCGCCTGGTGGGCCGGGGTAACGGCTACGGTGCGGTGATGATTGTGGCCATGCTCGACGCCGAGCACGCTGTGCTGGTGGAGGAATACTGCGGCGGCACCGATGAGTACGAGCTGTCGTTGCCCAAAGGCCTGATCGAGCCGGGCGAGGATGTGCTGGCGGCGGCTGACCGGGAGCTCAAGGAAGAAGCCGGTTTTGGCGCACGTCAGCTGGAGCACCTGACCGAGCTGTCGCTGTCGCCGGGCTACATGAGCCAGAAGATCCAGGTGGTGCTGGCCAGCGACCTGTACGAAGAACGCCTGGAAGGCGATGAGCCAGAGCCGATGGGGGTCGACAAGGTCAACCTGCGCGAGCTGTCGGCATTGGCCATGCACCCGCAGTTCACCGAGGGGCGCGCCCTGGCGGCGCTGTACCTGGCGCGTGACCTGCTGATCCAGCGGGGGCTGCTGGAGCTATGAGCGACCTGCAACTGATGCATGAAGTGGTGAAGCTGGCGCTGACGGCGGGCAAGGCGATCCTGCCGTTCTGGCGTGCCGATGTGGCTGTCACCAACAAGGCTGACGATTCGCCGGTTACCGCCGCTGATCTGGCTGCGCACCGGGTAATTGCCGATGGCCTGCTGGCGCTGGCCCCGCACATTCCGGTGTTGTCCGAAGAGGACTGCAACATTGCGCTGGCCGAGCGTCAGGGCTGGAGCCGCTGGTGGCTGGTGGACCCGCTGGACGGTACCAAGGATTTTATCGCTGGCAGTGAGGAGTTCACGGTCAACATTGCCCTGGTTGAAAACGGCGAAGTGGTGTTTGGCGTGGTGTCCATGCCGACCAACGGGCGCTGTTACTTCGGCGGGCGCGGCTTCGGGGCCTGGCGAGCAGAGGCCGATGAGGCAGCCCAGCCGATCCAGGTACGCAATGCGCCACCGGTGGGCGAGCGGTTCACGGTAGTCGCCAGCCGGCGGCATTCCAGCCCGAAGCAGGAGGCGCTGTTGGCCGGGCTGGGGGCTGCGGTGGGCGAACTGGAGCTGGCCAATATTGGCAGTTCGCTGAAGTTCTGCCTGTTGGCTGAGGGCAGTGCCGATTGCTATCCGCGCCTGGCGCCGACTTCGCAGTGGGACACTGCTGCGGCGCAGGGGGTGGTGGAAGGGGCTGGTGGCGAGGTGATCGGGCTGGACGGCTTGCCGTTCCGGTACCCGGCGCGGGAGTCGTTGCTCAACCCGTATTTCCTGGCATTGCCGGCCAATGCTGCCTGGCGCCAGGCCTTCCTGAAACTGATCTGACAGGCGTCACAGTACTCTGTGGGAGCGGGCGAGCCCGCGAACACCGGCGGAGCCGGTGCCATACACCGCGTTGCTTGCTTCGCGGGCGCGCCCGCTCCCACAGGGATCGCGATAGCCTTCGGTATCAGCGGTGCAGCACGTACTGGCCGCTGAAGGTGACGGCAGGCTCGTCACTTGCGGCATTGCTCACCGTGGTTGCCAACGTCAACCGCGCCCGCCCGCGGCGTTGGTACATCGTCACGAACCGCTCCCAGGTTTTCTCATCCGGCGCCGCGCAGCGCGCCACTGCGGCGCCGGTAACCGGCAACGGGTAACTGATCTGCCCCTCCTGGATGACGATATGCCCGTCGTCTATCCCCAGCTCACGCAGGCGCAGGTGCAGCCAGCCCCAGCCCACCAGCACGGCTGCGCAGTACAGGCTGCCGCCGAACATGGTGCTCTTGTGGTTGACGTTGGCTGCCAGCGGCAGTTGCAGGCGCAGGGTGTGCTGCTGCCAATCGAGCACTTCCAGGCCCATTTCGCGGGTCAGTGGGATGTCGCTGTGCAGTACGCACTGCAAGTACTGGCTATCGGTGCTCATCAACGGTTGTCCTCGTTGTCGTCGTGCCCGCCACTGCCGCCTTCGAAGCTCAAGCTGTGCTTGCGCAGCTTGTCGTGCAGGGTTTTGCGGGGGATGCCCAGCGCCTCGGCCAGGCTGCGCATGGAGCTGTGTGGCTGGGCCAGTTCGGCAGCGATCAGTGAGCGCTCGAACTGCTCGACCTGCTCGCTGAGGTTGCCGCTCAGTACCGGTGCCGCGGCCACTGCCGTCGGGGGCGCCTGGCCATCCAGGGCCAGTTCCAGGCCAAGGGCAAAGCGCTCGGCAGCATTTTGCAGTTCGCGTACGTTGCCCGGCCAGTCATGGCGCAGCAGCACGGCGCGCTGGGCCGGTTGCAGGGTGTGGGGGGGCAAGCCATGGCGCTGGCTGGCGGCGTCGGTAAAGTGCTGGAACAGCACCAATATGTCATCGCCCCGTTCGCGCAGTGGCGGAATGCGCAGCGGTGCCACGTTCAGGCGGTAATACAGGTCGGCACGGAAGCGCCCCTGGTCGGCGGACTGGCGCAGGTCTTCCTTGGTCGCAGCAATAATGCGTATATCCAGCGGGATCAGCTGGTTGCCACCCAGTCGCTCGACTACTCGCTCCTGCAGCATGCGCAGCAGCTTCACCTGCACATCCAGGCTCATGCTCTCGATTTCATCGAGGAACAGCGTGCCGCCATTGGCAAATTCGAACTTGCCGATGCGGCGTTTCTGGGCGCCGGTGAACGCACCGGGCTCATGGCCAAACAGTTCGCTCTCGACCACCGACTCGGCCAGCGCGCCCGCGTTGATCGCCACGAACGGCCCATCGCGACGGCTGGACAGATCGTGCAGTGCTCGGGCCACTACCTCCTTACCGGCGCCCGTTTCACCCAGGATCAGCACATCGGCGCGGGTACCGGCCAACGCCCCGATCTGCTCGCGCAGGCGCTGCATGGACGGCGAATGTCCCACTAGGCGGGTGGCCAGTTGCTGGCGGTCGCTCAGCGCCAGGCGCAAGCTGCGGTTGTCGAGCACCAGGCGGCGCAGGGCCAGGGCACGGCGCACGCTGTCGAGCAGGGCGTCGGTGGCGAACGGTTTTTCCAAAAAGTCATAAGCCCCGGCACGCATCGCCTGCACCGCCAGCGGTACATCGCCATGGCCGGTGATCAGCAGCACCGGCAGCTCGCTGTCGCGGGCATGCAGTTGTTCCAGCAGCTGCAACCCGTCGATACCGGGCATGCGGATGTCGCTGACCACCACGCCAGGCCAGTCGGCCTCGATGCGCTCGGCCAGGCCTTGGGCGTCGGCCAGGGCGACCACCTTGAGCCCGGCCAGGTCTAGGGTCTGGCTCAGCGCCTGGCGCAGGTGCGGGTCATCGTCTACCAGGATGACCTGGGCTTGGCTGTCGATCAGTGTCTCGGTGGTCATGCCGAGAGGTCCTCCGAATTGGGCAACGTAGCGCCAGGTGCGGCCACACGCAGTTGCAGGGTCAGCAGCGCGCCACCTTCCGGGTGGTTGGCCAGCAGCAATTCGCCGCCCAGGGCCCGCATCAGGCTTTCACAGATGGCCAGGCCCAGGCCCAGGCCTTGGGTGCGGGTCTTGGTGGTGAAGAACGGCTCCTTGGCGTGCTCCAGGGCCTGGCGGCTGAAGCCGGGGCCGTTGTCGCGGATGTACAGGTAGACGCAGTCATCGCGCCGCTCGGCACTTAACCACAGGCGGCGCGGGTTGGCTTTTTCGGTGAGGGCGTCGAGGGCATTGGCCAGCAGGTTGCCCAGCACCTGGCGCAGGCGGGTTTCACCTGCTTGTACCCACAAAGTGGCTTCTGGCAGGTCGCGGATCAGCTCCACGGCCATCGCTCGGCGGCGCTTGGCCAGCAGCGCCAGGGCATCGTCCAGGGCCGGCTGCAGGGCCACGCTTTCCGGGGCATGCCGGTCGCGGCGGGCGAAGGCGCGCAAGTGAGCGATGATCGAGGCCATGCGCCCGGTCAGTTCGCCGATCAGCTTGAGGTTGCCGCGGGCGTCTTCCGTGCGTTGGTGGTCGAGCAGGATTTCGGCGTTTTCCGCATAGCTGCGGATGGCTGCCAGCGGCTGGTTGAGCTCGTGGCTGATGCTGGCCGACATGGTGCCGAGTACCGACAGTTTGCCGGCCTGCACCAGTTCGTCCTGGGCACGCACGGCCTCCTGCTGGGCATTCTCGCGTTCCAGCACGGCATTCTTCAGCCGGGTATTCAGGCCTTCAAGGTCGGCGGTACGCTGGGCCACGCGCTTTTCCAGCTCCTGGCGGCCGCGGGCCTCGAAGTCGATACGGTCGATGTAGTGGCGCCGCCGCTGCATCACCAGGCCGGCCAGCAGCATCAGCACCAGCAAGGTACCGGCGCCGATGGCCATCACCGTTTGCACTGAACGGTCGACCAGCATGCGCGGGGCGAGGATGCTGACTTGCCAGCCGGTTTCCTTGATGTCGCGGGTCTGGGTGAGCCAGGCGTCCGGGTTGAGCACCAGTGGCTGCGGCGCTTGAGTCGGGTAGGGCTGGATGGCGATGATGGCTTGGCGCTCGGCTTCGGTCAGCGTACGGGTAGCCCGGAAGCGCCAGTCGGGCCGCGAGGTGAGGATGACCACACCATTGTGATCGGTCAGCAGCAGCTGCTCGGGGGTACGACCCCAGAGCGTTTCCGTGTGGTCGAGGTCGACCTTTACCACCAGCACGCCGACAACCCGCTCGCGGTCGCGCACGGCTGCGGCAAAGAAGTAGCCGCGCTTGGCCGAGGTGGTGCCCTGGCCGAAGAAGCGGCCCAGGTGGCCAGCCATGGCTTCGTTGAAGTAGGGACGGAAGGCGAAGTTGCGGCCGACGAAGCTGTCGTGCTTGTCCCAGTTGGAGGCGGCCAGGGTGTTGCCGCTGATGTCCATCAGGTACATCACCTCGGCGCCGGTCTGCTGCACGATGTCCTTGAGCAGGCGGTTGGCGTTGGTCACCGCTTCAAGGCGGAACGGGTCGGCCAGCACGCCACGTAGCGCCGGCAGGTCGCCGAGGATCTGTGGCAAGGTTTCGTAGCGGTGCAGGGTGCCGAGCAGGTTGGCGACGTACAGGTCGAGGGTCTGGCGGTTTTGCGAGGCCAGCTCATCCTGGTAGTAGCGCTCGGCCAGGTGGTGCAGGGGCCACAGTAACGGGGCCAGGCACAGGGCCAGCAAGGCCAGGCTGCGCCAGCGGGGACGGCGTGGGGGCGTGGGTTTTGCAATCATCGCGTAAATGCGCCAGAAAAGTCTGACGCAATTATGCGCTAGTTACGGCAGCAGTTCCGACTCTGACAGTGGCAGGCCGACCTTGTCCTTGTCCGACAGCAGCGGTGGCTGCTGCAGCCCCCAGTCAATCGCCAATTGCGGGTCGTCCCAGCGAATGCAGCGATCGGCGCACGGGTTGTAGTAGTCGGTGGTCTTGTAGAGGAACTCGGCCGAGTCGCTCATCACGGCAAAACCATGGGCGAAGCCTGGGGGAATCCACAGTTGGCGACGGTTGTCGGCCGACAGGTGCACCGCGACCCATTGGCCGAAGGTTGGCGAGCTTTTGCGTACATCCACGGCGATATCACGGATTTCCCCGTGCACCACGCGCACCAGCTTGCCCTGGGTGTTCTGCACCTGGAAATGCAGCCCGCGCAGCACGCCCTTGATGGAGCGGGAGTGGTTGTCCTGGACGAACTCGGTTTGCACGCCGGTTTGCCGGGCGAACTCGCGCGCGTTGAATGCCTCGAAGAAAAAGCCACGGCTGTCGCCGAAAACCTTTGGCTCGATGATCAGTACTTCAGGGATTTCGGTAGGGATGATGTTCATGGTGGCTCGCTGGCCCATTGCCTAAGTATTGACCCTAGTCGGCCCCGCGGGAATTTTCCGCTGGGAGCTGTAACAGGATGCATAAGGTATGGCTATGGTAGACGTCAGGCTATCATCGGCACCAGACAGGGGCAGCCGTTGGCGGATTGTTATCGATTAAAAATAGGATAATTGCCCCATTGGTTCCGACTTATGGACTTTAAATACAGATATATATCGGTTATAAATTGGCAAACGCCCCAGCGCACTCCGGCTCAGGGCCATCACAGAGGTCACCCATGAAAACCCTCAATTCCACGCCCCGTGCCGATGGTTTCCACATGCCCGCCGAGTGGGCCCCGCAAACCCAGGTATGGATGGTCTGGCCGGAGCGCCCGGACAACTGGCGCCTGGGCGGCAAGCCGGCGCAGGCTGCCCACGTCACCCTGGCCAAAGCCATTGCCCGCTTCGAACCCGTGACCGTTGCGGCCTCCGCCGGCCAGTACGAAAACGCCCGTCGCCAACTCGACCAGCCGAACATTCGTGTGGTTGAAATCAGCAACGATGACGCCTGGGTGCGCGATACCGGCCCGACCTTCGTCATCAACGACCAGGGTGAAGTGCGTGGCGTGGACTGGGGCTTCAATGCCTGGGGCGGCTTCGATGGCGGCCTGTACGCCCCCTGGAACCGCGACGAGGAGCTGGCAGCCAAGGTACTGGAAATGGAGCGCTGCCAGCGCTACCACACCGAAGGCTTCGTGCTGGAGGGCGGCTCGATCCACGTGGACGGCGAAGGCACCGTGATCACCACCGAGGAATGCCTGCTCAACCGCAATCGCAACCCACACCTGAGCCGCGAGCAGATTGAAGCCGTGCTGCGCGATCAGCTGGCGGTCGACACTGTGGTGTGGCTGCCCGATGGCCTGTACAACGACGAAACCGACGGCCATGTCGACAACTTCTGCTGTTACGTGCGCCCGGGTGAAGTGTTACTGGCCTGGACCGATGATTCCAACGACCCCAACTATGCGCGTTGCCATGCGGCCATGGAGGTGTTGAAGAACACCCGCGACGCCAAGGGTCGTGAGTTCATCGTGCATAAAATGCCGATCCCGGGGCCGCTGTTTGCCACTGCAGAAGAGTGTGCCGGCGTCGATCAGGTGGCTGGTAGCCAGGAGCGTGACCCGTCGGTGCGCCTGGCCGGTTCGTACGTGAACTTCCTTATCGTCAACGGCGGCATCATTGCGCCAAGCTTCGATGACCCGGCAGATGCCGAAGCCAGAGCGATCCTGGCGAAGATCTTCCCCGACCACGAGGTGGTGATGATCCCTGGCCGTGAACTGTTGCTGGGTGGTGGCAACATCCACTGCCTGACCCAGCAGCAGCCGGCGCCGGTCAAGCGCTGAACGCGTACCGGATGAAGAAGGCCCGTCATGTGACGGGCCTTTTTTTTTCGGGCGATGGCCGGAGGCTGGGGTGGCATACGTTTTGTATTGTTTTTCAGGCAGTTAGCTAAACAGATAGCTCGGCCAGGCCGTGCTCTCGGATCTGTAACAATACTTACGTAAATTTGCCGCTCACGGGCCAGGAGTACGTGTAGAAATGAACGCAGCAAGTGAGTCGGCATTGCGCCCATCGGCAGTGAATCACCAATCGCTCAAGGTTGTGGCGAAGTGGTTGAAACACCATGGAAGCATCAGGGTCAGGACGACCGACCCACGACGTCTGCTTGCCGGGCGCTACCCCCAAGGGCTGATCAGCGAAGCAGAAATGCAGGCGCTGATGGCGGTGTGGCACTGATTGATCATTTAAACCTGTACCGGCCTCTTCGCGGGCATGCCCGCTCCCACAGGTGTTTCACAGGTTTCGAGGCATGTGGTGATCCTGTGGGAGCGGGCGCGCCCGCGAAAGGGCCGGTGCAGTCAACAAAAATCAGAAGCTGTAGCTACCCGTCACCACCAGGCTACGCGGGTCGCCTACCATGATCTGCGCTGCACTGGTCGCTGAACTGTAATAGGTCTTGTCGGCAATGTTGCTCAACGCCGCCCGCACATCCCAGTCATGGGTGCGGTACCCCGCCAACGCATCCCAACGGCCATAGCCCGGCAACACCGTGGTGTTCTGGTTGTCCGCGTAACGCTCACCCACCAGCGTCAGGCCGGTTTCGGCATACCAGCCCAGCTCCGGCTTCCAGGTTACGAACAGGCTGCCATTGCGCTTGGCCACATCGTTGATGCGGTTGCCTTCCTGGCCGTTGTTGTCCTTGACGATAATCGCATCCTGCAGGCCGATGCCGCCGCGTACATACCAGTTGCCAACGATGTTACCGGTGGCGGTCAGCTCAATCCCGCGCGAACGTTGCAAGCCGCTGAGCAGGATGATGTTCGGGTCGACCGGGTCGCGCGTGCGGCGGTTGTACAGCTCCAGCTCGTAGATGGCGAGGGTGGTGGTCAGGCGCTGGTCGAGCCAGTCGCTTTTCACCCCGATTTCCTTTTGCCGGGTCTGTTCCGGGTCGGTTTTATTGCTGTTGCCCGGTGCGCCCGGGGTAATGCCGATCAGGCCACCGCCCACCGGCGAGAAGGTCTTGCTCCACGAGGCGTAGAACGAATGGTCGCGCCATGGGGTGTAGACCACGCCCAGACGTGGGCTGGTGCTGTTGCTGTCCTGCTTTTCGCGCACGCCTTCTTTGTTGGTGGTTTCCACTTCAAACTGGTCGAAGCGCACGCCGGCGAGAATCTGCCATTGATCGTTGAGGCGGATCTGGTCCTGCAGATAAACGCCGCGGCTGTCGACCACGGTGTGGTTGTTGCTCGATACCGCCAACGTACCAGTGTGCGGCCGGCTGGGCTTGCCCAGGCCTGACAGGCTCTGGCTACCGGCGCTGTACAGCACCGGGTCACGCTTCTGGTTGGCGAACTCCAGGCCCACCAGCAGCTTGTGCTCAAGGCCCAGTGTGTCGAAGTCGCCCTCGGCCTCCAGGTTGTTGGACAGGTTGCGGGTGTTCAGGTCTTGCTGCCAGCGCTGGCGGGTCAAGGTGTTGGTGCCGGCGTTGTAGCCCGTGACATAGGTGTTGTCGAACTCGCTGTCGAGCTTGAACAGGCCCAAGGTGTGGCGCAGTTGCCAGGTTTCATTCAGCTGGTAGTTCAGGCGCGAGCGCAGGGACTGTGCGCGGTCATCGATGTAGTCGCGCTGGTCGCCATAGGTGGTGCTGCGGCTGACGTCGGCCGGGCGGCCGTTGGCCCCGGGTATGCCACGGTCTGGCGTGCGGTTGTAGCGGCTGTATTCGTACTGCACCAGCCAGTTCAGGTCAGGGTTGATCTGCCAGCTGACCGACGGGGCGAACAACTGCCGGCTGCCGTCGATGCCGTCGCGGAAGCTGTTGTTGTCCTGGTTGCCCATGTTCAGGCGCAGGCTGACAGTATCGCTAGGGTCGGCGCTAAGGTCGGCATACAGGCTGCGCAGGTCTTCGCTACCGGCCTGTGCTTCGATGCTTGAACGTCGGCCCTGCTCCGGTGCCTTGCTGACCCGGTTGACGATACCGCCCTGGCTGCCACGGCCATACAGCACCGCAGCAGGCCCCTTCAACACCTCAACCCGCTCGATGTTATGCAGGTCGCGGATGTACTGGCTGTCATCGCGAATGCCGTCCAGGTAGAAGTCGTTGCTGGCCTCGAAACCGCGAATACGCACGCTGTCGAAACGGGTGTCGGCGCCACTGCTGACGTTGGGAATACCCTCCAGCGCCTTGCCCAGCGTGTTGCTGCCGTAGTCCAGTACGTTGGCTGTTTTCACCGTGTCGATGGCCTGCGGCACGTAGCGTACAGGCGTCGAGGTGCGGGTGGCGGTGCTCACCTCCTTTACCCGTGGGTTGTCTTTCTCGCGCTCGCTGTCGGCGGTAACCGACGACTCGGGCAGCGTGGTGGTGGCGGCACTGGCCAGGCTGGCGCTGAACAACAGCGACAGGCCAAGCGTGAGGGGGGAGAGGCGGCAGGGTACAAGCATGGGCACATCCGGACCGGGCAGGTGAAAAAGAGGTGCGAATGGTAATGCTTGCTATTTACTCTTGCTCGGGTATTTGTAAAGGCTTGTCTTTACATATGTGTCTGTTTGTAACAGGCTCCGCCGTCACGCGTTTTCAGGCTTCCGGGAACTTGTCCGTTCGATCAACAGCCATTTCCGACACAAGATAAATTGCCCGCTGATAGCGCAGGCTGGCGTGAAAATGCACCAGACCTGCCCGTGATTTTGGTTATATCAACCTGCATTTCACGAGTTTTTGACATTTGTAATCGCACACGGCTAGGATTCGGCCAACGCCTGCTGGCCATGACCTTGGCCAAGCTGCTGCCAAGGGCCACCGTTTATATACCGGTAGGCCCACCCGGCTGGATCCGCATAGCGTCGAACCTACGAAGGGGCGTTGGTTCCTGGCGTCATATTGCAGAGCGTTTTTGATTAAGAAATAAGGAAAACAACATGTTGAAAACCAGGATCAGCCTGGTCGCCCTGGCGATGATCGCCGCGACCCAGGCACAGGCCAATGACCAGGCCGACAGCAAGGGCTTTATCGAAGACAGCCACGCCAACGTTCTGCTGCGTAACGCGTACATCAACCGCGACAAGAAGCACGGCACCGACGACCAGATCGAATGGGGCCAGGCGTTCATCGGCAACTTCTCCTCCGGTTTCACCCAGGGCACCGTTGGCGTCGGCGTCGATGCATTCGGCCTGTACGCTGTTCGCCTTGATGGCGGCAAAGGCCACAACGGTGGTGGCGGCGTCGACTTCTTCAAGCCGCACGAAACCACCAATGCCGAAGGCAACGCCAGCTCGCCGCACAACCTGGCCCGCGCCGGTGCAGCGGTCAAGTTCCGCATTTCCAACACCGTGCTGAAGTACGGTGACCAGATGCCGGCCCTGCCAGTGCTGCAATACGACGACGCGCGTCTGCTGCCAGAAAGCTTCACCGGTACCCTGATCACTTCCAAAGAGATCCAGGGCCTGGAACTGAACGCCGGTCGCTTCACCCAGGAAGCACGCAAAAGTGCCGAGCGCCGTGACGGTGGTGGCCTGAAGTCGATCAACGTCTTCGGTGGTAGCTACAAGTTCACCGACAACTTCACTGCTTCGCTGTACACCGCCGACAACGAAGACGTGATGAAGAAGCACTACCTGGGCTTGAACTACGTCTTCCCGATCGCCAGCGACCAGTCGCTGACCCTGGACTTCAACGGCTACAAGTCGGACATCGACAAACAGTACGTCCAGGCTGCCGGCCTGAACGGCGACTCCAACACCATCTGGAGCCTGGCTGCCACTTACGCGTACGGTGCGCACTCGTTCACCGTCGCACACCAGCGCAGCACCGGCAGCACCGGTTACAACTACGGCTTCTACCAGAACGCCGGTGGCGTGGGTGACGGTGGTTCGACCATCTACCTGGCCAACTCGTACTGGTCCGACTTCAACGCCGAAGACGAGCGCTCCTGGCAGCTGGGCTACGGTCTGGACTTCGGTGCCTACGGCATCCCGGGCCTGACCTACAAGCTGGCCTACGTGGTGGGTGACAACATCAACACCCGCAACGTCGCCAACCCACAGGGCTTCGGCGAAGGTAAAGAGCGCGAGATCTTCAACCAGATCCGTTACGTGGTGCAGGACGGCCCGGCCAAGGACCTGTCCATCAAGCTGCGTAGCTCGTTCGTGCGTACCAACAACGCCGTGCAGCAGAACGGTTACAACGACGACGGCAACGAAGTCCGCGTATTCGTCGAGTACCCGATCAGCATCTTCTGATCCGCAGATGTTTGCATGAAAGCCTGGGGCCGCAGCGCGGCCCCAGCTCTGATTGTCATGCTGGTTCAGCCTGTCGCAGGCGAACAGCTGATGTCACTGTCTTTACCGTAATGTCCCCAGTCTCCGGCGCAAAGCTGTCACTACGCGCCATCCGCCACATCCGCGCATAAAACTCGCTTTCAATCGAGCCACTGAGCAACTCGCCGGGCTTGAGGAACGTGTGCAAATCCGAAAACAAGCCAATCTCGCTGGGGCTGATACGCCGCGCCAAGTGCTTGGGCTTGAGCTGCGATGGGTGTTCCAGGCCCGCAGCCGCCAGCATTTCGGCCAGCGCATGCAGTGTGTTGCGGTGGAAGCTGGCGACCCGCTCGGCCTTGTCCGGCACCACCAGGGCGCGCTGGCGCAACGGGTCTTGCGTGGCCACGCCGGTCGGGCACTTGTTGGTGTGGCAGCTTTGCGACTGGATGCAGCCAATGGCGAACATGAAGCCGCGTGCCGAGTTCACCCAGTCCGCGCCGATGGCCAATACGCTGGCGATATCGAACGCGCTGACGATCTTGCCGGCAGCACCAATGCGAATGCTGCTGCGCAGGTTCAGGCCGACCAGGGTGTTGTGCACGAACATAAGGCCTTCGCGCATGGGCACGCCCATGTTGTCGCTGAACTCGCGAGGTGCCGCGCCGGTACCCCCTTCCTTGCCATCAACAACAATGAAGTCCGGGGTGATGCCGGTGGCCAGCATGGCCTTGGCGATGCCCATGAACTCCCACGGGTGGCCCAGGCAGAACTTGAAACCCACCGGCTTGCCGCCCGACAGCTCGCGCAGGCTGGCAACGAACTGCAGCAACTCGACTGGCGTGCGGAAGGCGCTGTGTGCCGCGGGTGAGATGCAGTCTTCGCCTACCCGCACGCCACGGGTTTCGGCAATTTCGGCGCTGACCTTGTGCCCCGGCAGAATGCCGCCATGACCAGGCTTGGCACCTTGGCTGAGCTTGATTTCGATCATCTTCACCTGTGGCGAGCGCGCCTGTTCGGCGAAGCGCTGCGGGTCGAACTGGCCGTTTTCGGTGCGGCAGCCGAAGTAGCCGCTGCCGATTTCCCAGATCAGGTCACCGCCATGTTCGCGGTGGTATGGGCTGATGCTGCCTTCGCCGGTGTCATGGGCAAACCGGCCCATGCGCGCCCCACGGTTGAGCGCTGCAATGGCGTTGGCGCTGAGTGCACCAAAGCTCATGGCGGAGATGTTGAAGATCGAGGCCGAGTAGGGCAGGCGGCATTGCGGCCCGCCGATGGCAATGCGAAACGAGGCCGGGTCTGGCGTGGCCACCGGCAACATCGAATGGCTGATGAACTCGAAGCCGGGCTTGTAGGCGTCGTTAAGCGTGCCGAACGCTTTCTCGGCGCTTTCGTTCTTGGCGCGGGCGTACACCAGCGAGCGTTGCGAGCGGGAGAAGGGCAGCTTGTCGTCGTCGCCCTCGATCAGGTACTGGCGGATTTCCGGGCGGATGGTTTCGATCAGGTAGCGAATGTTGCCCAGGATCGGGTAGTTGCGGCGCACGGCGTGGTGGCCCTGGCGCAGGTCATTGAGGCCGACCAGGCTGAGCAATGCAGTGATCAGCGTCAGTGGCCACAGCCAGGCATGCTGGGGCAGTAACGGCAGGCTGGCGAAGGTGAACACGAGGCAGAGTGCGAGGCAGGCATAACGGCTGGGTAGAGAGTGTTTCATGGGTCCATCGCAGGCAGGATGACCGGGCATAGGATAGGCAAAGGCGGGCAGGGGAAAACCTGGGTAATCGGTAAAAGACTGTTACCTGAATGTAAGGTGCTACACATTGCTCAAGGCCGGTGCGGTCCCTGTGGGAGCGGGGGGGGGCGCGGCCCCCCCCCCCCCCCCGGGGCCGGCCCCCCCCCGGCGGGGGGGGGGGGGGCGCCCCCCCCCCCCCCAA
>NZ_JBIVXJ010000001.1:125213-346982 GCF_044769185.1 Pseudomonas sp. NPDC090592
CGGTGGGTTGACTGTGCGAGCGGGCGAGCCCGCGAACACCGGCAGCGCCGGTGCCATCCACCGCGTTGCCTGTTTCGCGGGCTCGCCCGCTCCCACAGAGATCGCGCAGGCTTACAGATTTTGGTCAAGATCAGAGGCTGGGTTCGCTTGAAGGTCAGCGTGGCAGCAACACGCTAGCCCGCAACCCACCGCCGTCGCGGTTCGACAGCATCAGATCGCCGCCATGACTGGTCGCGATCCGTTGGGCAATGCTCAACCCCAGCCCATACCCACCAGAGGCCTGGTTACGTGAGCCTTCCCCGCGCACGAACGGGTCGGTGATGGTGGCCAGCAACTCCGGCGCGATCCCCGGCCCGCGGTCGTCGATGTGGATGAACACCCCACTCACCGCCTGTTCCAGCGTGACCGAGACGTCCTTGGCATAGCGCAGTGCATTGACCAGCAGATTCTGCAGGCAACGCTGCAACAGCAGGGCATCGACCTGTGAGTCGCCTGCGTGGCCATGCACCGGCAGCGGCTCTTCGGCGGTAGCCAGGTCGGCGCACTGGCGTGCCACCAGCCGGTCCAGGTCTACCTGCTGCAAGTTCAGTTGCTCTCCCGCGCGCAGGTAATCGAGTACCTGGCCGATCATGTCATCCATCTGCGTAATGTTCTGCTGCAGGCGCTGGCGGTGTTCGTCGTCCGCCAGGCGCTCCAGCCGCAGGCGCATGCGGGTCAGCGGGGTGCGCAGATCGTGAGACACCGCAGCCAGGAAGTAGGCTTTATCATTGACCATGGCAATCAGCCGCTGCTGCATGGCGTTGAAGGCCTGGGCCGCCTGGCGAACTTCCTCCGGGCCATCCAGTGCCAACGGCGGCTGCTCCAGGTTGCCACCCAGCCCCCGTGCAGCATCGGCCAGGCGCCGCAACGGGCGCAGGCACAGGCGCACGGCAATCAGGCACACCAGCAACACCGCAACGATGCGTAGCGCATACACCCTCAGCAGATAATCGCTGATCAGCACCCAGGCCGACTCGCCGCTCCAACCCTGCAGTTCCTGGCCATCGATGGTTAGCCAATGGCCATCGGTCAACGGCACGGCAAACTGGATATGCGCCTGTGCTGTACGCAGCCCGAACAGGCTGCGCCAGACAATCGGCTGGCCCAGTTCATCGGTCAGTTGCACCTTCATCAGGCGCACCTGCTGGGCATGCCCCAGTTCGTACTTGAGGGCTTGATGCAGCAACAGCTCGACGCGCCTGCGCCCGCGGCGCTCGTCATGTTCAGACGCGGGCAGGGTTTCGGCGCAGCGCAGTTGATAGTGGGCGGGTACCTGCAGCGTGCCGGCGTGGCAGTTTGCCTGGGCAATCAGTGGCGCACTGCGCGCTGCGATCAGCCGCACAGGCGCCTCGAGCACTTGGGCGAAACGCACATCGAACCAGATGCTGCTCGACATCAACTGGATCACCAGCGTACCGCTGACCATGATCAGCAACAGCTGACCAAACAAGGTGCGCGGCCACAGCCGGCGAAGCCAGCGCATCTCAGGCATCCGCCTCAAAGCTGGCGATGCTCAGCAGGTAGCCTTCATTGCGGATGGTAAGAATTTGCGCTGCGCCTGCCGGTGCCCGGCGCAAGTGCTGGCGCAGGCGGCTGACGCACATGTCCACCGAACGGTCGTCGGGCAGGTGGTCGCGGCCGAATGCACTGCGGGTCAGCTGATCGCGTGAAACCACCCGGTTGTTGGCTTCCAGCAACTCACGCAGCACACGGTAGTCGGAGCGCGGCAGGGTCAGGGTTTCTCCATCAGGGCGCGTGAGCAGGCGCTTTATGTGCTCCAGGCGAAAGCCTGCGAACAGCTGGGCATCCACCACGGCAGGTTCTTCTGCGAGTGTTTCCAGGCGTTGCGGGCGACGCAGCACGGCCTTGATCCGCGCGATCAGCTCACGCGGCTCGAACGGCTTGGCCAGGTAGTCGTCGGCGCCGACTTCCAGGCCGATGATGCGGTCCAGCGTGCTGCCCTTGGCCGACAGCATGATCACCGCCAGACCTGGCGTCGCTTGCAGCTGGCGGCACAGGCTGAGGCCGTCTTCACCCGGCAGCATCAAGTCGAGCACCACCAGTTCCACCTTGTGCCGGGCCAGCTGGTCGCGCATTTGCTCGCCGTCGGCAGCTGCCAGTACGTTGTAGCCGGCATCTGTCAGGTAATCACAAAGAAGTTCGCGGATCTCGTCGTCATCATCGACAACCAGCAGGGTCGTGCTCATGCGGAAAAACACCTGTTCGGTGAGGGCCGGTGGCGCTCGTTACGTTCAATTACATCCCCGTACATGTCGGGTCTGGAGCCGGGAGGGCCGATCCCTAGAATCCTAACAAAAAATCAACTGCAAATACGAAGCCTTCCCAAATGAACTTCACCAGAACCCCTAAAACACCCTCCGCGTTTACCCGTGGTGGCAGCCACCTCAAGCCACTCGCCTTCTGCGTTGCCGTCGCCATCAGTGGCGGCGCCGTGGCCGCAGACAGCAAGCCGCTGGAACTGGATGCCACCCAGATCGAAGACAGCGCGTTGCTGTCCGCTGACGATACCGGCCAGATAGGCTACACCGTCGAGAGCACCCGCAGCTCCACCGGCCTGAACCTGACCCCACGGCAGACGCCGCAGTCGGTCACCACCATCACCCGCCAGCAGATGGAAGACCGCGGCATCCACACCATCGAGCAGGCGCTGGAAACCACGCCGGGCGTAACCGCCAACAAGTCCGAAGTGGGCGGGCGTACCGACTACCGTGCCCGTGGTTACTCGATCAGCAACTGGAAGGTCGACGGCCTGCAGACCCAGGGCGGTTCGGACTTCACTGGCAGCGGCAACGCGCTGAACATGGACCTGTACGAGCGCATCGACATCGTGCGCGGCGCCAACGGCCTGCTGGGCGGCACCGGCGACCCTTCGGCCACCGTCAACCTGATCCGCAAGGCGCCGACCAAGACCTTTGGCGGCAGTGCCTACGCCACCTACGGCAGCTGGGACAAACGCCGCCTGGGCGCCGACCTGAACCTGCCGCTGTCCGAAGACGGCCGCCTGCGGTCGCGCTTCGTCATGACCCAGCAGGACGCCAACTCGTTCCGCGACAACCAGTCCGAACGCTCCCGCGCCGCCTTGGCCAACTTCGAGTTCGACCTGGACGACGCCACCACCCTGGGCGCCGGCTACCAATACGAGTACAACAAGGTGGTCGGCGGCGGCTGGGGTGCGAACATCCCGCTGTGGTACCGCGACGGCAGCAAGACCGACCTGCCACGCAGCACCAACGTGGTGCCCAGCTGGAGCTTTGGCGAGTACACCACCCGCACCGCATTCGGCTCGCTGGAGCACCGCTTCGACAACGACTGGACGCTGGACCTGAAAGCCTCCCAGGCAACCACCGAAGCCCTCAACCACCGTGGCCTGGCCAAGGTCAACTCCGCAGGCCGCGGCAGCTATGGCGGCTACTGGGACCAGGATGGCAGCGGCGCCGTGCTCAACGGCCTGCACAGCTCCAGCGACACCACCCAGCAGTCGGCGCAGATCGACCTGTCCGGCCCGTTCCAGCTGTTCGGCCGCACCCACCAGGCCATGGTCGGCTACAACGACAGCCGCACCGTGGGCTGGTCGCCGCAATACACCTGCACCATGGTTGGCGACGGCATGGCCAGCGCACCGGCACTCGGTTGCCAGTTCCGCGCCAACAACGGCTTCCCGGTGACCAACTGGCACAATGGCGTGGATGACGACTACGACATCATCGCCTCGCGTACCGGCCTGCACAGCAAGACCACCACCCGCTTGCAAGGCATGTACGCCGCCACCCGCCTGAGCATTACCGACCCGTTGTCGGTGATTGTCGGTGTGCGCACCAGCAACTACTCGTCGGTTACCCGCAGCGTGGCCGGCGAACGCAGCAGCCAGGAAGAGAACGGCATCGTCACCCCGAACCTGGGCGCGGTGTATGACCTCAACGACAACTACTCGCTGTACGCCAGCTACACCGACATCTTCACCCCGCAAACATCGGAGACCGTGAGCGGCAGCAAGGTCGAGCCGATTCGTGGGCAAAGCTACGAGACCGGAGTCAAGGGCGAGTGGTTTGACGGCCGCCTGAACGCCTCGGCGGCGTACTTCCGTACCAAGCAGGAAAACAAGGCCGTGCTGGATGGCGACCTGACCACGCCGACCGGGGCCAGTGCCTACAAGGCAGGCTCCGGTGTGGAAACCGACGGTATCGACCTGGAAGTGGCAGGCGCGCTGACCCCCAACTGGAACGTGTATGCCGGCTACACCTACCTGCACTTCCGTCGCATCGACAGTGACGGCCGCAGCGACCCGTCGCACCTGTTCAAGGCTTCGACCACCTACCGCCTCAGCGGCCCGCTCGACCGCCTGACCGTGGGTGCCGGCGTGACTGCACAGACCAACATCCGGGCCATTTCCAGCCCGGCCGGCCAGCCCACCAATGGCGTGAGTAACGGTGCCACCGACGTGAACTGGTCCGGTTATGCCATCTGGAATGCCATGGCCAAGTACCAGGTGACCGATGACGTCAGCGTCACCCTTAACGCAAACAACCTGTTCGACAAGCACTACTACACCCAGTACGGGTTCTATGCCGGCGGGATCTATGGCGACCCGCGTAACCTGTCGCTGACGGTGAGCACCGCGTTCTGACCGGACGCGGTCAGGTGTAGGAGCGGCCTTGCGTCGCGATGGGCCGCGCAGCGGCCCCAGCATCTCGGCGCGCATGCAGAGAATGCCGGGGTCGCCCAAGACCTGCGCTGTCTCTGTGGGAGCGGGCGCGCCCGCGAAACAGGCGACGCGATGGATGGCACCGGCTTTGCCGGTGTTCGCGGCTAAAGCCGCTCCCACAGGGTAGGCGCAGACGGTGAGGTTGGCGCTAATCCTGTGGGAGCAACTGTCTTGTTCAAGATCTGAAAGCTTGTGCAATCCCTGTGGGAGCGGGCTTGCCCGCGAACACCGGCAAAGCCGGTGCCATCCACTGCGTCTCCTGTTTCGCGGGCATGCCCGCTCCCACAGGGACTGCGCTGGCTTTGAGTTAACACAGTATCTGTGGGAGATTTAGCCGCGAAGAGGTCCGCACAAGCAGCACAAGACCGTTGCTCCCACAGGGGGCCGCGCAAAGCGGCCCCTTTCAGCTGGGTTCAGCCACTTGGGTGTATCGCCTGAAGGCCAAGCTACTGACGACTAGAATGTGCCTCTCAACGTCAGCATGTAATTGCGCGGGTCACCATAGAAGTTGCCGTTCGCTGCGCTGGAAACCGTCTGGTAGTACTTCTTGTCGAACAGGTTGTTGGCGTTCAGCGACACGGTCCAGTGGTCGTCCACGCGGTATTTCAGCAGCGCATTCCACACCGCGTAGCCACTTTGCTTGTAGTCGAACGGGATTTTCTGCTGCACAACGTTGCCATTGCCATCCACCCGCACTGTTTCACCGCTCACATACGTGGCGCTTTGCATATCAGCGCCACCGCCCACGGTCCAGTCCGAGAACTCCCCTGGTAACTGGTAAGTTGTCCATACCTTGAATTGATGCTTGGGCGTGATCGTGTTCAGCCCTTTGTTGGTGTTCTCGTTCTTGTTGTAGTTGTACACATAGCTGGTCATCAGGTTCCAGCCTTCAAGGATTTCGCCCGTGGCTTCAAGCTCGATGCCCTTGTTGATAACCTCACCCTGGTTCAACCAGCAGCAGCTGCCCCCATACAGTGTGTCTTTGGACTCGTAGGTGGTGTCGCGTATCGCGCCGTTCTTGCGCTTGGTGTAGAAAACGGCAAGGCTGGTGTTCAGGCGGCCATCGAGCAGTTCACCCTTGATGCCCACTTCGGAGGTATGGCCGACCAGCGGCTCCAGTACCTGGTTACTGTTTTCCGGCCCGAACAGGTAGCTTTGCTGGGGCTTGAAGATCTTCGAATAGCTGCCATACAGCGACCATTGCTGATCAAGGTCGTAGACCGCGCCAAAGTAAGGCACGAAGCGCGTAGGCTCACGCATGTCGATGTTGCTTTGCACCACCCCGGCGTTGGTATAGATCTGCTGGAAGTGGTAACGGGCCGCCCGGCCACCCAGTATGACTTTCAGCGGGTCAGTCACTTGCAGGGTCAGGCGCCCGTACATCCCGTACTGCTCCTGCGTGTTGGGGCTGTAGTCACGCGGGGTCTCCAGCGAAATCGTGGTGGGCTTCCAGTACCCCGGGTCGTAGATGTCGATGGGCACGCCAGTGCCGGTGAACGCCCCCGCACCCTGCCAGCGGCTGGTGACGCGCTGGTAGTCGCTACCCACCACAAACTGATGCTCGCGGCCAAAGGCATCGAAACTGCCGGACAAGTTGCTGTCGATCAGGTCCTGGCTGGTTGAGTAAACGTTGTAGCTGGCACGCCACACAGGCCCGGTCATGGTCACCGGGTTGACGGCATTGCCCGACACTGCGGCCAGTGCCTTGCCCGCATCGCGGGTGTTGGTATACGAGACGTTCAGCTTCCAGTCGTTGTCGAAGTAGTGGTCAACCTTGGTAAAGATCTCCTGAGAGATATTGTCCATGTACGACCAGTTCTGCCCAAAGTTGGTATGCCGTGGCAGCCTGATATCTGTACCATTGCTATAACGCGGCAGGCCCAGCGATGAGTTGGAGTGGGTGCTTTCGTACATGCCGCCCAGGGTGAAAATGGTCTGCGGCCCGAGGTCTACTTCGAATACCCCGTAGATTGTAGGTTTCTGGGTGGCCAGGCGGTCCGTGAAGTATTGGCGGTCGGTGTAGGCCGTCACCACGCGGCCGCGTACGTTGCCGCTTTCGGTCAATGGGCCGGTCACGTCGATTTGCGAGCGATAATTGTCCCAGGAGCCGGCGGCGGCCTCGAACTTCAACTGAAAGTCTGACAGCGGGCGCTTGCGCACCAGGTTGATTACACCGCCCGGGTCGCCCACGCCGCCAAATAACGCCCCCGAGCCACGCAATACCTCTACATGGTCGAATTCGACCAGGTTGTAGAGCCGGCGCGAGTAGAAGCTGGTGGCCACCGACGACAAGGCCATGGGCGCGGCGCCGTCGATCTGGATGCTGTCGATGTTGAAACCACGCGAGTAGAACTCGTAGGTGTCGCTGGTGGTTTTCTGCACCGTCACCCCAGGGGCCATCTTCAGCGCATCCTGCAAGCTGGTGACGGCGCGGTCCTCGATCAGCTGGCTGGACAGCACCGATACCGACTGTGGTGTGTTGCGCAGGCTGGTCGGGCTCTTGGAACCCACGCTGACCGCGCCGGTGGTGTACGAGCCACTGTTCTCGGTCATCTCACCCATGCCCTGGCCGCTGACCAGCGTGCTGCCCAGTTCCATCACCGCGCCCCCGCTAACGGCGACCGGGTCCAGGGACCAGTTGCCATTGGCCGCCTGGGTGGCGCCCAGGCCAGAGCCCAGCAGAAGCAGGCCAAGGCCCTGCTCGATGGTGTAGTCGCCGCTCAGGGCCGCCGCATGCTTGCCACGTACCAACGCCGGGTCATATGAGAAATTGATGTTGGCCGTTTGGGCAAATGCGTTGAGCGACTGTTCCAACGCGCCTGCAGGCAGGTCGTAATGGCGAATGTCTGCCTGGGCGGCATGTGCCGTACCCACTGGCAGTGCCACGCTTGCTGCGCTGGCGAGCAGCACGCCACGCAGCGCTACGGCAAGGCGGGTTTTGGCAACCGGGCGGGGAGGAAACGCGGATGGCATGTGAATCGAGCTCCATTCGTTTGGCAGGGGTCTTTTCCCTGTTAGCCGAAGTGCTCCGAAAAACCCGCAGCCTGAAGCGCGATTTTCTTGCAGAAACAGCTCAAACCGCTACCACGCGACGCCACAGCCGGGTGACGCGCTGGATTCTTACCGGCATCGACTCTTCGAGTGCATCCAGCGCCCGGTCGATGTCGGCAAGCTGGAATACACCGGAAACCTTCAACCCGGCAACCTCAGGCGCACAGGCCAGCCAGCCACGCTGGTAGCGGGCCAGCTCGCTGACCAGTGCCTGCATCGACATGCTGCGGGCTACCAGCTGACCCCGTGTCCAGGCGCTGGCATCCATCTCGCCCAATGGCAGTTTCACGCAGCCTTCGGCGCTGATCGAGTACTGCTCACCGGCCTCGACCAATTGCTGCTGCATGTGTTGGTGAATAGCAACCTGACTGTGTTCGACTGCAAGCCGGGTAGTGGACTCATCCTGGCGCACCGCGAAAGCGGTACCCAGCGCCTGCAACCGGGCTTGGGCGGTATGCACCCAGAAACTGCGCTTGCCGCCGGGCACGCCATCGTCGGGCCCGGTGTCGATGAATATCTCGCCCTGCAAAAGCTTGATCAGCCGCTGGTGCTCGCTGAACACCACATCGACTGCCGTTCGGGTATTGAGCTGCAACCGTGTGCCGTCGGCCAGCATCAGCGTTCGCCGCTCACCCACGGCCGTGCTGTAGTCTGCGGCCCAACGCTGAACACCCTCCCGGCCTTGCCAGCCCGTCGCGCCAATGATCAGCCCGGTACCCACCACCTGAAGCAGCCGCCGGCGGCCCAACTGCCGATGCTGCATGCGGTCCAAAGTATCGTGGGCGACACCACCGGGTACGCCACACAGGCCGGCGAGGTTGCTGAGCGTCGATTCATTGCGCTGCAGCGCCTGCCAGGCCGCCTCATGCAACGGATGCAGCTGGCGCCAGTGCAGGCAGCCCTGCATCGCCTGCGCGTCGGCGTAGCCGGAATGCAGGCGCACCATCCACATGATCGCCTGGTCGAGCACTTCTTCCGGCAAGTCGGGGCGGGTTGCGCTGGTCATAAGGTGGCGAAATAGCAGTGGCGGATGGCCTTGGCCATGTAGCTTTCCACCGACCTCAGGCTCACACCCAGTTGCAGGGCGATTTCCTTGTAGCCCAGGCCGTCCAGGCGCGACAGCAGGAACGCCTTGCGCACTTTGGGCGGCAAGCCGTCGAGCAGGGCGTCGACCTTGGCCAGGGTTTCCAGCAGGATCATCTGGGCTTCGGGCGAGGGCATCAAGGCTTCAGGCAAATGGGCAATGGCGTCCAGGTAGGCCCTTTCCACCCGGTCGCGGCGGGCGCGGTCTATTACCAGAGCCCGGGCGATGGTGCTAAGCCATGCGCGGGGCTGATGTACGTCCTTGAGGCGGTCGGGCTTGCCCAGTACGTTGACGAAGGTGTCCTGGGCCAGGTCTGCGGCATTGTCACCTTGGCGCAAGCGCTTGCGCAGCCAGTCGACGAGCCAGGCGTGGTGCTCGGTGTAGAGGGACTGGATATCTGTTTGCACGGAAGGCGGAGCGGGTGGTGAGGACACTGCGGGCCTTGGGTTCAGATAGGAATGCGGATGAGAATTTGTCGCATCTTAGCTGGGGGTGGTTGGGGATGACAAGGTGTTGCTAGAGGGGGTGTGGTCGAATTAATCCAAGTCTAGGTCGATGGCTAAGACATGAGGGCACTCTCAGTTTGCTACACGCTCCCGTTTATCGTTTTTCAGCTTCGTGTAGCCGCTCGGTAAGTGATGCTCATCCACGAAATGCCTGGTTTGAAACTCAAGCACCATGCTCATGACATTACTCACGTTCTCATCAAGCCCCCAAGTGACGGCGAGCTTGTCGTAAGGATTTACCTTGGCTGCCCTTTCAACGACCTTTTGGCTAGCGCTGTGTGAAAGGTCGCTCCAACAGGCAACGAAGTCTTTCATTCTCGAAGCCTGCTCGGGTTCCATGCATGGAAAACGGCGAAGCCGATCAACCAGATACATGAGCCTGCGTTTGCGTACTCGCGCTACGGCAGGGTCTTTCAGCCGATCTTCTATGGCTCTGCTCGTCGCATCGTTGGCGTACCAGAAAGCATAGGCAAAGGCGGCAGCGACTTCTTTTTCGAGCTGTTCCAAAGATCCTTTGGTTGCGGCGACCACGACGCGACGAAAAGCATCAGAGCTTTTCACGCTCCCCCCGCTGAGATCGGTCGATTGCGGGGTGTGGCTAACGCTGTTCTGCTGCGTCATCGAGAATGATCCTCAAGTAACTGATCACGGTGGCCTTGTCGCACGGATAGTAGTCGATCGCTTCCAGTGCCAGCTTATCAAGCTTCTCAAGATCAAGGTCCAGCTCTCGGATGAGTGTCAGGATGTCTTCGCGGTCACGCTCCGTGAAACGCCCTAGCTTGGAAATGGCCAGATCAAATGGGTTCGCTATGAACACTTGCATCGGCGCGTTTTCTTGCCCTGGCAGAGCGATGGCACGCTCGTCGTAATCCTCGTGCAGCGGGCACAGTGAATTGTTGAAGCCTTGATCGAACACGACGGACAGATCGAGCCCGTTCTCCTCATAGTCCTCGGGAGCCTGCAGCACGGTCTTGATTTCCTCGATCAGCAACTGCTCGGAAGCGCGAAGCTCTGCGTCCACATCTGCGCTTCCGCGGGCGTTCGTGAGGATGTGCATGGCGCATCCGCCGAAGACGTAAATTTTAAGCGTTCCTGGGCGCATGCCCTCCAGTAGCGGCAACGCCCGCTCAAAGAGGCTTTGCACGGCTTTTGACAGAGGGGTTTGCAGATGCAGCATGATCCCAATGCTCATGATGGGTGTGACGAGAGTCTATCTGAAGGAAGCCAAGGCAGAATTTTATTAGTGTCAGGAAAATTTTCCTTGTCGCGGGTGCTTGAGTCTGCGGCGGTATAGGGGGCAATCAAGCTATCGACTTTTTGCGAGCACTGAGCGGATTGCTGGTCCGCTGCGCGCCAGCTTTTACACCGACTGCAGCGACCTTGAGCGTTGTACAGTGCCTGGAAGAGATGGCTTGCCGGCGATGAGGCCAGAGCAGGAAACGCATGACAGCTGGAGATACACCGGTCACGTTGGCTTCGAGAAATTTGTTCAAGTGCGAGCCGGGTGGGTCGAGGGTGATTTGCAATGCCTGAAACAAAAAAGGCCCACCTTTCGGTGAGCCTTTTGGAGTACTGCGTATGGGCACCAGACGAACGGTTTCTTGCTGTGAGGGTAGGGGATTCGCGGGGCTGGAATTTGGTGGATTTATGAGTGTACCTCATAGCATCGCTATAAATAAATCAGCTCTTTATGGCTATTTGTGGAATCGAACTGGAATTGTCTGATGTAGTGTTTCTCGCTGGATAGATATTAGCGTGCTGCGCGGTTAGATATTTCTTCTATCCCAAAGAAGTCTAATTTTTTTGACTCTCCTATTAACTCTACGCTTTGACCACCACGAAGGGTAGGTACCTTTTCGGTAGCATTTCAGTAACTCCCTATCAATACTTTTCCGGACTTCATCAGCTTCCTTTAAGAGTTTTCTGGCTAGTGGTATATTGTTATTTAGTCCCTTTACCCAGTCTCCTACTCTGGCAATTATGGCAATACCTTCTTCCATGCCGTAAAGCTTATATCGATATACGGCTTTAGCTTTTATCAAATGTTTTTTGTCGCTATCGATTCGAGACTTATGTTTTTGTATGGAAGTTACATATTCAGGGTGATGCTGTAGAGGCGGGTTTTCAAATTTCGTTACTAAGATTGTAGCCGTAGCTAATACCTCATGCATTTTTTCTCCGAGTCCTATCATTCCATCTTCTAGGAATTTTCTGACCGTTTCTTGCTCTTTGATTTGCATATCAATTCGCTTAGACTTTATTAGGCCTATGAAGCTAAGCAGAGCTGTTATCCCAGTCATTAAAAAAGCACCTATAGCAGCAAGTGCAAGGAAAGCATCTTTATTGGTTTGTGCGATTTCTAGCCAATTCATAGTCTTCTTTTAGTTTCTCATACTTGTTTTGAAATAAGATTTTATTGTTTCAACTTGGCGCCATGGGGTTATACATCAATTTTCATATGGCGGCGTGCGCCGTGCTTTTAATAAAAAGTGCGGCGCTTGGTGCCTATTATTTGCCTGATTAGCTGTTCTTCCATGAAGGTGGTATGAGTGCAGTTCCGCCTCTAAATACAGGTAGTAAGTGGGTGTTTTTCATATCGTCAAACATTGACGTTGGTACATGCTCAAAGACGATGATCTGAAATTCTTTCTTATATTCTTTATTCGCCCTGGCAATGAAATTGTCGAGCATCTCGAATGCTGTTCTTATCTTGACTCTATCACTATGAGGCAAATTTTCCGGATCAGATTCTTCATCATCTCCCCAGTAAGGCCTGCTCGGCTGGTCTATGATTAAGAAGCTAGGAATGAACTTTGAGTTTTTATTTAGCGCTACTTCATGCAGCGCTAAGAAGTGAATTAAATGTAGGAACATGTGGTTTGAACTGCTCCCTACGTTTTCAATAAGTGTGGATTTCGGTTTCCTAAGTTGAATTTTCTTTTCTTTATAGTTGAAGCTCGCATACCATGTAGCATAATTTTCAAGCGCTGTACCAGTCTCCAGCATGAGTGCGGCAGCCACCTCATCGATAAGGCTAATTGTTGCTGCCCGCTCTGACTCAACATCCTTAACTTGGATTGAGTCGAGCTCACTAGCTAGGTTAGATGTATCAAGTGGTACTTGTTTTTTTGCTTGCTTATCATCAATTCGAGAATAGATGCTTAGTTTTCCTCGCGCTTCGCCTAGGAAAACCCACATGTCTTGAAGCTCTTTGAACGAACGTGGTACTTCAGGAAGGACTTGTAGTTCTTCTTGTAGAGATTGCTTGCGTTCCTGGAGTTTTTTTACAGCTGCGGTTACCTGACTTTCAACTGGTCTTCGAGCCTTGATTGCTTCATCGATTGTTCGTAGGTCAACCTGTAAACTGCTAATTAATTCGTCGAATATAGACGATTTAATGACTTCTCCTGAGCGATCCATTAAGATTCTTAATGGTTTAAGGCTGTCTTGCGAGTTTTTGATCGTCGATTTGTAGTTTTTATATTCTTCGGTGAATTGAGAATATTTTCGTATTTGTCTATTTATTGAGAATAACTCGCTATTTACATCAGCGCGTCGTTTGGTTGAAGCGTCATAGTTTGGTGTTATGTCCGTGTTTGATAATGAATCGCGTAAGCTAATTGCAGTAACATCCTTATCGACCTCTGGTATAAGTCCGAACTCGGCTGCTTTTGATGCGATTTCACGAATCTCGCTTGCGAAGCTACTCTGGTTGTCCGATATGGTTGTTTTTTTTCGTTCGTGCTTTGCGATCTCTCTTTGAAGTTGCTCTTTACGTTCGCGAGCAACAATATTTTCTAGATCGTCAATCCCTAGCGCAAGATCAAATATCCTCGGAAGTGCTTCACGATATCGGTCTATTTCCTGCTTATCAAAAAAGGTTTTACTATTCAATATTATATCGTCAGATATGGTGTTGAATAAGAAGAAATATCGAAATGAAACTTTAGATCCAGATTTAATAACCCTTCCCCCGAAGGGCATTTTAATTCTGTCGTCGATTGAGAACTCAGCCTCGAGAATTCTTCTTAGATCTTCTTGATCTATGGTGGCTATAGGTGTGATAGGTACTTCACCGATCGACGAAAAAAAGTACTCGGATGAAACCATGTTTCCGTTTGGGCTGCGACGAGCTAGAAAGTAGTCTTTATCATTTATATAAAACTTGATCCCATACCAACTGACGTTGTCATTGATTACGTCATGGGGTATGTCATGATCGCTCGCAAGGAAACAATAATCCAAGACCTTTAGTAAAGTCGACTTTCCAGTCTGGCTTTCACCTGTAATAATGTTGACTTTGTTCCTTTTAAATTCTAGTGAATGTATTTTATCTTCTTTGGACCAAAGGGTTATCGAGTCTATTCCAAAGTTCATAGCTGTACTCTGAAGTTTAGGTAGAGTTCTTCTACGGGCTCGCTCAACATCTCAGCAAGTTTTTCCGATGCTTGATTGATTTTATGTGCTCGTTGCCCGAACTCCGCGCAGACGTTTAATCTTTCCTTAAGCACAATTTTTTCACCGAGTCGCGCGTATCCAAGATGGATCAATAACTGAATAGAGTTTAGAGATAGTGGGAGAGTGCTTTCAAATCGCCCATTGAAATTGGCGAAAAGTTGAGGCTGTCCTGAAACCAGTGCAGCGGAGCCGCGCACTAGTGTCCCTTTGTGTGCCATATACGATAACGTGGGGCGATGTACTATCATGGGTATAATTAATAGGGCCTTGGGGACGGAAATGCTACCCAGATGGTTAAGTGCTGATGCAAGAGCGACAACCCCAATACCAATGTTGTTATAGCCGTCCCAAAATCCATTGGTGCGCCTGATTTTGTCTTCCATCATATGGTCTTCCAGTCACGGTGCCATCCAATCAGATTTTCATCAGAGAGGTGGTATAGCTCACCATTGCTTAATTCAGTATTCAGCGCGCTGTTAGCAATTGAGAACTCGATTTTGCGAAGTTCATGGAGTAGTGACTTTGCTTTTGCGACCGCTTCATGATCTAGGCAGTCTTCGCACCAGTGTTCAAAGGAATTTCTCCATTTTCCTTTAACATCACTGTGGAAAGCTTCAATTTCATCTGTAACAAGCTCCCCTGATTGGTGCCAGTCTTCTATAAAGCGAGCTATTTTAAGCCGTTGCGTAGTAAGTTCAAATGCACGCTCTAGATCTTCTTTCTTTACAGCGTTAATTGCTATGAGTTGTTTTACAAACGTCTGTGCAAAAACATCTTTAGGGTATGCGGGCTTGAATGGTTTATTTAGTTGTAATGGTTCTCGCGAGGATGAAAATATACTTCTATAGCGTGAATAGAACGAGTCAAAGTCCAAAACAATTTTTTCACCATTTTTGATGTTTATGTAGTTGTCACTTCTGATGTTAGAGTCCAGGCGCTCGAAAACGAGATCTACCCTTGTTCGCTCAACCATTTTTTCTCTGATTGACTGCTTGATTAATGCATGAAGATCATCAAGCGCTAGTTCAAGATGGACTCTGCTGAGGAAAAGTGATAACACTTCATCGTCAAGGCCCAAAACAATGGTTATATAGTTTTCAATGTCAGAGTTTTTTGTTTTTTTGCAAAGTCCTTCAATGTATGTTCGCAGGTCGCCAAAGCTATTCTTAGAACATTTAAAGTTATCTAGCTCTAATAGAAATACATTTTTCTTACTTTCTGTTTTGTTTGTAACTAAGTGAAATTCCGACCGCTTAACAAATTTAATCTGTTCTGCTTTTTCCTGCCTTTTTGCCGCGTTGTCAGATATTATTCTTGCCCAGTTATGAAGGGTTTTCCAAAGGTCTTCGTCAAGCTCGGTTAGCGCCGTCGTGTCTCCTGACGTTGCTTTCTTGACCGTGTGTTTAAGTTGGAATAGCAATTGAGTGTCATTATCTAAATCTGTGTGCACGTCATCCTTAACTTCAAGGCCAACGGATTGGCCAGATTTTAAGTTAAGTAGCCTATAAATGAAGTAATAGTATTGGTAATGGAATCCGACTTCTTTAGTATCGTTATTTGTTTTTTCTGTAAAGTTTTTGTTGGTGGCCACGTTCTTTCACTCGCCCATCCGCTTGATTTCCAACGGGCAGAGGGAGTGGTTAGACGCCAGCGATCCTCCCTGACCGACATGAATCTATGAAGCCATGCCCTGTCGCCGCTTGCAAGCAGATTGCCATCACTCGTTGGTGCTCCTCCAACGCAGATTTGTGGCTTACCCGGGGTGGAGTCCATGCCATTTAGGTTGAGACAGACTTGTATTTTGCTATGGCCAGGATCTCCGAAGGATTACTTGACTCGACTGTGGCACGCCACCCCTGGTTTTTCCCCACGTCATCCCGCCAAGAATGCTGAGTGTTATCAGGGATCAAGGCCCCTGCGGCCTGTGGGGAATGTCCACTACGCGGGACTGGCGGCTCCTTACATCCGGGAGCAAGGGCATCTCATGATCTGGCCTCCTAAACACCGTTGCCGGTGGGCGGGTGGAGGCAGCGCTGGCTGACTAAACCAGCGCCTGAAGATCCTGAGTCAAGTGAACGCAGCAATGCGATGACCGGGGCATGCCTGACTGTCAGTCAGGTGCAGTCCATTCCCTGGTCTGCGGCACCATCATCTGCATGGCTGTTGCTGGTGACATCGGCGTTTGTCACGCCGATTGTCACGAGGGGGATTGCTGCAAAGCCTTATGCGATCAGGGCTGCAGCAGTGTTAGAAGCGCCCGTCTCTTTCCAGAAGAAAGAGACGGGCGCAGGTTGGCGCAATATTCGGCCAAGCGAATAGGTGCAGGGCAGCGAGGTACGGTATATCTGGCGCACGAGCGCTATATGTGTAAGAGCATCCATCACATGGGTAGTGACCGGGCGAGGTGCCGGATGCGAATCGCCTTTGGGGAGAACCAGCGCGAGAACGGCGTGACCTTGAAGGTTCGGGTCACCTGGGTGCTGTCCAAGACAGCGTTTGCAACCTCAGTTCTACGCCTGTGGATAGTTTTGGTCAACGCCTTGATTTTCAAGGCTTCTGGGTTTGTGCATGAAATTATCCACCGGTGGAAATCAGTGGTATCCGAAGGATTTGTGTCGGCTTTTAGCTTTGCAAAGCGAGGTCCATCCAAACAGGGCGGCTTTGCAGCCCTGTTTGGATGGACCCGAATTAAGAGCGGCCAACGGTGACCTGGAGGGTTCACCGACGATTGAATGCGCCACGCCCACTTGACAAGGGAGTGATGTTGTCGCCGGCTGGATGGGCGAACTCATGTGGAGTGACATGCCCCGATCTGTTGGCATCGATGTAATTGCTCCACCACGCCATGATCAGCCGACGCTGCTCCAGAAATTCGGCCTTGTGGATATAGGCGGCGCGCACGCGATTGCGTTCCTTGTGGCTCATCTGCCGCTCAATAGCCGCGTCTGTCCACAGCCCTGACTCCAGCAAGGCGCTACAGGCCATGGTCCTGAATCCATGCCCGCATACCTCCTTGGATGTGTCGTAGCCAACGTTGCGCAGCACCTGGTTAACCGTGTTCTCCGACATTGGCTTCCAGTACTTGTGGTCACCGGGCAGCACCAGTTCGGAGAAGCGACTCAAGCCGCGTAGCCGTTCAAGGATCGCGATGACTTGGGGTGATAGCGGCACCATCTGTATGTTTCCGCTCATCTTGGTGCCACGGGTGGAATTGCGCACGCCGTCGATTGGCTTACGGGTGTCCGGGATTTCCCACATCGCCCTTTGCAGGTCGAACTCATCCCAGCGTGCAAAGCGCAGTTCGCTGGAGCGCACGAACACGTGCAGTGTCAGCAATACAGCCAGCTTGGTTAGCTCACGGCCGTTGTAGTTGTCGATCCGGCTGAGTAGTTCGGGGAGGCGGTTGAGTGAGAGGGCAGGGCGGTGCACGGTGCGCGGGGCATGAATCGACCCTGCCAGATCGAGCGCCGGATTTTGGCTGATCTGCCGCGCCCGCTTCGCGCCCCGCATGATCGTGGAGAGATAGTTCTGCACGCGCAGGGCGACGTCCATGGTGCCGCGATCTTTGATACGCAGAGTGACCTCAAGCAGGTCATGAGTATCGAGTTCAGCAATGGGGCGTTGGCCGATCAGGGGGAAGACATGGGTGCGCAACCGGCTCATGACGGTCTTGGCGTGTCCCTCCGTCCAGCGCCGGGACATTTCGGCGTGCCACTCCAGGGCGACAGTTTCAAAAAGCAGGGAAGCTCGTTGAGCAGCTAGCTTCGCTTTCTTCTTCTCTTCCATCGGGTCGAGATTGTCGATCAACAGGGCCTTGGCTTCATCGCGCTTGGTCCTGGCTACGGCCAGCGAGATGATGGGGTAGTTGCCGATGATCAGCGTGCCTTCTTTGCCGCTGGGCTTGAAGTAGCGCAATCGCCACGTTTTCACGCCATTGGGTTTCACGAAGAGGTACATGCCGCCACCGTCGAATAGCTTGTAGGCACGTTCGCGAGGTTTCGCCGTACGGCACTTGAGGTCGCTGAGAGGAACGGCTAGACGTGGCATAAGGGTACGTTCTCCATGCAGGCAAGACGCTGTACCCTAAAAATACCCCCGGGGATGGGGTATTTTGTTGGATCCCGACGGAGGGTCCTGGAACGAAAAAACCCGCCAAAGGGCGGGTTTTAGGGGCTTCCAAGGCATTCGGTGGAATGCGATGGAGCTGGATATGGTGCCGGCACCAGGAATCGAACCCGGGACCTACTGATTACAAGTCAGTTGCTCTACCATCTGAGCTATACCGGCAATGGGGCGTCATTATAACGATCGTTTGGCGGCTGTAAACCACTTCCTTGCAAAAGATCGCAAATGACCTAAGTCACCGACCTAAAAGGAGAATTTTCCTACCAGCCACGGTGGATTGTGGTGACGCTTGGCTCGCTTTTACCTGGGTTGAAGAACAGCTTGTCGTTGTCGCAGCCGCGCTTGCGGCACGGGGTTTCGGTGCGTAGTGGCAGGCCGTTGTCGCCGCCCAGTTGCATGCCGGGGTAGTTCCAGCCGAGGTTGCTGTTTGGGTGGGGCGAGGTGCCGCTGGCGCAGCCGGTGAGGGCCAGGGCGAAGGTCAGCAGGGCTAGGGGTTTGGCTTGGGTCACGATGGTCAGGTCCGTTGGTCCATTGTCGGTTCTGGCGCAACGCCAGAAGGCCGCGGGGCTGGCGGGCAGCGCGCGACGTCACTTTTTAATGATTTGGGGGAGGGATGATACACGGTTGCGGGGGTGGGGGTTTAGCCTTGTGTTGCTTGATAGGGCCTCTTCGCGGGCACGCCCGCTCCCACAGCGACCGCACAGTCTTCGGGTTTGTGGCAATTCTGTGGGAGCGGGCGTGCCCGCGAAAGGGCCATCAGCTGTACGAAAATCCTGAATCATGGGCCAAAAGCTTCAGGTTCTGGACGCTTCGGAACTATCCTACGAGCGCCGCCGAAGTATCGCTGTTGTCGTGGAAATGGCTCAGGGATAACGTTTTCAGGTCGCTCTGGCGACCGGGTGTGAGAACCCGACTTTAGAACGTATCGGCTGCGTAATGGCGACCCTGCACGGGCAGACCTTGGTCTGGCCGAGCTTCCTACGTTCACTCGGTTTCTCACCCCGTGCTTGGTTGCCACCTTCGTTCCGTGAGAAAGAATGAGCACGGCAACTCCTTATGAACGCAGGAGTTTGAAAATTGAAAACGATCAATCCGGATAAGCCAATCACCACCGCAGGCGTAGAAACCTTCCTTGCCGCTGGCAACCCATCCCTCAATCTGCTGCGCGTCGAGCCCGGTGTCCCGGTCGATGCTGCCTACGAACATGTCTCGATCCTGATGGGCTACATCAAGCACCTGGTGCGCGAGGGGGATATGGAAGATGACCATAAATTCCTCGGCGCGGCTGACTACCTGTGCGACATGGCCAAGGCGCTGATGAACGATATCGAGATCGCCAAGAACAAGGCGCATTAGGCACTGACGCGGTCCACTGTGGGAGCGGCCTTGTGTCGCGATGGGCCGCGCAGCGGCCCCCCGTTTTCAGCGCGATTGCAGAGATCGCCGGGGCTGCTCTGCAGCCCTTTCGCGACGCAAGGCCGCTCCCACAACGATCGTGAAAAGGCTTCTTGCGCCAACCACAAGAAATGTTTATGCACAAGTGGCATTGACAGCTTGCGCGAAAGGCATGCCGGATTGCTGCGCCGCTGGTCTTTGCGCAAACGCCTGTTTTTACTGGGCTTGACCTACAAGCGGGAATAAGCCAAGCGTTTGAAATAGCGCTTGGCTCCAACAGGTAATCACAAGCTTGTTCACAGAGTTATCCACAGGTTGTGCTGCGGCTAACGGTCGCGTTCGGCAAGGATCAACAGGTTGCGCGGGGTCAGTGGATAGTCGCAGAACAACCCCAGGCGTACGTCGTAGCCTTGTTCTTCGAGGAACAGGGCGCGATCGAGCACCAGCCACAGCTCCAGTGGCCGACGGAACAGGTTGCGCACGCGCTCCAGGTTGCGTACCTCGGCCAGCCGTTGCCAGCCGGCGGCTTCCAGTGCCGCCCAGTCCGGTTTGCCGTGCAGCGGCAGTTGCTTGAGCTCAGCCAGGTCTCGGCAGTATTGCTCAAACGGCTTCTCCAGCCAGGCCACTGGTAGCGACGGGGTCGGCAGGTATTCGCCACTCTGGCGCTGCTGACGTTGCAGCAAATCAAAGCCCAGGCGCCGTGCCATCGAGGTGTCGCGCTGGCGTCGTACGCGGGCACCGGCGGTGACGGTTTCACTGAGCGGCAGGCCCAGGTCGTCCAGCGACAGATGCAGGCTCGATGCCTGCGCGGCTGTGGATAACGGCTGGTACTGCTGCGCCGCGATGCGGTTGTAGCAGCAGGGCGCCACGGCCAGTTGCCGGCAGCCTTGCTGGCTGGCCAGTTGCATCAGGCGTACATGCAGGTCACCACAGGCGTGCAGGGCAACCACGCTTTTCTCATCAGCCAGGTGGCGGGCGCTGTCGCTGGCCATCACATCCTGGTGCACGTGCTGCGCGGGCAGGTGGTGGTGGGCGCTCAGGGCCTGGCCAGCGGCGACCAGTTCGGCGTCGTACTCCAGGCAGGTCAGTTGCTGGCCGGGTTGTAGCAGGCGGCGGCCGAGGTGGCCTTTGCCGGAGCACCAGTCCAGCCAGTGCCGGGGCGGGTCGCGGAAGGCCAGGTGGCTGGCGAAGGCTTCGATCTGCTGCCATTTGCGGCCGGGCACGGCTACGTCCAGGCGGTGGGCGGCGGGGGGCAGGTCGGTTGCCGGGAGGTTTCCCAGGGCGGATAGCTGTTCGGCTTGCCGGGCCAGTTGCGGGAACGGGGCCGGCAACAAATCAGCAGTGTCGGGGTGTTCTGCATCTGCCAGGGAAGACTGGCGCAAGTGGGCGGCGAGCTCGGGGTGAGTGGTTTCCCAGCCCAGTTGCAGGGTGGTGAAGGGGCGCGGTTTCCACAGCTGTTGGTGCTCGATCAGGAACTGGTCGAGGGCCTGGAAGCGGGTGCCTAGCTGGTCGCTGTGGAGGTAGTTGGCCATGGGTAGATGTGTGTAGGTTTTAAGGGCCTCTTCGCGGGCACGCCCGCTCCCACAAGTACAGCGCCAGCCTTGAATGTGGCGCTATACCTGTGGGAGCGGGCGTGCCCGCGAAGCAGTCAGTGAGCTATCAGCGACCCTGGCAGGCGTCCACGCGCAACCAGCGCTCCAGCAGCTTGAAGCCCTGCACCAGCATGAACGAGATCACCAGGTAGAACACGCCTGCAGCAAAGAAGATCTCCACCGGCAGGTAGGTGCGGGCAATGATGGTACGGGCCATGCCGGTCAGTTCCAGCAGGGTCACGGTACTGGCCAGGGCACTGGCCTTGAGCATCAGGATCACTTCGTTGCTGTACGCCGGCAGGCCGATGCGGGCAGCGCGCGGCAGCATGATGTAGAACAGTGCCTTGCCCCGCGACATGCCCAGCGCCCGTGCCGCTTCGATCTCACCTTTGGGGATCGATTGCAGCGCACCGCGCAAAATCTCGGCGATGTAGGCGGCGGTGTGCAGGGTCATGGTCAGCACGGTGCACCAGAACGGATCGCGCAGGTACGGCCACAGCGAGCTCGAACGCACGGCATCGAACTGCGCCAGGCCGTAGTAGACCAGGAACAGCTGCACCAGCAGTGGTGTGCCGCGGAAGAAGAAGATGTAGCTGAACGGCACCGCGCGCACGTACCAGTGGCGCGAGGAGCGGGCGATGCCCAGCGGGATGGCCAGGATCAACCCGGCAACCACCGCAATGGCCACCAGCTCCAGGGTCAGCACCGCGCCCTCGGCCAGGCGTGGCAGCCATTTGAAGATGACTTCCCAATTCATTATTCGGCCCTCGCAAAGCCGCGAGCGGCGCGTTTTTCCATGAAGTGCATGCCGGTCATGGCGATGACGGTCAGGCTCAGGTAGATGCAGGCCGCCACCATGTAGAAGGTGAACGGCTCTTTGGTCACGGTCACGCCGATTTGCGCGTGGCGCATGATTTCTTCCAGGCCGATTACCGACACCAGCGCGGTGTCCTTCATCAAAATCATGAACAGGTTGCCAAGGCCGGGCAGGGCGATGCGCCACATCTGCGGCAAGATGATCCGCGACAGGATGCGGCCCTTGGACAGGCCCAGTGCCAGGCCGGCTTCACGGTGGCCCTTGGGGATTGCCAGGATGGCGCCACGGAACACTTCGGTGGCGTAGGCGCCAAAGCACAGGCCAAGGGCGATCACGCCCGCCGCGAAGGCGCTCAGTTCCAGGTCCGGCATGTTCAGGGCCTCGCCGAGGGCGTTCATCAACCCGACGGTGCCGAAATAGATAAGCAGAACCCACAGCAGTTCGGGCACGCCGCGAACCAGGGTTGAGTAGAAGCCGCCAAGCCATTGCAGCGGCTTGATCGGCGAGGTCTTGGCCAGGGCGCCGAGCAGGCCCAGCACCAGCCCCAGCAGCAAGGCGCAAAGCGCCAGTTTTACGGTCATCAGGGTGCCGGCCATCATGGCCGGACCGAATCCGTGCAGGTCGATATTCATGGGCAGGTCATTCTAGGGACTGGCGCGCCACGGGGGCGCGCCGGTCAGGGCGGGTCATTCGATGCTGAACGGGAAGTACTTGTCGTTGATCTTCTTGTACGTGCCGTCGGCTTTGATTTCTGCCAGGGCTTTGTTCAGGTCGTCGCGCAGCTTGGTGTCACCTTTGCGCACGGCAATGCCGATCTTGTCGCTGTCCATCACCGGCTCGCCCTTGAACTCGAAGTTCGAGCCTTCTTTGCCCTTCAGCCACTCGTACTGCACGTACTTGTCGGCCAGGATGCCGTCGATGCGGCCGGACACCAGGTCTAGGTAGGCGTTTTCCTGAGTGTCGTACAGCTTTGTGACGACGTCCGGGAAATTGTCTTCAAGGTAGGTGCCGGCCAAGGTGGCGCGCTGGGTGCCGATGGTCTTGCCTTTCAACGACTCTTTGTCAGTCTTGAAGTCGACGTTTTTCGGCGCAATGAACTGCAGCTTGTTCGAGTAGTACGGATCGGTGAAGTCGACGGCCTGCTTGCGCTCGTCGGTAATCGACAGCGACGACACCAGGAAGTCGAACTTCTTGGAGTTCAGGGCCGGGATGATGCCGTCCCAGTCGGAGGTAACAACCGAGCACTCGACTTTCATCTTGGCGCACAGGGCGTCGCCGATGTCTTTGTCGAAGCCGACCACGTTACCGCTGGCATCCTTGTTGTTGAACGGTGGGTAGGCGGCTTCGATACCCATGCGCAGTTTTTCCGCGGCCATGGCATTCGCCGACATCACCAATGTGGCAGCTGCTGCCAGGAGAAACTTCTTGTAAGTGTGCATGTATTGCTCCGTTAGCGGTGGCTGGACATGAATTGCTTGCAACGCGCCGAGCTCGGGTTCTCGAAGACCTGCTGTGGCGATCCCTGCTCTTCTACCAGACCCTGGTGCAGGAAGACCACTTCACTGGACACATTGCGGGCAAAGCTCATCTCGTGCGTTACCAGCAGCATGGTACGGCCTTCGTCGGCCAGTGCGCGGATAACGTTAAGCACTTCCTGGACCATTTCCGGATCGAGCGCCGAGGTGGGCTCGTCGAACAGGATGACCTTGGGCTTCATGGCCAGGGTGCGGGCGATGGCAGCACGTTGCTGCTGGCCACCGGAAAGCTGGGCGGGGTAGCTGTGGCGCTTGTCGTAGATGCCAACCTTGTTCAGCAGTGCTTCGGCGGCTTCGATGGCCTCGGCCTTGCTCTGGCCGAGCACGCGGCGCGGCGCCTCGATGATGTTGTCGAGGATCGACATGTGCGGCCACAGGTTGAAGTTCTGGAAGACGAAGCCGATCTCGCTGCGCAGGCGGTTGATCTGGCGGTTGTCGGCAGCGATCAGGTCGCCGTTCTTGGCGGCCTTGAGCTTGAGTGCTTCGCCAGCAACCAGGATTTCACCCTGGTGCGGGTTTTCGAGCAGGTTGATGCAACGCAGCAAGGTGGACTTGCCGGAGCCGGACGACCCCAGGATGGAGATCACGTCACCGTCGCGTGCGGTCAGCGAAATGCCCTTGAGAATTTCCTGCTCGCCGTAGCGTTTGTGCAAGTTGCGGATTTCCAGCGCGGGCGTGGCCTGAGCCATGTGCGGTCCTCATGTGTTCGGGTGCGTTCCCAGCTGTTGGCGGCCTTCCTGGCGTGCGCCAAGCTAGCATAGCGGCATTATGACGGCCAACAGGGTCGCCGGGGACTGTGGGCACTGGTGGGGCAGTTTGTCGCATCGCTACAGCGTAACGTCGCGCAGATGTCCGCGAAGGTGTCGCCCAGCACCAGAGCCTTGATGAAAAAAGGCGCGATGGTGCCAGCTTTGGCCCGCTCATGGAAGCGCTTTCGGCCCATTCGCAGGTTAAACCTGACCTTAAGGCCAAGCGATCCCAGTGGCGGCGGTTCCCCCGCGAAGGCCTCCATAAGCTCACAAGGTTGTACCCCGGGGTTGCACTTTTTTGCATTGCGGCGGTGCACAGGTGTTACCGGGGAGCACCTTTGGTGCGTTTGTAAGTGGGTATTTCAGTAATCCGATGATTTGGCGTGCTTTCGGTCAAGGTATGGCCGAAAGCCCTCCAAACCGCGCCCTGAAAGGCCCGCAGAATTTTCTGACGAATGCATTCAGCACATGGCGCGCTAATTGCCAGTAGGAAACCGCCGATTGCAGCGACGCCTAGGTCAACCCCTGGCGCGCTCCGTACCCGCAGTCGGAGTGGTCCACTCCTTACAAAGGTAGTTTCAATGAGCGGTAACAATTCCAATGACCTCGCTCAGGGGCTCAAACAACGGCATGTCACCATGCTGTCCATTGCTGGCGTCATCGGTGCCGGCCTGTTCGTCGGCTCCGGCCACGCCATCGCAGCGGCCGGCCCTGCCGTGCTGCTGGCTTACGCCGCCGCCGGTACGCTGGTCGTGCTGGTGATGCGCATGCTGGGTGAAATGGCGGTCGCCTCGCCTGACACCGGCTCGTTCTCTACTTATGCCGACCGCGCCATCGGGCGTTGGGCCGGTTTCACCATTGGTTGGCTGTACTGGTGGTTCTGGGTGCTGGTGATTCCGCTGGAGGCCAACGCCGCTGCCGCCATCCTGCATGCCTGGTTCCCTGCGGTTGACCTGTGGGCGTTCTCCCTCATCATTACCCTGGCACTGACCCTGACCAACCTGTGCAGCGTGAAGAACTACGGCGAGTTCGAGTTCTGGTTCGCCCTGCTCAAGGTGCTGGCGATCATCGGCTTCATCGCCGTGGGTTGTGCTGCCATGTTCGGCTTTGTACCGAGCAGCCAGGTGAGCGGTGCCAGCCACCTGTTCGATACCCAAGGCTTCATGCCTAACGGCCTGGGCGCAGTGCTGGCAGCCATGCTGACCACCATGTTCTCGTTCATGGGCACTGAAATCGTCACCATCGCCGCAGCCGAGTCGAAGGACCCGGGCAAGCAGATCAGCCGCGCCACCAATTCGGTGATCTGGCGTATCTGCCTGTTCTACCTGGTGTCGATCTTCCTGGTGGTGGCCCTGGTGCCGTGGAATGATCCGGCCCTGGCTGAGTTGGGCTCCTACCAGACCGTGCTGAGCCGTATCGGCGTGCCGAATGCCAAGCTGATCGTCGACATCGTGGTACTGATTGCCGTGACCAGCTGCCTGAACTCGGCGCTGTACACCTCTTCGCGCATGCTGTTCTCGCTGAGCAAGCGTGGTGACGCCCCGGCCATCGCCCAGCGCACCACCAAGGCGGCGACCCCGCACGTGGCTGTGTTGATGTCTACCGCAGCGGCGTTCCTCTGCGTGTTCGCCAACTTCGTGGCCCCGGCGCAGGTGTTCGAATTCCTGCTGGCCAGCTCTGGCGCGATTGCCCTGCTGGTGTACCTGGTGATTGCCGTGTCGCAGCTGCGCATGCGTGCCCAGCGTGAAGCCCGTGGCGAGAAGATCACCTTCAAGATGTGGCTGTTCCCTGGCCTGACCTGGGCGACCATTGCCTTCATCGTTGCCATCCTGGTGGTGATGGCGCTGCGTGAGGATCACCGTGCGGAGATCATCGCGACTGCACTGCTGAGCATTGGTGTGGTGGCGGCTGGCTTGCTGGTGCACCGCAAGCGTGAGGCTGCCGGGCGGGTGGCGCTGGATAACTGATCCACGCTGGCTGCAATGAAAAGGCCGTGCCCTGTGAAGGGTGCGGCCTTTTTTATTGGCTGTACCGGCCCTTTCGCGGGCATGCCCGCTCCCACAGGTGCGGCGTTGCCCTCAGGCTTGTGCTTAGCCTGTGGGAGCGGGCGAGCCCGCGAAGAGGCCGGTACAGGCTACATGGCCCTGTCAGCCAAACTGCTTCTGCTGCTGTTGCTGCTTGGCCACCAGCTCCGAGGCCGCCACATAGGCTGCCTGGAACTCATCGCTTTCCAGCCAGGCCATGGTGGCCTCTTCGTCGGCACCGTCCAGCCATTTGCGGTAAGCATTGAACACCAGCACGATGTAGTCGGTGGCGTGCTCTTCCTTGTGGCCCTTCAGTACCAAGGCCAGCAGCGGGTCAACCAGGAATACCGAAATCATCGGCACCAGGCCGCCGCTTTCCTGGGCTTCCTTCATCTTGCTGAACATCGCGTCGTAGCTGCCCGACTCCATGGCCTTGTTGTACACCTGCTCGACGCTGGCGCTGTCGCCTGCGCTGGCCTTGACCGCCTGGCCGCTGCGTACCATGCGGTTCTGCTTGGCCTTGCTGGCGGCGCGCTTGGCGCGTTTCTGTTGCTTGGTAGGGGTGGCCATCGAGTGAGTCCTTGGGTGTGTCTGAAAAGTGCGTGCATTGAATCGCACTTGCCTGCGAAACCCAAGCGGCATGCGAGGGTCTTAGTCACGCTGCCGGATGCCCGGTATCTACTGACGAGGACTTCACGGATGAAAACAGCGCTCTCGCTTTGCCTGCTGACTATGGCGCTATGCGCCTGCGGCAACATCGCCGCAGTCAAGTCGTTCAACACCCCATATGGCTCTCCGACCTCTGGTGATACCGCGCGGCTGCGGGTGATCGCCGATGGCATGGTGCGTGCCGTGCCTGGCAAGGACTGCGTCGACTGGTACAGCCCGGGGGCAGGGGTGATTGCCGTTCCACAAAAGGGCTTCGCCGACCGCAATGGCGAAAGCCTGGGTATGCCCAAGGGCGCTACTGCCATGCAGGGTGATGTGGTCAGTGAGGTGCTGGTTCCGGCCGGCAAGCCATTCACTCTGCACTTTCTAGATGGTGGCCGTGGCAGCTACAACAGCGTCACCAACTGCCTGGGCATGTTCTACTTCGTGCCGCAGAAGGGCGCCGATTACGAAGTGGTGGTCCATGGCTACAGTGCCTGCGGCGTGAAGCTGCAGCAACTGGGGGCAGAGGCGCCGGTGCAGGTCACAAAAGCTGAGTACTGCAGTGCCATGGCTAACTTCTGACAATGGCTGGTAACCCACAGGGGTGGCTTGATTGCTGCCCCACGGGATAGAAATCACAGACAACAAAAAACCCGCACTAGGCGGGTTTCTTGTTGTCGCTTCGGGTAACTTTGCAACCACCAGAAGCTTGAAGGTGGTGCCCAGAGACGGAGTCGAACCGCCGACACGAGGATTTTCAATCCTCTGCTCTACCGACTGAGCTATCTGGGCGACGAGGTGAATTAAATAGATTTTCTGGCGGCCCGTCAACGACTTTTTGAAAAAATTTTAAATTAATTCCGTCGCTTACGATTCGTGGGGTCATTCCGAGGGTGGAACGTAGCCTTCCGCCTGGGCGTATTCCTCGCCTGCGAAAAACTTGTCCATCTCGACCTGGAGGAACTTGCGGTCTTCGCCGTTCATCATGTTCAGGCGCTTTTCGTTGATCAGCATGGTCTGGTGTTTCTTCCAGTCTTCCCAGGCTTTCTCCGAGATGTGGTCGAAGATGTCCTGGCCCTTGGCGCCGGGGTAGGGCGGGCGTTCCAGGCCTGGCAGTTCTTCTTTGTACTTGCGGCACATCACGGTGCGGGTCATCGGGCGTCTCCTGCAATCAGTTCGTCGGCCGCGCGTTTCAGCAGTTTTTTCACCGGGGCGGCAAGGCCCAGGCGCGGCGGGGTGGCGAGGTTATACCAGAGCCAGTCAGCCTCGGCCACGTGCTGGCCGACCAGGTCGACGCGCACCAGCCAGGGCTCGATTGCCAGCTGGAAGTGGCTGAAGGTATGGGTCAGGCCTTGCATGGCGTGGCTGCCAGCCAGGCGCAGGCTGTGCTGGTAGGCCAGGTCGTCGAGCTGGGCGATGTCGTCCAGTTCCGGCAGGCTCCACAAGCCACCCCACAGGCCGCTGGAAGGGCGGCGATAAAGCAGGATGGCGCCTTCGTGGTTGGCCAGCAGCGGCATCAGCGTACGCCGTTGTGGCAGTGCCTTGCGCGGCTTGGGCTCGGGGTAGCGGGTTTCTTCGCCGTGCAGGTGCGCTTCGCAGCCACGCTGCAACGGGCAGAGCAGGCAGCTGGGCTTGCTGCGGGTGCACAGCGTGGCGCCCATGTCCATCATCGCCTGGGTGTAGTGGTTGGCGCGCTGCTGCGGGGTAAAGCGCTCGGCCGTGGCCCACAGCTGGTTGGCCACCTTGGGCTCGCCGGGGTAGCCGGCCTGGGCCGTGTAGCGGGCCAGCACGCGCTTGACATTGCCATCCAGGATTGGCGCGCGGATGCCCATGCTGATGCTGGCAATGGCCCCGGCGGTGGAGCGGCCAATGCCGGGCAGCTCGGTAAGCTGCTCGACACTGCGCGGGAACTCGCCGCCATGTTGCTCGACGACGATTTTTGCAGCCTTTTGCAGGTTGCGTGCTCGGGTGTAGTAGCCCAGCCCCGTCCACAGGTGCAGCACTTCGTCCTCCGGCGCCTCGGCCAAGGCCTGCACGGTGGGCAGGGCCTGCATGAAGCGGTCGAAGTAGTTGAGCACGGTGCTGACCTGGGTCTGCTGCAACATGATTTCCGACACCCAAACCCGGTACGGGGTGATGCCCTGTTGCCAGGGCAGGTGGTGCCGACCGTGCTCGTCATACCAGTCCAGCACAGCGCTGGAGAACTGCTCGGGGCTCATCGCTTGAACAGCCCCTTGAGTGCGTCTTTTACTTCCGGGCTCACTTTGTCTCCGAGTTTTTCTTCAAGTTTTTCATCCAGCTTGTCCTTCAGGCGGTTGCCGGCCAGCTTGGCGGCGATCTTGCCCAGGCCGCCCTGGTCCAGGCGGCACGCCTTTGCACCGAGCTCCAGCGGGCCACGGCAGCGCAGCGGCACTTCAATGCCCACATAGCGCTCATTGACCTGGCAGGCCGGGTCCGGCATGGCGCGTTGGTCGCCTTCAACGATCACGCCAATGTTGTAGTCCATGCCCAGCACCCGCAGGTCGAGGTCGCCTTGACCATTGACGGTAAGGCCCGGGATGCGCGCCTTGAGGTCTGGGTTGCTGGCGACGCCATTGCGCACCACCAGGCTGCCGCGCAGCTCCTGGAACGGGGTGTCCTTGCCGCGTGGCTCGCCGCTCAGGGTCTTGCGGTTGAGCGTGGCGATGGCTTGGCACAGCTGCTGTTCGAGGTTGGCATTGACCAGCACGCCGTCGTTGATGGTGAAGTTTGCGCTGCCGTTGAGGGTGTCGACCAGTGCCTTCTGGCTGTTGCCGGTGGCTGTCAGATCACTGGTCAGCGTCAGCAGCCCCTTCACCGGTGGCGTTTGCTCTTTGCCCTCGGTCTTGATGAAGTGTTCCACCGGCACCCGCTGGACAGTGGTGTTGACGCCAAGCTGCGGTACGGCAGGGCGCACATCGACGGTGCCCTTGGCCTCGAAGGTGCCGTTGTACAGCTCGCCGCGCAGGGTTTGCAGGGTTAGCAGGCCGCCTTGGCCGATGGCCTTGAGCTGGGCGTCTTCGATTGGCAGCTTGTCCAGCGTCAGCGCGCCGAAGGCCACGTCGGCCTGCACGTCGAGGGCGCGCAGGCGGTCGACCGGCAGCAGCTTGTCGTCACTCCAGGCCACTTGCGTCGGGGCGTTTGGTAGCGGTGTTGTGCCGGCACCGGCCACTGCACTGGCTTCCTGTTGCTTGACCTCGGCCTGGCGTGCCGCCGTGGCGCCTTTGGCTTCTTCGCTTTTGGCGGGCAGGTAGCGGTCGGCGTCGAAGGTATCGCCTTTAAGCTGCAGGCGCAGGGCCTGCTTGGCAAAGTCTTCCACGGCCACGCGGCCGCTGAAGGTGCTGTCATCCAGCTTCACCGCCAGGTCTTCCAGGGCCAGGCTGTTCGGCGTGCCTTGCAGGCGGGTGACCAGCTCCAGCTTGGCGAAGGCTGCCGGGTCGTTGGTGGCCGGCAGCGGGCGGCCGATGCTGTCGAGGAAGGTGCGCAGGTTGAACTGGGCGATGGACAGGCCGCCGCTCAGCTGTGGCGCCTTGTCCAGGTCACGCACATTCAGCTCGCCCAGGGCGCGCAGCTGGTTGGCCGACACTTTCAGGCCGTTCCACGAGGCAACATTTGCAGCCAGGTCGACCAGCAGCTGGCCCTGGGCGGCAAAGGTCACGGTCTTGCCGCCGGTGGGCTCACCCGACGTCTCGCCCGACAGGCGCATGTCTTCGAGGTTGTAGCGCTTGAGCTTGCGGTCGAAGCGCAGTTCGCCGGCCAGTTCGGTGCGGGCCTTGATGTTCGGCTGGCTGGCGCTGATGAAGGCGCTGGCCTTGAGCGGAATGTTCGCGCCTTCGTGGACCGGGCCGGTGCTCAGCTGAATGCTCTCGGCGCTGTAGTTCTGGCCGGTCTTGGCATCGGTGTACTGCACACGGGCGTTATTCACGGTCAGGCTGTCGATGTCCAGCTTGACGGCCCGCTCGTTGCCGTCGGCAGGTGCCGGTTTCTGTTCGACGGGTGCATTGGCCTGGGCATCGGCAGGGGTGCCGTTCTGCGCGGGCAGCGGCTTGCCGATGTCTTCCCAGTTGCCATGGCCGTTTTCGTCGCGCGCCAGGGTCAGGTTAAGGCCTTCGACACGCACGTCGCTCATTTGTACTTCGCGGCGCAGCAAGGGCAGCACGCGCACAGACAAACCAAGCATCTGCAGGTCGGCGAACGGCTCCTTGGGTTTGGCCAGGGTGGCAATGCTGGCCTCGTGCAGTTCCAGGCCCAGCCATGGGAACAGGCTCCAGCCGATGTCACCGTTGAGGGTCAGTTCGACGTGAGCCTTGTCGCGTGCCAGCTGGCGAATCTCGTCTTTATAGTCGTTGGGATCAAAGAGGTGGGTCAGGGCGAAGCCCAGCGCCACGATGATCAGCAGCAACCCGAGAAGCCCCAGTCCCAGGATTTTGCCGAACGCTTTCATGGGCGAGTCCTTGTAGTCCGTTAGTGAAATTCAGGCGGCAGAGTATAACGCCGCCGTGTATGTCCCTGCTTATTCGACTAGAGATACAGGGCATTTCCTACGTTTGCAGCAGATGGTACGGCTTTCTTCAGTCAGATATTTACCTGTGGGAGCGGCTTTAGCCGCGAAGAGGCCGGTGCAGGAGAGAGGACCGTTTCAGCAGAGCAAAAATTCACGATATCAGATTGCTTTCATGTCACTTGGCTCTGCTAACCTTGCGCCGCTTTGCGAGTACCCACCCTATAAGAAGGATCAGATCCATGACCAGTACCGTCGCGACGGGAGCCTCGGCCAGTGCGCCAGGCTTCCTGTCAAAGGAGCGCATCATCGCCCGCCCGGGCTTCAACCGCTGGCTGGTCCCGCCAGCGGCCTTGGCCATCCACCTGTGCATCGGCATGGCCTATGGCTTCTCGGTGTTCTGGCTGCCCCTGTCGCAAGCCCTCGGCATCACTGCCCCTGTCGCCTGCGCGGCAGACATGGGCTTCTTTGCCCGGCTGTTCAGCGCGGAGTGCGACTGGCCAATCTCGATGCTGAGCTGGATCTACACCCTGTTCTTCGTCTTCCTCGGTTGCTCGGCGGCAGTACTGGGCGGCTGGCTGGAGCACGCCGGCCCACGCAAGGCAGGCCTGGTGTCGGCCCTGTGCTGGTGCGGCGGCATGCTGATCTCGGCCATTGGCGTTAAAACCCACCAGTTGTGGCTGATGTGGCTGGGCTCGGGAGTGATTGGCGGTATCGGCCTGGGCCTGGGCTATATTTCGCCCGTGTCGACCCTGATCAAGTGGTTCCCGGACAAACGCGGCATGGCCACCGGCATGGCGATCATGGGCTTTGGCGGCGGGGCCATGGTGGGTGCACCGCTGGCCACTGCGCTGATGGGGCATTTTGGCAACGAGCACGAAGTGGGTGTATGGCAGAGTTTCGTTGCCATGGCGGCGATCTACTTCGTGTTCATGACGGCGGGTGCCTTGGCTTATCGCGTGCCGCCCACCGGCTGGAAGCCCGAAGGCTGGACTGCACCGGTCAAGAAGGCCAGCGCCATGGTTACCGATCGCCATGTGCATGTCAGTGTGGCGTGGAAAACCCCGCAGTTCGTGCTTATCTGGCTGGTACTGTGCCTGAACGTGTCGGCAGGCATCGGTATTCTCGGCATGGCTTCGCCGCTGCTGCAGGAAGTGTTCGCGGGTAAATTGCTGGGTAACGAACTGACCTTCAGCCAGCTCAATACTGCGCAGCTGGCACAAATTGCCGCGATCGCCGCCGGCTTCACCGGCCTGCTGAGCCTGTTCAACATCGGCGGGCGGTTCTTCTGGGCGTCGTTCTCCGACTATATCGGCCGCAAGAACACCTACTTCGCCTTCTTCGCCTTGGGCGTGGGCTTGTACAGCCTGGTGCCGAACATGGGGCACCTGGGCAACGTTGCGCTGTTCGTGGCTGCGTTTTGCATCATCCTTTCGATGTATGGCGGTGGTTTTGCGACGGTGCCGGCGTACCTGGCGGACCTGTTCGGTACGCAGATGGTCGGTGCCATTCATGGTCGCCTGTTGACTGCATGGGCAGCGGCGGGGGTGTTGGGGCCGGTGTTGATCACTTACCTGCGTGAATACCAATTGGCGGCGGGGGTCGAGCGTGCGGCGGCATACGACATGACCCTGTACATTCTGGCCGGCCTGCTGGTGCTGGGCTTTATCTGCAACATGCTGGTCCGCCCGGTTGCCGACAAGCATTTCATGAGCGATGCCGAACTGGCTGCCGAGCGGGCGTTGAGCCATGACAAGGGTGCTGACGAGGCACGTTCGCTGGAATGGAAAGCCGCGCCGGGCAGCCTGCCGCTGGTGTTGCTGGCCTGGGCGGTGGTGGTCGTACCGTTGGCCTGGGGGGTGTGGGTTACCCTGCAGAAGACGGCGGTGCTGTTCCATTGAGATAGTTCTGCAATGGCCAGTGGGGGCGCTTTGCGCCCCTTTCGCGACGCAAGGCCGCTACTACAGGGACCGCATGAGCCTCAAGCTTGCGCGGTCGCTGTAGGAGCGGCCTTGCGTCGCGATGGGCCGCGAAGCGGCCCCAATTACCCGGTTGTATAGACCTGTAGGGCCATTCGGCCCCGTAATTCCTCGCCTTGCCATATGTCATCCGCGTTTCAAGCCGGCGCGTTCTGGGCCTATAATGGAGCCCTTTTCGCCCAATGATTTTGCGGAGCTGGTGATGGTCGAACGTAAGGCTTCCGTCGAGCGCAATACCCTGGAAACCCAGGTCAAGTGCTCGATCAACCTCGATGGCAGTGGCAAGGCCCGATTCGATATCGGTGTGCCTTTCCTTGAACACATGCTGGACCAGATCGCCCGCCATGGGCTGATCGATCTGGATATCGAGTGCAAGGGTGACACGCATATCGACGATCACCATACCGTCGAAGACGTCGGTATCACCCTGGGCATGGCATTCGCCCAGGCCATCGGTGACAAGAAAGGCATCTTCCGCTACGGCCACGCCTACGTGCCGCTGGACGAAGCACTGTCGCGCGTGGTCATCGACTTCTCTGGCCGCCCAGGCCTGCAGATGCACGTTCCTTACACCCGCGCCAGCGTCGGTGGCTTCGATGTCGACCTGTTCCAGGAGTTCTTCCAGGGCTTCGTCAACCACGCCCTGGTCACCCTGCACATCGACAACCTGCGTGGCCACAACACCCACCACCAGATCGAAACCGTGTTCAAGGCATTCGGCCGCGCCCTGCGCATGGCCGTGACCCTCGACGAGCGCATGGCCGGGCAAATGCCGTCGACCAAAGGGTGCCTGTAAATGCAGACGGTAGCTGTAATCGACTATGGCATGGGCAACCTGCACTCGGTGGCCAAGGCGCTTGAGCACGTTGGCGCTGGCAAGGTGCTGGTCACCAGCGACGCTGCGGTCATCCGTGAAGCTGACCGCGTGGTGTTCCCGGGTGTGGGTGCAATTCGCGACTGCATGGCCGAAATCCGCCGCCTGAGCTTCGACAGCCTGGTGCGCGAAGTAAGCCAGGACCGCCCGTTCCTCGGCATCTGCGTTGGCATGCAGGCGCTGTTGGAGCACAGCGAAGAAAACGACGGTGTCGACTGCATCGGCCTGTTCCCTGGCCAGGTACGCTTCTTCGGCAAAGACCTGAAAGAAGACGGCGAGCACCTGAAGGTGCCGCACATGGGCTGGAACGAAGTGGGCCAGACCATCGACCACCCGCTGTGGCACGACATTCCGGACCGCGCACGTTTCTACTTCGTGCACAGCTACTACATCAATGCCGGCAAGCCGGGCCAGGTGGTCGGTCGCGGCCACTACGGTGTCGATTTTGCCGCAGCGCTGGCCGACGGCTCGCGCTTTGCCGTGCAGTTCCACCCGGAGAAAAGCCACACCCATGGCCTGCAACTGCTGCAGAACTTCGTTGCCTGGGACGGTCGCTGGTAAATGAGCAGATCGAAGACCAAGGCCCCGATCATCACCCTGGCCCCCGAGCAGGAGCGCGACGCGCTCGACACGCTCAAGCGCTTCCTCGAAGACCGTTTCGAGCTGCAACTGGGGTCGTTCGAGGTGGCTGAGGTTCTCGAGCTGTTCAGCAAAGAAATTGCACCCCATTACTACAACAGGGCGATTGCCGATGTTCAGCTGCACCTCAAGGAGCGGTTCGAGAGCATCGAAAGTGATCTGTGGGCGCTTGAGAAAAGCTGAAAGTTGCAAGCTTCAAGCTTCAAGCTTCAAGCCAAAGCTGGATCGCCTATCGAATACACGACGCGCATTGCTTGCAGCTTGTCGCTTGCAACTTGCCGCTTGAATTGACGAAGGAAAGAGCATGCTGATTATCCCCGCTATCGATCTGAAGGACGGTGCCTGCGTGCGCCTGCGCCAGGGCCGCATGGAAGACTCCACGGTATTTTCCGACGACCCGGTGAGCATGGCCGCCAAGTGGGTCGAGGGTGGCTGCCGCCGCCTGCACCTGGTCGACCTCAACGGTGCTTTCGAAGGCCAGCCGGTCAACGGTGAAGTGGTCACCGCCATCGCCAAGCGCTACCCGACCCTGCCGATCCAGATCGGCGGCGGCATCCGCTCGCTGGAAACCATCGAGCACTACGTAAAGGCTGGCGTCAGCTACGTGATCATCGGCACCAAGGCGGTCAAGGAGCCTGAGTTCGTGGCCGAAGCGTGCAAGGCCTTCCCGGGCAAGGTCATCGTTGGCCTGGACGCCAAGGACGGCTTCGTTGCCACCGATGGCTGGGCCGAAGTCAGCGCGGTACAGGTCATCGACCTGGCCAAGCGTTTCGAGGCCGATGGCGTGTCGTCGATCGTCTACACCGACATCGCCAAGGACGGCATGATGCAGGGCTGCAACGTGCCGTTCACCAAGGCACTGGCTGAAGCCACCCGCATCCCGGTCATCGCCTCGGGCGGCATCCACAACCTGGGCGACATCAAGGCCCTGCTGGACGCCAAGGCCCCTGGCATCATCGGCGCCATCACCGGCCGTGCCATCTACGAAGGCACCCTCGATGTCGCCGAGGCCCAGGCCTTCTGCGACAACTACCAAGGCTGAGGACTGAACCATGGCACTGGCCAAGCGCATCATCCCTTGCCTGGACGTGGACAACGGCCGGGTGGTCAAGGGCGTCAAGTTCGAGAACATCCGTGATGCAGGCGACCCGGTGGAAATCGCCCGTCGCTACAACGAGCAGGGTGCCGATGAAATCACCTTCCTCGACATCACCGCCAGCGTCGATGGCCGCGACACCACCTTGCATACTGTCGAGCGCATGGCCAGCCAGGTGTTCATCCCGCTGACCGTGGGCGGTGGCGTGCGCACCGTGCAGGACATCCGCAACCTGCTCAACGCTGGTGCCGACAAGGTATCGATCAACACGGCTGCGGTGTTCAACCCGGAGTTCGTGGGCGAGGCGGCGGACCGTTTTGGTTCGCAGTGCATCGTTGTTGCCATCGATGCCAAGAAGGTGTCCGGCCCGGGTGAAGAGCCGCGTTGGGAAATCTTCACCCACGGCGGGCGCAAGCCAACCGGGCTGGATGCGGTCGAGTGGGCGAAGAAGATGGAAGGCCTGGGGGCTGGCGAGATCCTGCTGACCAGCATGGACCAGGACGGCATGAAAAACGGCTTTGACCTGGGCGTTACCCGCGCCATCAGCGATGCGCTGGGTATTCCGGTGATTGCCTCGGGTGGGGTGGGCAACCTGCAGCACCTGGCCGACGGCATTCTGGAAGGGCATGCCAGCGCGGTGCTGGCGGCCAGTATCTTCCACTTTGGCGAGTACACGGTGCCAGAGGCCAAGGCCTACATGGCCTCGCGCGGGATCGTCGTTCGCTGATCCATTGATTGGGGCTGCTTTGCAGCCCTTCGCGGGCACGCCCGCTCCCACAGAGGTGTCACTGAACCCCTGTGGGAGCGGGCGTGCCCGCGAAGGGCCGCAAAGCGGCCCCAATTGCCTCAACCGTGGTTCTTGCCAAGCAACGCGTGATAAAGCTCGGTATCCCCAAGAATCCCCACCACGCGGTCGTTATCCTGCAACACCAGCTTGTTGCCAGTCTGGTAACGAATCTGCAGCGCCTCGCGCATGCCGATATCGGCGTGCACCACGGTCGGCCTGCGCTCCAGCAACTCCACATCCTGCCCCGGTGCCCAGTTCTGCATGTCCAGCCCGTTCTGGCCCTGGCGTGCACGCTTCAGTGCGCCACCTTCGCCCAGGTCCAGCCACGAATCGATACCCGGGTCCAGGCATACCGAGCCATTGACCCGCTTGCAGTTGTCCAGGCTGCGCATCAGGCTGCGGCCGCACAGCACGTTCAGCGGGTTGGTGTGGGCAACGAAGGTACGCACGTACTCGTCGGCCGGGTTGAGCACGATTTCTTCCGGCTTGCTGTACTGGATGATCCGCCCGTCCTTCATGATCGCGATGCGGCTACCCAGCTTCAGCGCTTCGTCCAGGTCGTGGCTGACAAACACGATGGTCTTGCTCAGCTTGGCTTGCAGGCCCAGCAGTTCATCCTGCAGGCCCTGGCGGATCAGCGGGTCCAATGCCGAGAACGGCTCGTCCATCAGCAGGATGTCGGCATCCATCGCCAACGCCCGGGCCAGGCCCACGCGCTGCTGCATGCCGCCTGAAAGCTCGTCGGGCTTCTTGTTGCGCCACTGCGTCAGGCCCACCAACTCAAGCTTCTCGTCCACCAGCTTGCGCCGTTCCTTTTCCGGGCGGCCCTGCATTTCCAGGCCAAAGCTGATGTTCTCGCGCACCGTCAGCCAAGGCATCAGGGCAAACTTCTGGAACACCATGGCGATGCGCTTGGTGCGCATCATCTTCAGCTCGGCGGGGGTGCAGTGGGCAATGTCGATGTGCTTGCCTTCGTGCTCGACGAACAGCTTGCCGCGGCTAACGGTGTTCAGGCCGTTGATGCAGCGCAGCAGGCTCGACTTGCCCGAGCCGGACAGGCCCATCAGCACGCAGATCTCGCCCTTGTTGATATCCAGGTTGGCCTTTTCGACACCCACCACCAGGCCGGTCTGCTTGAGGATCTGCTCGCGGGTCTTGCCCTGGTCCAGCAGCGACAGCGCTTCGCGTGGCTTGTTGGAGAAGATGACGTCGACGTCTTCGAAACGAATGATGCTCATGCCTCACCCCTTACCGGCAGTTCCGGTTGCTTGCAGATACGGTCGAGCATGATCGCCAGCAGCACGATCGCCAGGCCTGCTTCGAAGCCCAGGGAGATATCGGCGGTGTTCAGTGCGTTGACCACAGGTTTGCCCAGGCCGTCAGCGCCGACCAGGGCGGCAATTACCACCATCGACAGCGACAGCATGATGCACTGGGTGACGCCGGCGGCGATGCTTGGCATCGCGTGCGGCAGTTCGATACGGGTAAGCAGCTGGCGGCGCGAGCAACCGAAAGCCTTGCCGGCGTCCATCAGCTCTTGCGGCACGTCGCAGATGCCCAGGTAGGTGAGGCGGATGGGCGCAGCGATGGCGAATACCACGGTAGAGATCAGCCCCGGTACCACGCCCAGGCCGAACAGGGTCAGGGTAGGGATGAGGTAGACGAAGGTGGGCACCGTCTGCATCAGGTCGAGAATGGGGCGCATGGCGGTGTAGAACATCGGTTTGTGCGCGGCGAGGATGCCCAGCGGCACGCCGATGACCACGCACACCACCGTGGCGAAAGTGACCTGCGCCAGGGTTTCCATGGTTTCCTGCCAGTAACCCAGGTTGAAGATAAGCAGGAACGACAGCGCAACGAACGCGGTCAGCCCGACTTTGCGCTGGATAAAGTGCGCCAGGGCGGCGAACAGGGCGATGAGTACGAATGGGTTGAACCAGGTCAGGGCACTGGTGACCCCATGGATCATGAATTCCAGGCCTTGCGCGATGGCGTCGAAGTAATTCGCGCCGTTCTGGGTCAGCCACTCGACGAACGACGCGATGTACTGACCCAGGGGTATTTTCTGATCGATAAGCATGATAGCGAGCTTCCACCTGCATAGATTGAAATCAACCCGGGGCAGGCACGGTCCTGCCCCGAGGTAGCGCTATTGCGTATTTCGTTATTGCGCCAGCTTCGCCTTGGCCGCCTCCAGGCCAGGTTTGCCATCCACAGTGGTCACGCCGGCCAGCCAGGCATCCAGCTTGCCTGGGTTGTCCTTGAGCCATTTCTTGGCAGCGGCCTCGGGTTTCATCTTGCCGTCCAGGACATAGCCCATCATGGTGCTTTCATCCTTGAGCTCGAACGACAGGTTCTTCAACAGCTGGCCAACGTTGCTGCACTCCTGCGCATAGCCCTTGCGGGTGTTGGTCAACACGGTCGCCTTGCCGAAGTCGGGGCCGAAGAACTCGTCCCCGCCGGTGAGGTACTGCATCTTGAAGCGGGTGTTCATCGGGTGTGGTTCCCAGCCCAGGAACACCAGCGCTTCGTTACGCTTCTGCGCGCGGTCGACCTGCGCCAGCATGCCGGCCTCGCTCGATTGCACGATCTTGAAACCGGCGTCCTTCAGGCCGAAGGCGTTCTTGTCGATCATGCTCTGGATGGTGCGGTTGCCATCGTTGCCCGGTTCGATGCCGTAGATCTTGCTCTTGAGTTCTTTCTTGAACTTGGGAATGTCGCTGAAATCCTTCAGGCCCTTGTCATACAGCGCCTGGGGCACGGCCAGGGTGTACTTGGCGTTTTCCAGGTTGGCGCGCACTGTCTCGACAGTGCCGGCATCGCGGTACTGCTTGATGTCGTTCTCCATGGTCGGCATCCAGTTGCCGAGAAACACGTCCAGGTCCTTGCCGGCGGCCAGCGACTTGTAGGTCACCGGTACCGAGATCATGTTGGTGTGGGTCTTGTAACCCAGTGCTTCGAGCACAACGCTGGTGGTCGCGGTGGTAACTGTGATGTCGGTCCAGCCGACATCCGAGAAACGTACCGTCTGACACTGCTCGGGCTCGGCAGCCTGGGCCAGCAAAGGCGCAGACAGCAACGCAACCAGCAACAGCGAGGGTGAACCTTTCATGGATGGACTCCTGTGATTTTGTCTTCGGGTTCGCGTGGGTCGCCGGGCTTTCTGAAGGTCCGGTCGACCAGGCCTGCAGAGGGCAGGATGCGTGGCCGTGCTTTACGAGTCGCTTTCGATAATCCTCCAGCGCCGGGCAATCGCCTACTGGTGGGGTCGTAACCAGTACGGAACGGGTCGTATCCAGTACGGGCGATGTCGCTTATGGATTTTTCCACCCCCTCGGCCGCATTTTTACGTCACCAGGCCGCCGGAAAACGGCGAGGCGGGGCTTGTTCTCCCTGTAAAAACCGTGCGGCGCTGCTGGACAAAAGTACGTCGGTTGCAGACGGCGAGGGTGCCGGTAAAAGCCCGATGATGCTGGCATTCAAGGCGGCCCGCTGTTTGAGCCTAGCAGCTGCCCCGCCGTGCGCATGGCGCGCACAGACAAGCCCAGCAAGAGGTGAATCGACAATGGCCATCAGCGTGTTCGACCTGTTCAAGATCGGTGTCGGGCCCTCCAGCTCCCACACCGTCGGCCCCATGCGTGCTGGCGCCCTGTTCGTTCAGGGCCTGCGCGAACGCGGCGAGCTGGAGCGTGTTAAACGGGTCGAAGTGCGCCTGTACGGCTCGCTGTCGGCCACCGGCATTGGCCACGGCACCGACAACGCCACCATCATGGGGTTGATGGGCGAATGGCCGGACGCCATCGACCCTACCCAGATCGTGCCGCGCATCGCCGACCTGCGGGAAACCAACACCCTGCAACTGGACAAGCGCCTGCCCATCGAATTCGTCTGGGCTCGCGACATGCTGCTGCTGGACGAGAACCTGCCTTACCACCCCAATGCCATGACCCTGATTGCCGAAGGCGAGCAGGGCGAGCTGCACCGCGACACCTACTACTCGGTGGGCGGCGGCTTTGTGGTCGATGCCGCGCAGGCCGCCAGCGGCGTGCTGGATGCCGACCAGACGGTGCTGCCGTACGACTTCAACAGCGCCGCCGAGTTGCTGCGCCTGTGCAAGCAAAACGACCTCAGCGTGTCGCAATTGATGATGGCCAACGAGAAGGTCTGGCGCAGCGAGGAAGAGATCTACGCTGGCCTGCACAAGCTCTGGGACGCCATGCAGGAATGCGTCAACAACGGCCTCAAGTACGAAGGCACGTTACCTGGCGGGCTGAACGTGCGCCGTCGCGCCGCCAAGCTGCACCGCAGCCTGCAGGAAATCGGCAAGCCCAATGTGATTGGCTCGACCATGAGCGCCATGGAGTGGGTCAACCTGTTCGCCCTGGCGGTCAACGAAGAAAACGCCGCTGGCGGGCGCATGGTCACCGCGCCCACCAATGGCGCGGCCGGCATCATCCCGGCGGTGTTGCATTACTACATGCGCTTCAGTGATGAAGTGGACGAGTCCAGCGTGGTTGACTTCTTCCTCGGTGCTGCGGCGGTGGGCATCCTGTGCAAGAAGAACGCGTCGATTTCCGGGGCCGAAGTGGGCTGCCAGGGTGAGGTTGGCTCGGCCTGTGCCATGGCCGCGGCCGGCCTTGCCGAAGTGCTGGGTGCAACGCCGGCACAGGTGGAGAACGCCGCTGAAATTGCCCTGGAGCACAACCTTGGCCTGACCTGCGACCCGGTCGGCGGGCTGGTGCAGGTACCGTGCATCGAGCGCAATGCGATTGCCGCGGTAAAAGCCATCAACGCGGTGCAAATGGCCCTGCGTGGTGACGGCGAGCATTTCATCTCCCTCGACCAGGTGATCCGCACCATGCGCGACACCGGCGCCGACATGCACGACAAGTACAAAGAGACCTCGCGCGGTGGCCTGGCGGTCAGCGCCATTGAATGCTGATAGCTTGATCTGACCTCAAGGGCCTCTTCGCGGGCTTGCCCGCTCCCACAGGTACTGCATTGCTCTCAAGGGCAGTGCTGCACCTGTGGGAGCGGGCAAGCCCGCGAACGCGAAGAGGCCCTTGAGTTTGAAGCAGGTGCAATTGAACAACGGGTGCCCTGTTGTGGTGCGCCTGGGCGCCTACCGATCGTCGGGTGTCGTTATCAGTGCCTGTATTGTCGGTGACACTCAAGAGTGTCGTTTCTGGGCAACCTACACTGCGCGTGTCACCAAATTGCTCAGCCGTTACACGCGCGGCGCCTAGCACGCCCGTTTGCGTACACCAGGCCAACTCGATCAAAGCACCTGATTTGCCTCAAGAAGGCGTCGTTTTCAGGTTTTTTTGGATAGCCGTTCAATTTCAGGCACGGCGTTTGCGTTGAGATTGGCAACCGAGCCCCAGCACACGAAACCGGGGCCATAACAAGAAATCAGTGCTCGCCTGAGGCACACCCTGCATTTGTGTGAGGAGAAATCGCGATGACGTCGTACACCTCCGGGAACCCAACCCAGAACCGCACAGCACCCCAGTCCATCGGGTTTCTTCTATTGGACAATTTCACCCTGATTTCCCTGGCATCGGCCGTCGAGCCGCTGCGCATGGCCAACCAGCTGTCCGGCCGCGAGCTGTATCGCTGGCACACGCTGACCGTCGATGGCGGCCAGGTGTGGGCCAGTGATGGTTTGCAGATTACCCCGGACGCCGCCATCACCAACGCACCGCCCATTGATACCGTGATTGTCTGCGGGGGTGTCGGCATTCAGCGTTCGGTCACCCGTGAGCACGTTACCTGGCTGCAATCGCAGGCCCGGCAGTCGCGCCGGCTGGGTGCGGTGTGTACCGGCAGCTGGGCGCTGGCCTGTGCCGGCCTGCTCGATGGTTTTGATTGCAGCGTGCACTGGGAATGCCTGGCCGCGATGCAGGAGGCCTTTCCGCGGGTGAACATGAGCACCCGCCTGTTCACCCTCGACCGCAACCGCTTCACCAGCTCCGGTGGCACTGCGCCGCTGGACATGATGCTGCACCTGATCAGCCGCGACCACGGCCGTGAGCTGTCGGCGGCGATCTCCGAGATGTTCGTCTACGAGCGCATCCGCAACGAGCAGGATCATCAGCGCGTGCCGCTCAAGCACATGCTCGGCACCAACCAGCCGAAGCTGCAGGAAATTGTCGCGCTGATGGAGGCCAACCTCGAAGAGCCGATCGATCTGGACGAACTGGCGGTGTACGTGTCGGTGTCGCGTCGCCAGCTTGAGCGGCTGTTCCAGAAGTACCTGCACTGCTCGCCCTCGCGCTATTACCTGAAGCTGCGCCTGATCCGTGCCCGGCAGTTGCTCAAGCAAACGCCGATGTCGATCATCGAAGTGGCTTCGGTGTGCGGCTTTGTGTCCACGCCGCACTTCTCCAAGTGCTACCGCGAGTACTTCGGCATTCCGCCGCGTGATGAGCGTGTGGGTTCCAATACTGCGCAGCAGGTGGCAATGATGCCGATCCCGCAGGCTATGACCCTGTCGCCGCACAGCGGACCGATGGCGGCTTTGAGCCAGGCGCGCAACGAGTCGACCTTTGCCAGTGTAAGGCTCTGATACTGCGTCGCCTGCTTCGCGGGCACGCCCGCTCCCACAGGTAAGGTGCAAGCCTCGAGACTTGTGAGGTCCCTGTGGGAGCGGGCGTGCCCGCGAAAAGGCCAACACAAATACACCTGTTGATAATGATTCTCGACTACAGGTAACATCGCCGCCCCCGATACCCTCTGGCATACCACCCCGTGGCGGACGACAAACTCCAGCTCTACCTGGCCCACCGGGCGGCATTGCTCGACTATGCCGCGCCGATCGTAGGCTGCCGCGCCCGCGCCGAGGATGTGGTGCAAGAAGCCTGGCTGCGCTTCAGCCGCCAGCAGGACGATGCCGACATCCGCCACCCGGCCAGCTACCTGTATCGCATCGTGCGCAACCTGGCACTCGATCACACTCGCCGCACCGCCACCGAGAAAGTCCAACCCGGTGGTGACGAGATACTCGTCGAACTGCCTTCGGCCAGCGCATCCCCCGAACAGGTGGTTACCCAGCAGAACGAGCTGGCTGCCATCAGCCGCGCCCTTGAGGCACTGCCGCAACGCACCCGCGTAGCATTCGAGATGCATCGCCTGGGCGGCCATACCCTGCAAGAAGTCGCCTGCCACCTGAATGTCTCCGTCAGCCTGGTGCACCAGCTGGTGCGCGATGCCTTGAGCCACTGCATGGCGTGCCTGGAGGATGACCTGTGAAAAAACGCCAGGCTGGTGCGTCTTTTGCCGAACGGGGTAACTCTGTGCGACCCTGCGCGCCCTTCAGCCCTCAGGAGACTTGCCCGACATGACGTCAGCAGCCCCCACCTCCAGCCGCCGCGAGCAGGCCCTGGACTGGCTCCTGCGCCTGCAGCAGTCGCCTGATGACCCTCAGCTGCGGGGGGCGTTCGAGCAATGGTGCGCCAGCGACACGGCCAATGCCCAGGCTTACCAGAAGGCCGAGCGTGTCTGGCAGCTTACCGGCCAACTGGCGCCGACCACCACCGAACTGTGGCCCAAGGCCGAAGTGCTGCCGCTGCCGATCAAGCGCCGACCAGGCCGGCGTTGGTGGCTGGGTGCGGCCGTTGCAGCTTGCTTGCTGGTGGCCGTCGCGCCTTCCTTGAGCCTGCGTTTGCAGGCCGACTACCGCACTGCTCAGGGCGAAACCCGTGACATCACCCTGGCCGATGGCAGCGTGGTGCAGATGGACAGCGATACCGCCATTGCCGTGGACTACAGCGGTGATCATCGGGATGTGAAGCTGCTGGCTGGCCAGGCGTTTTTCGAGGTGATGCCCGACAAGGCCAAGCCGTTCCATGTGCGTGCCGATGACGTGAAGGTCACGGTCACCGGCACCGCGTTCAACGTCGAGTTGCGCCCGGGCAGGGTAGGGGTGGATGTGCAGCATGGTTCGGTACGGGTCGAGGACACTGCCGCTGCGCAGTTGCTGGCCAATGCACTGACGGCTGGGCAGCGCCTGCGGTATGCCGATGGGCAGGTGCAGCTGCGCGCCTTTGTGCCGTCGCAGGCTGCAGCCTGGCGGCAAGGGCAGTTGATTGCTGATGACCAGACGGTGGCCGAGGTGGTGCAGGCGCTGGCGCGATACGTGCCGGGCGAGGTGCTGCTGCGGGACGATGCCCTGGGGGCCAAGCGGGTGACCGGGGTGTACGACCTGCGTAAGCCCGAGGCTGCGTTACGCGCAGTTGTCCGGCCCCATGGTGGCCAGGTGCGCAGCTATGGGCCTTGGCTGTTGGTCCTCGATAAACCTTGAAATCCCCGGGGCCGCGGTGCGGCCCATCGCCGGCAAGCCAGGCTCCCACAGGTACTGCACAGGGCTTGAGGTCAATGCAGCTCGGTGTGGGAGCCGGCTTGCCGGCGATGGGCTGTGCAGCAGCCCCAAATCCCGACCCCAAAAATAATTTCAGAAATTTCTGAAAATTCCCCGCACTGCCCCGTCTTCTCCCCCGCGCGCAACAACTGATAGCGATTCGTATTCAATTTTGCTTGCCCGGCGAGTGTCCGGGGCGGGGATGTGGGATGACTCAAACAACAAGCCGGAAGCCGCGTAGTGCGCGGGGTTGGTCGTTGCGCCTGAAAAATGTGGCAGGGGCAAGTGTGCTCGGCCTTTGCAGTGCCTGGGTGACCATGCCGACACAGGCCGAAGAGGTGGCCAAGCCGAATGCCGAACTGGCACAGGTCCACGTTTTTGACATTCCGGCACAGAAACTGGCCATTGCCCTGATCAACTTCGGCCAGCAAAGCGGCTTGCAGGTCAGCGTCGACCCGGACCTGCTCGATGGCCTGCAATCCACCGCCATCAGTGGCCAGCTGAGCAGCGAGGCGGCACTGGCGCAGCTGCTGCTGGGTACCGGCATCACCTGGGACTACGAGTACGGCGCGCTGATGTTCCGCCTGCTGCAGGCCGACGGCGGCACGCTTGAACTGCACAACACCCTGGTACTGGGCGACACCGAAGAAAACAGCTTCATGGGCACCACGGTGATCGACCGCAAGGCGATCCAGGCCTTCCCTGGCGCCAATGGCGACATCACCACGCTGCTGCAGATGCACCCCAACGTGCAGTTCAGCACGGATCAGAAGAGCTCCAACACCCCCGGTGAGATCGACCCCGCCGACATCAGCATCAACGGCGCCAAGTTCTACCAGAACAACTTCATGATCGATGGCATCTCGATCAACAACGACCTCGACCCTGGTGCGCACGGCTACAACGAAACGCGTCAGTTCGACTCGGCGCCCAGCCGCTCGCACGGCATTGCCCTGGACGCCGACCTGCTGGAAGAAGTGCGGGTCTACGACAGCAACGTGCCGGTGGAGTACGGCGGTTTCAACGGCGGCGTGGTCGATGCCGTCACCCGCAGGCCTAGCCAGGACCTGCATGGCAAGATCTCCTATGCCATGAGCCGCTCGGAATGGACGCGTTACCACATCACCCGGGAGAACAAGGAAACCTTCGAGACCTCGTCCAACGAGAAGAACCAGCCCGAGTTCAAGAAGACCACCCTGCGCGGCACCCTCGAAGGCCATTTCAATGAAGACTTCGGCGCCCTGTTCAACTTCTCGCAGAAGCGCTCGTACCTGCCTCTGCGTGCCTACAAGGATGGTTACAACAGCCCCAACAATGACAACGAAGAAGAGCAGACCCGCGCGCTCGACAACTTTCTGCTGAAGACCTACTGGACGGTCAACGACCGGCTCACCCTGGATACCTCGATCGTCTACGCCCCGCAGGAAAACACCTACTTCCGCGAAGATTACAAAGACTCGCACTACACCAACATCAATGGCGGCTGGCAGGGTTCGTTCAAGGCCACCTACGTGGGCGACAGCGCCACCTGGACGCAGCAGCTGGCGGTGACCAACCTCAATACCTCGCGCGACTCCGACCGCGACGACAACATCATGTGGTACTGGTCCGACGACAAAAACTGGGGAAACCCCGAATCCAACAGTTCGCGCAGCATCGAAGGTGCTTACGGCAGCCTTTACCAGACCCAGCGCGGCGTGGACTACAAACTCAAGGCCGACTGGCAGACCTTTGCCTTTGCGGGTGGCACACACAGCGTGACCACAGGCCTGGAGCTGGGCTACCAGCGTGCTACCTGGGAGCGTGAAGATGACGCGCTGTCGGTAATCACCTTCAAGCGCGACAGCGGCACTTCCTGCTCGGGTGGCGATCCATGGTGTTCGGTCAGCCCCTTGCTCAACGGCAGCAGCCGCCAGTGGGGCAGCGTGTACATGGGCTACGGTGCAGGCAAGGTCGACCTTGACCAGAAGAAATACGCGCTGTTCGTGCAGGACGTGATGGGCTACGGCAACCTCACCCTGCGCCCCGGCCTGCGCTTCGAGGGCGATGACTACATGGAGAAGAAGTCCCTGGCCCCGCGCTTCTCCGGTGATTACGACTTCTTCGGCGACCGCAGTACCGTGCTGGTGTTCGGCGCCAACCGTTACTACGGGCGTAACCTGTTCAAGTATCGCCTGGCCGACGGCCGCCAGGCGTTTACCTCACGCTATACCCGGGCCAGCCAGGACGGCGAGTGGGTGCTGGCGTCGCAGAACAAGAACATGAGCAAGTTCTCGACCATGGACATTCCCTACGACGACGAATGGATGGTCGGCCTCAACCAGCGCTGGTTCGATACCGACTTCCAGCTCAAGTACGTCAACCGCAAAGGCCATGACCAGATCTACCGCACACGCCCCTATTACTACCTGGGTGCGGATGAGGTTCCCGATGGCTACAGCAAGGACTACTACGCGTACCTGAATGCCGGCACCAGCGAGAGCGAAAACGTCAGCCTCACCGTTACCCCGATGCAGCCGCTGCGCTTCAAGGGCACCAGCACCAGCGTCCAGCTTGCACTGGACTGGTCCAGGTCCAAGGACGCTTATGGGTCCACCTACGAGGCAGGCCTGGACGGTGACGAACTGGCAGGCGCCGACGTAGTGCTGGACGGTAAACGCATCCCTTCCCACGAGTTGCCGGCCAGTGACTACAACCGGCCATGGACGGCGCGGCTGATGACCATTACCAACATCCCGCAGTGGAACCTCACGGTCAGCAATTTCTTCCGCTACCGCGGCGCATACGACCAAGTGGTCGGCGTCGATCCGGACGTCGAGGTAGACGGCGAGATCCTCAGCGCCTACGAGACGGTCGCCACACCGGCGGCCCCGACCTGGGACATGCGCCTGGCATGGGACATACCCACCGGCAAGGACCAGGCGTTCTTCGTCAACGTTGACGTCACCAACGTCACCGACAAGGTCAACAAGATCGCCAGCCGCGAGTCGGTCAGCCTGATCAGCTACGAAGTCGGCCGCCAGTACTGGCTGGAAGTCGGCTACCGCTTCTAACACCATAATAATCGTGGATACCCTGATGAAAAAGCTCATCGCGGGCCTGCTCGGCCCGCTGTTGCTCGGCGCCTGCGCCACGTTGCCCGAGGCAGACGCGCCGCTACCCTGGGATGCCCAGGTGGTGCAGGGCCAACTGGCCAACGGCCTGGCCTACCGGCTGGTGCGGGACACCTCGCAGCCTGGCCGGCTCGACCTGCGCCTGACGGTAAAAGCCGGCTCGGTGGACGAAGCCGACGACCAGGTCGGCGTGGCGCACATGGTTGAGCACCTGGCGTTTCACAGCCGCGCTGGCGGCCAGCAGAAGCTGCGTGAACGCATGACCGGGTTCGGCTGGGTGCAGGGCCGGCACTTCAACGCCGTGACCAACTACGAACGTACCCAGTACCTGATCGGCCCACCTGCGGGAGTACGCCAGGCGCCACAAGCGTTGCAGGCCCTGGCCGACCTGGCCTTCGCCCGCGACTACAACGCCCAGGACCTGGAGCGCGAGCGGCCGATCGTGATTGAAGAATGGCGCGGTGGCCTGGGCGTGGCGCAGCGCATGAACGAGCAGCGCACCGCTTCGCAGCGGGTGGGTTCGCGCTACCCCGAGCACCGCACCATTGGCAACGAGGCGGCGATCCGTTCCGCCAGCCTGGCGAACCTGCAAGCCTTCCAGAACCGCTGGTACCTGCCGAACAACATGGTGCTGTCGGCGGTGGGCGATTTCGACCCGCAGGCGATGCGCGCGCAGATCGAACAGGCTTTTGCTTCGGCCAAGGCCGGCAAGCTGGCCAGTCGCGAGCAGCGCGAGCTGCCGCTGGACGACAAGCTGAAGGTATTCCGCCTGCAGGACACCCAGTCGGGCAGCAACCAGGTGGCGATGCTGTTCCGCTCCCACGAGCCGGACAGCCGCGGCACCACCCGCAAGGCCCTGCGCGAGCGGCTGATCGACCGCATGACGCTGGCCGCCATGCTCGACAGCCTGCGCCGTCAGCCCCGCGAGCCGGGCGTACGCAGCCTGGTCGTGCAGAAGACCTTGATCGGTGAGCACTCCGCCGTGCTGGGGATTGCAGCCGGTGTCGACGGCCAGGCCCATGCCCAGGCGTTGCAACAGTTGCTGACCGAGATCGAGCGCCTGCGCCAGCACGGTTTCAGCGAGGCCGACTGGCAGCGCGAGCGGGATCACATTCGCAAGCTGGGCGCCAGGACCGTGGCCAACCAGTCACCGCGTACCTTCGAGCAATGGGTCGAGCAGCTTAACAATGCCGCCGTGCAAGGCAATGCGGTGACCGAGCGCCAGGCCACGGCCGAGCGCTATCTCGAAGTGCTGGGCAGCATCGGCCGGGCTGACCTGGATGCCCGCCTGCGGCGCTGGCTGGCCAGCCCGGACCGGGTGTTGCAAGTCAGCGCGGCGGGTGCCTCCGAGGTGGCGCTGCCAAGCGTCGCACAGGTCGAGGCACAGCAGGCCGAGCTGGCCAGCCGGGCGCTCGGTGCACCCGTCCAGCAGGCACCGGTGGTAGCCGTGCGGGCCAAGGTGGTCATGCCTGCGCTGGCTCCGGCGGCTGATATCGTCGAGCGCAAAGCCTTCCCTGAGCAGCAGGTCGAACACTGGCAGCTGAGTAACGGTGATCGCCTGGTCTGGCTCAAACACAATGGCCCGGAGGGCAAGTGGCTGTTGCAGGCGGAATCGCCTGCCGGCTACCAGCAGGACGGCGTACCGGCCTGGCGCCTGCAAATGGCAGCACAGTTGGCCCTGCGCAGCCCTTCACCTGGCATGGACCCGGAAGCGTTGGCCGAATGGCGCCAGCAACAGCGCTCGACGCTTGCCCTGGATCATCAGCCGCAACGCCTGCAGATCAACCTGGGTGCTGCGCCCGAGCAGTTCCAGTTCCTGCTGCAGAGTTACCGGATGAGCCAGATGGTCAGTGTCGACCCGGCCGTGTTCGACGAGGCCCGCGCCGAGCTGCTGCAACGGCTGCGCAGCCGCCCCGACGATCTACGCGGGCGCCAGGACCGTGCGCAGCGCACACTGAAATACGGTGTCGATTACTGGCAGTCGCCGGATGTCGCCAGCCTTGAGGGGCTTACGGTTGACCAGCTCAGCGCCGACTGGCAGCGTCTGGCCAGCGCCCCCGTGACCTATTACGTGATGGCAGACATCGCTCCGGAACGGCTCGAGCCCCTGGTGCGCAGCGTGCTGGCGACCATCCCTCGCCGTCAGACAGCAACCGGCAAGCTGGCACTGCAGCAGCCTGGCCAGCGCCGGCAGGACCTGGCCATCGCCCTGGAGCCACGTGCAGTGCTGCAAGCCAGCAGCTTCCAGCCTCAAGCCTGGAGCCCGGAAGCGGCGGCGCGGGTCTCGCTGCTGCGGGATCTGGCCAACCAGCAGCTCAAGGCCCAACTGCGTGGCGAAGCCTCCGGCGTGTATCGCCTGCGTTTCGACAGCGAATTGAACGCCGACACCCAGCGCATCGAAAGCAGCCTCAGCTTCAGCTGCGACCCGGCACGTGTCGACGAGCTGTGGGCCATGGCCCAGAAGACCCTGGCCAACCTGCAGCCCGATGCCCAGTGGCTGGTCAGCGAGCGGGCCGAATTCCTGCGCCAGGAAAGCAAGCGCCGCGAAGACCCGCAAACCCAGTTCAAGCGCCTGATCCTCAGTGACCGCCGCTGGCACGACCCGCGTTACCTGCAGACCCAGGCGCAACTGCCTGAAGCGCTGACCCTACCTGAAATGCAGCAGCAGGCCCGGCAGCTGTTCCCCCGCGCCAACCAGGTCCAGCTGCGCCTGTTGCCCTCGGCGGCGGCACTGGAGCAGGCGCTGTGAAAACCCTGCGCACCTTCTACCGCCTCAGCCGCCCGTTCTGGCACGACCGCCAGCAGTGGCCGGCCTGGCTGATGCTGGCGGCGGTGATCGGCCTGGGCCTGCTGGTGGTGCAGATCAATGTGCTGATCAACAGCTGGAGCAAGACCTTCTACGACACCCTGGCAGCGTTCGACGCGTCCGGCCTGTATGGCCTGGTCGGCGAGTATGCGCTGTATCTGGGCAGCTACGTGCTGATCGTCGTGGCCATGGACTACATCCGTAAAGGGCTTGAGCTGCGTTGGCGGCGGGCAATGACCGGGCGCCTGACCGACGCCTGGCTGGCCGACCAGGCCTTCTACCGCCTGGGGCTGACCGGCGAGCCGGACAACCCCGACCAGCGCATTGCCCAGGACATCGACCTGATGGTTGGCCTGAGCATCGAGCTGGTGGCGTCCCTGGTGATCAACCTGGCGCAGGTTGGCGCGTTCATGGTGATCCTGTGGAACTTGTCGGGGGTGCAAACCTTCACCCTGTTCGGCGAGACCTTCACGATTCATGGCTATCTGGTGTGGATCGTGCTGGCCTACACCCTGGCCGGCAGCTTGCTGACGCACCTGATCGGTAAGCCGCTGCATGCGTTGAACTACGAGCGCGAACACCGTGAGGCGGATTTTCGCGCCAGCCTGCTGCGCAAGCGCGACCACGCCGAGCAGATTGCCCTGTACCGTGGCGAAGCGGTTGAGCGCGAACACCTGGCCGGGCGCTTCCGCGCCATTGCCGACAACTGGCGGCAACTGATGGGGCGCGAGCGTAACCTCAGCCTGTTCACGGTGTCCTACGAACGCCTGAGCCTGATCATCCCGGTGTTTGTCGCCTTGCCGGCGTTCATGGCCAAGGCGATCACCCTGGGTGGGCTGATGCAGATCCGCAGTGCCTTCAATGCAGTGCATGGCTCGCTCAGCTGGTTCATCAAGCTTTATCACAAACTGGTGCGCTGGAGCGCGGCGTTGCAGCGGCTGGAGCAGTTCGAGCAGGCCATTGCCGCCAGCCGTGAGCAGGCCACGGTTGCTGTGCGAGGTGACTGCCTGTGCACACGTGGGCTCACGCTTTGTCGGCCAGATGGCAGTGCGCTGCTGCGTGACCTGGACCTGCGCGTAGGGCAGGGGCAGTGGTTGCGCCTGGGTGGGCGCAGCGGCCTGGGCAAGTCGACCTTGCTGCGCACCTTGCAGGGGTTGTGGCCCTACTGCCTGGGCAACTGGCAACTGCCACCAGGGCGCAGCTTGCTGTTGCCGCAGAAACCTTACATGCCGCACTTGAGTCTGCGGGCGTTGCTGGCTTATCCACAGGTGCAGCCGGTCGACGACGTGTTGCTGGTGGATGTACTGGGCAAGGTGGGGTTGATCGGGTTGATCGGGCAGCTGGACAAGCAGGCGGAGTGGGAGCGTGTGCTTTCTGGCGGAGAGCAGCAACGGTTGAGCATGGCGCGGGCGTTGCTGTACAGGCCGGATACCTTGTACCTGGATGAGGCGACCAGCCAGCTGGATCTGGGCAGTGCGCTGGGGTTACTGGAGATGCTCAGGCGGGAAATGCCGGGCTGTACGGTGGTGGGGGTGACTCACCAAGAGGGCTTGGCCGAGCTGTTCGATCGGACCTTCGAGCTGGAGAAACGGGTAGAGCCTGCATAAGCCAGTGCCGGCCCCTTCGCGGGCACGCCCGCTCCCACAGGTACTGCGCTGCCTTCAAGGCCAGTGAAAAATCTGTGGGAGCGGGCGTGCCCGCGAAGGGGCCGGAACAGGAAAAGTCAGGCGCGTCGGCTGAACTGGGCCAGCGCTGGCAACAGTTGCTTGTCGATCGCCTGGCGCACGGCCGGCAAAATGGTCGCGCTACCGGTATACATCTGCTCGACCATCCCCTTCAGCGCCCGCGCATTAGGCTCGGTCAGCCCCCGCACCACCGCTTCGCACGCCTGCTCGGCACTGGCCCCGGCCGGAATATCAAACCCGCGTGCGCGCAAGTGGCCGGCGAGGTCGTCCTGGTCAATCAAATCCGCATGCATCATGGCTGTTGTCCCTTTTATCGCTAAGAGAGTGCTGCTGTGATTTACGACCGATTCTGTGACGCCTGCGACATACCCGCAACAACAGAATGGTGACATGGCTGCTTTGGCTAAGAACAGGTCGTTTACGGCTAAATCCACCCCGCGGGAACTGCGCACACTCAAGCCATCTACAGCGACCGAGGGTTTGGTCACCCTCACTCATGCACAGTGGATGTTGCTCGCGCTTGGCCCCGGATGCTCACGGCTTTCCGGGGTTATTTTTTTGCAAGGCCGATCACCCGGCCCACATGAACGGGCGCTTGAAGTTGACGCTGTTCGTCCACTAGTTCCTGTAGTAACCCAGTGCTGTTCTCGCTGAACGGCGCCGACGTCGGCCCCGCCAAATCTACATGCAACAGCATCTGCTCACTGGCCGCCAGCGCCTCATCGAAACCGGCCCGGTGCAGGCTGTGATAGACATGCAGGCGCTTGCGATCGAAGCCGATGATCTGTGTCTGCACCCACACCTCGCTGCCCAGTTTCACCTCGTGCAGGTAATTGATGTGCGCCTCCAGGGTGAACAACGAATTGCCACTTTGCCCACGGCTGTCGGCGTCCAGGCCGATGCGCTCCATCAGCGCATCGGTGGCGTAGCTGAAGATCAGCAGGTAGAAGGCATCGCGCAGGTGCCCGTTGTAGTCGACCCAGTCCTCCTGGACTGGGGTGCGGTAGGTGATCAGTGCGGGCATCGCGGTCTCCTCAGTCGCCGAAAGCCATGCCATGGCGGGTCTTGCTGGTTTTCACCGCTTCCAGCACCGCCAGCAGGGTGTCATCACGATAGCGCTCCAGCGCGGCGATGCTGCGCTCACCCAACTGCTCGGAAGTACCTTCGACCACGTCGTCGATCAACTTGTCGGTCAGCTCCGGTGCGGGCAGGTAGGTCCAGGGCAGTTTCAAGGCCGGGCCGAACTGCGACATGAAGTGGCGCATGCCCGCGTCGCCACCGGCCAGGGTGTAGGTGAGGAAGGTGCCCATGAACGACCAGCGCAGGCCGGCGCCGAAGCGGATCGCGTCGTCGATTTCACCGGTTGTCGCCACACCGTCGTTTACCAGGTGCAACGCCTCGCGCCAGAGCGCTTCGAGCAGGCGGTCGGCGATGAAACCGGGCACTTCCTTGCGTACATGCAGCGGGCGCATGCCAAGCGCGGTATAGATGGATTTTGCCGCCTCGATGGCTTCGGGTGCGGTACGGTTGCCGCCGACGATCTCGACCAATGGCAACAGGTACACCGGGTTGAACGGGTGGCCCACCACGCAGCGCTCTGGGTGCGTGGCAGACTCGTAGAACTCGCTGGGCAGCAGGCCGGAAGTGCTGGAGCCGATGATGGCTTCGGGCTTGGCCGCGGCGCTGATTTTTGCGTGCAGGTCGAGCTTCAGGTCCAGCCGCTCTGGCGCGCTTTCCTGGATGAAATCGGCGTCGCGTACGCACTCCTCGATGGTGGCGACGAACTTCAGGCGGTCTTGCGAGGCACCTGGCGCGAGGCCTTGTTTCTCCAGTGCTGGCCAGGCATTGGCAATGCGCTTGCGCAGTGCCTGTTCGCTACCAGGGGCCGGGTCCCAGGCGATCACGTCCAGGCCGTGGGCCAGGGCGCGGGCAACCCAGCCGCTGCCGATTACGCCGCTACCCAGGGCGGCGAAGGTCTTGATCTTGGTGATGAAGGGCATATCGAGTCCTCAGACTAAATTGAATTCTTCGGGCAAGCGCCAGGCCCTGTGGGAGCGGGCGAGCCCGCGAACATCGGCAAAGCCGATGCCATCCACCGCGTCGCCTGCTTCGCGGGCATGCCCGCTCCCACAGAGGGGACTGGCGCAGCTGCAATCGTTGATGGCTTCAGCGGCGCTTGAGGTTCATTTTTTCCCGGCCCTCGGCCGGGGTCAGTACACGGGCACCCAGGCGCGAGATGATCTCCACCGCGCGCTCGACCAGTTGGCCATTGCTGGCCAGCACGCCACGGTCCAGGTACAGGTTGTCTTCCAGGCCCACCCGCACGTTGCCGCCCAGCAGCACGGCCTGTGCGGCCATCGGCATCTGCATGCGGCCGATGCCGAAACCTGCCCAGGTCACGTTGGCCGGCAGGTTGTCGACCATGGCTTTCATGGTGGTGGTGTCGGCCGGCGCGCCCCATGGGATGCCCAGGCACAGCTGGAACAGCGGGTCGTGCAGCAGGCCTTCCTTCATCATTTGCTTGGCGAACCACAGGTGGCCGGTGTCGAAGATTTCCAGTTCCGCCTTCACGCCCAGTTCGGTGATGCGCTTGGCGCCGGCGCGCAGTTGGGCGGGGGTGGACACATAGATCGAGTTGCCGTCGCCGAAGTTGAGGGTGCCGCAGTCGAGGGTGCAGATTTCCGGTAGCAGGGCTTCGACGTGGGCCAGGCGCTCCAGCGGGCCGATCAGGTCGGTACCCGGGCCGAACTCCAGGGGCGTTTCACCGGGGCCGATTTCCAGGTCGCCACCCATGCCGGCGGTGAGGTTGACGATGATGTCCACATCGGCTTCGCGGATGCGTTCCATCACTTCGCGGTACAGCGCCACATCGCGGCTGAAACGGCCGGTTTGCGGGTCGCGGACGTGGCAGTGGACCACGGTGGCGCCGGCTTTGGCGGCTTCTACGGCGGCTTCGGCGATTTGCTTGGGGGTGACTGGGACAAGGTGGCTTTTCGAGGCGGTGTCGCCGGCACCGGTGAGGGCGCAGGTGATGATAACGTCGTGGTTCATGGTGTGTTCCTTGTGGTGTCTGTGCTGGCCTTTTCGCGGGCATGCCCGCTCCCACAGGATCAACGTGAGCCTGAGTGCAGCGCTGTACCTGTGGGAGCGGGCGCGCCCGCGAAGAGGCCTTGTCAGTTGGCAGTAAGCTTGAGGTTGTCGGCGGCAGGCTTGCCATCGAAGGTGGTCACACCTTCAAGCCAGCGGGCCTTGTCCTCGGGGTGGTCTTGCAGCCACTGGCGGGCCGACTCAAGCGCGTCCTTGTGGTCGAGCAGCGGCTGCATCATGCGGCTCTCGTCCTCGGCGCTGAAGTTCAGGTTGGCCAGCAGGCGGTGGGCGTTGGGGCAGCGGTCGGCGTAGTCCGGCGCGGTCACTGTCCATACCGTTGCGCGGCCTTCGTCAGGGCCGAGCGCATCCTGGCTATCACCCAGGTAGGCCATGTCGATGTTCACGTTCATCGGGTGCGGCGCCCAGCCGAAGAACACCACGGCCTCCTTGCGGCGCACGGCGCGGTCGACGGCGGCGAGCATGCCGGCCTCGCTGGACTCGACCAGCTGGAACTTGCCCAGGTCGAACTGGTTCTTGGTGATCATTGCCTTGATCTGGGTGTTGGCGCCGGAGCCCGGTTCGATGCCATAGATCTTGCCGCCAAGTTCCTTCTCGAACTTGTGGATGTCGGCGAAGGTCTTCAAACCCTTGTCGTAGAGGTATTTCGGCACGGCCAGGGTGGCGCGGGCGTCCTCAAGGCTTGGTTTCTCCAGTACCTTGACCTGGTTGGCGTCGATGAACGGGGTGATGGTCTGGGTCATGATCGGGTTCCAGTAACCCAGGAACATGTCCAGGCGTTTGTCGCGGATGCCGGCGAAGATGATCTGCTGCGAAGCGCTGGTCTGTTTGGTCTGGTAGCCCAGGCCATCGAGCAGCACCTGCGCCATGGCGCTGGTGGCGATGACGTCGGTCCAGTTGACCACGCCCAGGCGGACGTTCTTGCAGGCCGCAGGTTCAGCGGCGTAAAGCGGGGAGGTGGCGATGCTGCTCAGGGCAAGGGTCAACAGGCTGCGGCGGATCAAGCTGTGCATGGTGGCTCTCCATCGGCAGTGCATATTGTTATGGGGTTCCGACCTCTCTGGGCCGTGTGAACACGCTACGCTGCAAACGGGGTGAAAAATCGCACCCTGGCGACCAACACTTGCACGGAGGCGACCACCTTTGCCGTGGAGCATGCAATGCCGCACATCATTCACTTCCTGCTGTTACCCGGCTTCTCGGCCATGGGCTTCATCAGTGCCCTGGAACCGTTGCGGGTGGCCAACCGCTTCAAAGGCCCGTCGTACCGCTGGCAGGTGCTGAGCCTGGATGGCGGCGCGGTGCAGGCCAGCAATGGCATGTCGGTGAACGCCGATGCGGCGTTGGCGGTGGGCGAGCTTGCCGGCATCTTGCTGATCGTGGCCGGCTTCGATCCGCTGGCCTGTTACGGGCCGGCGCTGCAGCAGGTGCTACGCCGCCTGGACCATGACGGGGTGATCCTGGGTGGTATCGATACTGGCGCCGTGGTGCTGGCCGAGGCCGGCCTGCTCGATGGCCACCGCGCCACCGTGCACTGGGAGGCGCTGGAGGCGTTCAAGGAAAACTACCCGAGCCTGCAGGCGACTCAAGAGCTGTTCGAAATCGACCGGCGGCGCATCACCTGTGCGGGTGGCACTGCCTCGATCGACCTGATGCTCGACCTGATTGCACAAGCCCACGGCAGTGAGTTGGCGGTGCAGGTGTCGGAGCAGTTCGTGCTCGGGCGTATTCGCCAGCGACAGGACCACCAGCGCATGCAGATCGCCAGCCGCTATGGCATCAGCAACAAGAAGCTGGTGAAAGTGATTGGTGAAATGGAGCGCAATACCGAACAGCCGCTCAATACACAGGTGCTGGCTGAGGCGGTACAGGTGACCCGGCGGCAGCTGGAGCGGCTGTTCCGCGTGCATCTGGACGACACCCCAAGCGGGTTCTATCTGCGACTGCGGCTGGACAAGGCGCGGCAGTTGTTGCGCCAGACCGACATGAGCGTGCTGGAGGTGGGGGTGGCTTGCGGGTTCGAGTCGGCTTCGTACTTTACCCGGTGTTACCGGGCGCGATATCAGCGTTGCCCGCGGGAGGACAGGTTAGCCAGGGTGGTCTGAGGTCCTCCTGTACTGGCCTCATCGCCGGCAAGCCAGCTCCCACAGGTACCCCACAGTACTCAAGCCCTGTGCAGTACCTGTGGGAGCTGGCTTGCCGGCGATAGGGCCAGTGCAGGAAAGCGAGATCTCACTGCTGACCAATGGACTGCAAATACTCCGACCGGTCATCACTGCGCTGCGCCACGCAGGTATCCCACGCCGCCTGGAACGCCTTGCTCCCCGGCTTCTCGGCATAGGTCTCGACCTTGCAGTCGGCATCACGCAGCTGCGTCCACAGCTTCTCGGCGGCATCCATGCGCCCCACCAGCGCGGTAGCCTGGTCGCCTTCGTCGGCATACTGGTCGCGGATACGCTGGATCAAGTCATCGTAAGCCGCTTTCAGCTCCCGCTCGGCAGTCTGCTTGTTGAACGCAGCGCACGCGTAGGTTTGCTGGTCGGTCTCGACGTTGTCGCAAGGTGTGCTTTCTTCCTCGCCGGCCTGCGCGCCTGATACGACGGCCAGCAGTACCATCCATGCCAATGATTTCATCCGTTTTCTCCTCAACAGGCTGACGAATCGCAGGGATTCTCGCTCAGCCGAAGGCAAGGCGGTAGCTCCCTGACGAAATGTTCATGAAACGGCCAGAAACGTCGTTATCGAGACTGTCTCTCATCGCCACGCCGCATGCCAGAGGGCGTGTTGTCGCGCATTGACGCTTTCGGCAAACCCCCTGTCGTTTTTGCATCGGGGCGTCGCAAGGCACAGGCATATGCTGGCCCCAAAGCGCCGGCAGAAGATTCGGCGCGGCCTAAATCAACAAAGGGGACAGCCTGATGAGCCCAGCCGAACTTCACGCCGACAGCATCGTCATCGACGGCCTGATCATTGCCAAATGGAACCGCGAGCTGTTCGAGGACATGCGCAAAGGCGGGCTGACTGCGGCCAACTGCACGGTGTCGGTGTGGGAAGGCTTCAAGGCCACCGTCGACCAGATCGCCGCCAGCCAGAAGCTGATCCGCGACAACAGCGACCTGGTGATGCCGGTACGTACCACCGCCGACATCCGCAAGGCCAAGGAACTGGGCAAGACCGGCATCCTCTTCGGCTTCCAGAATGCCCATGCGTTCGAAGACCAGATCGCCTACGTGGACGTGTTCAAGCAACTGGGCGTTGGCATCGTGCAGATGTGCTACAACACCCAGAACCTGGTGGGTACCGGTTGCTACGAGCGTGACGGCGGCCTGTCGGGCTTCGGCCGCGAGATCGTCGCCGAGATGAATCGCGTCGGCATCATGTGCGACCTGTCCCACGTCGGCTCCAAAACCTCCGAAGAGGTCATCCTCGAATCGAAAAAACCGGTGTGCTACTCGCACTGCCTGCCCTCGGGCCTGAAAGAGCACCCGCGCAACAAGTCGGATGAAGAACTCAAGTTCATCGCCGATCACGGCGGCTTCGTTGGCGTTACCATGTTCGCGCCGTTCCTGGCCAAGGGCATCGACTCCACCATCGACGACTACGCCGAGGCCATCGAATACACCATGAACATCGTCGGTGAAGACGCCATCGGTATCGGTACCGACTTCACCCAGGGCCACGGCCAGGACTTCTTCGAGTACCTGACCCACGACAAGGGCTACGCCCGTCGCCTGACCAACTTCGGCAAGATCATCAACCCGCTGGGCATCCGCACCGTCGGCGAATTCCCCAACCTCACCGAAACCCTGCTCAAGCGCGGCCATTCCGAGCGCGTGGTACGCAAGATCATGGGCGAGAACTGGGTCAACGTCCTCAAGGACGTCTGGGGCGAGTAAGCCGCTCTCCAAGCCTGATAGCCCCTGCCAGCAACGCCGGGGCCCCTTAATAAAAATTTTTCTGGAGTTCAGTTTCCATGGCCAAGATCGCCCCGCAATTGCCAATCGAAGTCGACAGCGAGACCGGTGTCTGGACCAGCGACGCCCTGCCGATGCTGTACGTACCGCGCCATTTCTTCGTCAACAACCACATCGGCATCGAGGAAGTGCTGGGCGCCGACGCCTATGCCGAAATCCTCTACAAGGCCGGCTACAAATCCGCCTGGCACTGGTGTGAAAAAGAAGCCGAGTGCCATGGCCTGGAAGGCGTGGCGGTGTTCGAGCATTACATGAAGCGCCTGAGCCAGCGTGGCTGGGGCCTGTTCGAGATCCAGGACATCGACCTGGACAAAGGCACCTGCAGCGTCAAGCTCAAGCACTCGGCGTTCGTTTACGTGTATGGCAAATGCGGCCGCAAGGTCGACTACATGTTCACCGGCTGGTTCGCCGGTGCCATGGACCAGATTCTCGCTGCCCGCGGCAGCAAGATCCGCACCGTGGCCGAACAGGTCTACGGCGGGTCGGAAGAAGGCCACGAAGATGGCCTGTTCGTTACAAAGCCGTTGTAAGCCGGAGATAGCGTCATGGCATTCGAAGCAATGTTCCAGCCGATCCAGATCGGCAAACTGACCATCCGCAACCGCGTGCTCAGCACCGCGCACGCCGAGGTCTACGCCACTGACGGCGGCATGACGACCGACCGCTACGTGAAGTACTACGAAGAAAAGGCCAAGGGCGGCATCGGCCTGGCGATTTGCGGTGGTTCGTCGGTGGTGGCCATCGACAGCCCGCAGGAATGGTGGGCCTCGGTCAACCTGTCGACCGACCGCATCATCCCGCACTTCCAGAACCTGGCCGACGCCATGCACAAGCATGGCGCCAAGATCATGATCCAGATTACCCACATGGGCCGCCGCTCGCGCTGGGACGGCTTCAACTGGCCGACCCTGATGTCGCCGTCGGGTATCCGTGAACCCGTGCACCGTGCCACCTGCAAAACCATCGAGGTGGAAGAGATCTGGCGGGTGATCGGCAACTACGCACAGGCTGCGCGGCGTGCCAAGGAAGGTGGCCTGGACGGCGTTGAGCTGTCGGCGGTGCACCAGCACATGATCGACCAGTTCTGGAGCCCACGGGTCAACAAACGTACTGACGAATGGGGCGGCAGCTTCGAAGGCCGCATGAAGTTCGGTATGGAAGTATTGAAAGCCGTGCGTGCCGAAGTCGGTGACGACTTCTGCGTGGGCATGCGTATCTGCGGTGACGAGTTCCACCCCGATGGCCTCAGCCACGAGGACATGAAGCAGATCGCGGCGTACTACGACGCCACCGGCATGCTCGACTTCATCGGCGTGGTCGGCTCGGGTTGCGACACCCACAACACCCTGGCCAACGTCATCCCCAACATGAGCTACCCGCCGGAGCCGTTCCTGCACCTGGCGGCGGGCATCAAGGAAGTGGTCAAGGTCCCGGTGCTGCACGCGCAGAACATCAAGGACCCCAACCAGGCCACGCGCATTCTGGAAGGCGGCTACGTGGACATGGTCGGCATGACCCGTGCGCACATGGCCGACCCGCACCTGATCGCCAAGATCAAGATGGGCCAGATCGACCAGATCAAGCAGTGCGTCGGTGCCAACTACTGCATCGACCGCCAGTACCAGGGCCTGGACGTGCTGTGCATCCAGAACGCCGCGACCTCCCGTGAATACATGGGCGTGCCGCACATCATCGAGAAAACCACCGGCGTGAAGCGCAAGGTGGTGGTGGTAGGCGCCGGCCCTGCCGGTATGGAAGCCGCTCGTGTAGCGGCCGAACGTGGCCACGACGTGACCCTGTTCGAGAAGAAGGACCAGATCGGCGGGCAGATCACCATCGCCGCCAAGGCTCCGCAGCGTGACCAGATTGCCGGTATCACCCGCTGGTACCAGCTGGAGCTGGCGCGTTTGAAGGTGGACTTGCGCCTGGGCACGGCCGCGGACGTGCCGACCATCCAGGACCTGCGCCCGGACGTGATCGTGCTGGCCGTGGGCGGGCACTCGTTCCTCGAGCAGAACGAACACTGGGGCGCCGCCGAAGGGCTGGTGGTCAGCAGCTGGGACGTGCTCGACGGCAAGGTTGCGCCGGGCAAGAACGTGCTGGTGTACGACACCATCTGCGAATTCACCGGCATGTCGGTGGCCGACTTCATCGCCGACAAGGGCAGCCAGGTGGAAATCGTCACCGACGACATCAAGCCGGGCGTGGCCATGGGCGGTACCACCTTCCCGACCTACTACCGCAGCATGTACCCCAAAGAAGTGATCATGACCGGCGACATGATGCTGGAAAAGGTCTACCGCGAAGGCGACAAGCTGGTGGCGGTGCTGGAAAACGAATACACCGGTGCCAAGGAAGAGCGGGTAGTTGACCAGGTGGTGATCGAGAACGGCGTGCGCCCTGACGAAGAGCTCTACTACGCGTTCAAGGAAGGCTCGCGCAACAAGGGCCAGATCGACGTGGAGGCGCTGTTCGCCATCAAGCCACAGCCGATCCTCAGCCAGCCGGGCGAAGGGTACCTGCTGTACCGCATCGGCGACTGCGTGGCCCAGCGCAACGTGCATGCGGCGATCTACGACGCCTTGCGCCTGTGCAAGGACTTCTGATCGCACTGTCGGCACACACCGGCCCCTGTGGGAGCGGGCGCGCCCGCGAAAGCGTCAGCATGATTAACAGAGTTGTCTGATCTGACGCATTCGCGGGCACGCCCGCTCCCACAGGGCCGGTGCAGGATTCCAGGGGCCTGAACCCCTTGCAACCGTTGTTGTGGGAGCCTCCCATGTTGAACACCCTTCTACCCATCCTGCTGTTCGCTGCCCTTGGCCTGGCAGTGCTCGGCGCCCTGCGCCGGGTGCGCATGTGGCGCCGTGGCCGGGCCGCCAAGGTCGACCTGATCGGCGGCCTGCTGGCCATGCCACGCCGTTACCTGGTGGACTTGCACCACGTGGTCGAGCGCGACAAGTACATGTCCAAGACCCACGTGGCCACCGCAGGCGGCTTCGTACTGTCGGCCGTACTGGCGATCCTGGTGCACGGCTTTGGCCTGCAAAGCAAAATCCTGGGTTACGCGCTGTTAGTCGCCACGGTGATAATGTTCAGCGGCGCGATCTTTGTCTTCAAACGCCGCCTCAACCCGCCTTCGCGCTTGTCCAAAGGCCCGTGGATGCGCCTGCCTAAAAGCCTGCTGGCGTTCGCCGTGAGCTTCTTCATCGCCACCTTGCCGGTTGCCGGCATCCTGCCCGCCAACACCGGTGGCTGGGTGATGGTCGGCATCCTTGGCCTGGGCGTGCTGTGGGGCGTGTCGGAGCTGTTCTTCGGCATGACCTGGGGCGGCCCGATGAAGCACGCCTTCGCCGGTGCCCTGCACCTGGCCTGGCACCGCCGCGCCGAACGCTTCGGCGGCGGCCGCTCTACCGGCCTGAAACCGCTGGACCTGGAAGACCCCAATGCCCCGCTGGGCGTGGAAAAACCGGCAGACTTCACCTGGAACCAGCTGCTGGGCTTCGACGCCTGTGTGCAGTGCGGTAAATGTGAGGCCATGTGCCCGGCGTTTGCTGCCGGCCAGCCGTTGAACCCGAAAAAGCTGATTCAGGACATGGTCATCGGCCTGGCCGGTGGCACCGACGCCCAGTTTGCCGGTAGCCCATACCCGGGCAAGCCGATCGGTGAACACGGCGGCCACCCGCACCAGCCGATCGTCAATGGCCTGGTCGATGCCGAAACGCTGTGGTCGTGCACCACCTGCCGTGCCTGCGTCGAGGAATGCCCGATGATGATCGAGCACGTCGATGCCATCGTCGACATGCGCCGCCACCTCACCCTGGAAAAGGGCGCCACCCCGAACAAGGGTGCCGAGGTGCTGGACAACCTGATCGCCACCGACAACCCGGGCGGCTTCGCCCCCGGCGGTCGCATGAACTGGGCCGCCGACCTCAACCTGAAATTGCTGTCTGAAGTCAAAACCACCGAAGTGCTGTTCTGGGTCGGTGATGGCGCCTTCGACATGCGCAACCAGCGTACCCTGCGCTCGTTTGTAAAAGTGTTGAAAGCTTCGGGCGTGGACTTTGCCGTGCTCGGCCTGGAAGAACGCGACAGCGGTGACGTGGCCCGTCGCCTGGGCGATGAAGCGACCTTCCAGCAACTGGCCAAGCGCAATATCCAGACCTTGGCCAAGTACAGGTTCCAGCGCATCGTCACCTGCGACCCGCACAGCTTCCATGTGCTGAAGAACGAGTACGGCGCCTTGGGCGGTGATTACCAGGTGCAGCACCACAGTACCTATATCGCCGAATTGATCGCAGCCAAAAAGCTCAACCTTGGCCAGCACAAGGGTGGCAGCGTCACCTACCACGACCCGTGCTACCTGGGCCGCTACAACGGCGAATACGAAGCCCCGCGTGCAGTGCTCAAGGCGCTGGGTATCGAAGTGCGCGAGATGCAGCGTTCGGGCTTCCGCTCCCGTTGCTGCGGCGGTGGTGGCGGCGCGCCGATCACCGACATCCCGGGCAAGCAGCGTATCCCCGACATGCGCATGGACGACATTCGCGAAACCGAGGCCGAGCTGGTGGCCGTGGGTTGCCCACAGTGCACCGCCATGCTCGAAGGCGTGGTCGAACCGCGCCCACAGATCAAGGACCTGGCCGAGCTGGTGGCTGACGTGCTGATCGAAGAGGAATCGCCCGCCGCCCCAAAGCCGCAAGCGGCCAAACGTGAACCTGCGGAGGTGCATTGATGAGCGACATTATCCGCCGCGACCCACGCGCCGAGTGGATCGCCCGTAACCGCCTGCACCCGCTGCACGCGGCCATGCAGACGCAACAGACCAGCTGGATGGGGCCCAACGGCCTTATCCGCAAGAACCCCCACGCCATTGCCGCAGGCTTTATCGGCCCGGCCGGCATCAAGCGTATCGACCGCAGCGGCGCCCAGCAGGGCACCGGTGTGGGCGGGCGGCGCACGGCGGCGGCCGAGGTCAAGTTGCCGCTGCACCAGGTACCTATGCCTGCGTTCTACATTGCCGTGGTACCGGACATGGTCGGTGGCCGCCTGAGCAGCCACGACCGCGACCTGCTCGGCCTGGCCCACAGCCTGGCTGGCAGCGACGGTGCAGTGCTGGCGGTGGTGTTTGGCGAACACAAGGAAAGCAACTTTTCCACAGCCGGCGTCGACCGCCTGCTGGTCATCGAAGGCGAGGCGTTCGAAGGTTATGCGCCGGAGCAGTTGGTGCAAGGCTTGCGGGCTGTGGATAACCAGTTCACCCCGCGCCACTGGCTGCTGCCCGACAGCCGCACCGGCGGCGGCGAATTGGGTCGCCGCCTGGGTGCCGCGTTGGGCGAGCGCCCGGCGACGCGAGTGTGGCAGGTCAAGGACGGCCAGTGCATCGGCCGCGCCGGTGCCGGCCAGCAAGACCTGCAACGCGCCGTGCCACGCCTGATTCTGGCGGCGGCGGAGTGCGCCGAGCCGGTCAGCGAAACCCGTCACGAAGCCTTGCCGGTGGAGTTGTCCACAAGCGTGGCACGCAGCCTGTCGCGCATCGAAGACCTCGGCTCGGTGGCCGTGGACCCGGCCACCATTGCCATGGCCGAGGCCGAGTTCATCGTCTCGGGCGGCAACGGCGTCAAGGATTGGGACCTGTACCACCAGGCCACCGCAGCCCTTGGTGCCACCGAAGGCGCCTCGCGGGTGGCGGTGGACGACGGCTTCATGCCGCGCAACCGCCAGGTGGGTGCCACCGGTACCTGGGTTACCGCACGGGTCTATGTGGCTGTGGGTATCTCGGGCGCCATCCAGCACCTTCAAGGCATCGGTGCCTGCGACAAGGTGGTGGCGATCAACATGGACCCGGGTTGCGACATGATCAAACGGGCCGACCTGTCGGTGATTGGCGACAGCTCGGCGATTCTCAAGGCATTGATCGAGGCTGTGGACAACTACCGCAGCGGCGGCCAGCGCGACGCGGCATAAGGGCACGAGCATGAGTACCAAAGTGATCAGCCTGGTTTCCATCGGTGCCCACCCAAGCTCAGGCCGCGCCCGCCGCGCCGAGCAGGATGCCCGCGCCGTGGAACTGGGGTTGCAGCTGGCTGGGGATAACTTGCAGGTGGTGCATGCCGGCGACCCGCGCGAAGAGGCGCTACGCGCATACCTGGGCATGGGCCTTGACCACCTGGATGTGCTGGAACAGCCGGCCGGTGCCGATGTGCTGGGCGTGCTGGGGGATTACCTGCGCGACGCCGGGGCACAGCTGGTGCTGACCGGGAGCCAGGCCGAGACGGGCGAGGGGTCGGGCATGTTGCCGTTCCTGCTGGCGGAAAAGCTCGGCTGGCCGTTGATTGTGGGCTTGGCCGAGGTGGAGTCGATAGAGAACGGCACTGCCCAGGTATTGCAGGCGCTCCCGCGTGGTCAACGGCGTCGGCTGAAGGTGCGCCTGCCATTGCTGGCAACTGTGGATAACGCGGCGCCCAAGCCGCGCCAGAGTGCATTCGGGCCGGCGCGCCGGGGGGTATTGGCGGCGCGCAATGTGGCCATCGTTGACGATGAGCTGCTGGCCGAGGCCGAGCTACAACCAGCTCGCCCACGGCCCAAGCGGCTGAAAGTGATCAAGGCCAAGAGCGGTGCCGACCGCATGAAGGCGGCGACGGCCAAAGCCAGCGGTGGTGGCGGCAAGGTGCTGAAAGATGTTTCACCGCAGGAAGGCGCCGAGGCCATCCTCAAGCTGCTCGTAGAAGAGGGCGTATTGCGCTGAAGCCTGCACTGGCCTCATCGCCGGCAAGCCAGCTCCCACAGGATTACTACTGCCTTCGGGCCTTGTGCAATACCTGTGGGAGCTGGCTTGCCGGCGATTGGGCCTGACAGGCTGATGATGTGCCTTGGCCACATTGAACGCCCAACAACCCAGCGCCTCGCTCACAGGCTCGAACAACACCCGCTCCCCCTTCGACAACACCACATTCCTTGCGGCGCAGCGCAAAACCAGATAATCCCTGCACTGCCCTTCGGTGCTGATAACCCCAACCCCCCGCCCTTCGTCAAACCACTTCACGATCCCCTCCTGGCGGCTGTGCATAAGTCATTCCTGAGTAATGCCAAAGTAGTGGCTACTACCCAATCACATAGATTGAATTTGTGAAACTGGCAGAAATATCAGGTGGGCCTCGATTTTGCCCACGGAATCTGTTCGCCAAGGTGTGGGTAAAGTGTTGGCGCATCGCTGTAGGCCTTATATGGCAGGGGGCACAGAGGTTTGATCAAGAAGTGATCAGCTCTGGTCTGGTGCATCCGACGGAGATAAGCGTGCCTGTAGCTTATTTTGCCCACAATCGCTGTTGGCTGCTCTGTGGATAATCTGTTCGGTACTACCTGAAACCCGCGCAGGTCGTGGCTTGTGAAAAATTGATCAAAAAATAATCAAATCCACTTGATAGTCTTCTGATCCATGATTATCAAGGCCTTGAATCGCTTATCCACAACCCAATCGCTGCACGTTCGTGTTTTGCCCACAAACGCTGTTGGTGATTCTGTGGACAACGTGTATGAACTCGGCGGTAGCACACTGAACATGCGGCCTCCGCTGGTTTGATCATTTAATGATCAGGAGGCTGCCTGGCACTTTTGCCAGTACGCTAAATTCCACCCAGCCATTACTGTGTCCACAGCGATCCTTGTTTGTGGATAATCCCATGGCAACATTCTTTGAAACGCGTGCCTATACCCCCTACGGCGTCACCAACACAGCCCTTGCTCCTAGGCTGGCCTTCTGTGGGCAGTATCGAGATCCCTTTACTGGAAATTATCCGTTGGGGAATGGCCATCGCTTCTATAGCCCAACACTGACGCGATTTCTGAGGCCGGATTCCCTCAGTCCATTTGGGCTCGGGGGTGTGAATGCCTATGCATATTGCGTAGGTGACCCAGTCAATCACATCGATCCTAGTGGGCAGAGAGCAGAGGATTATGTGTTGCCCGCCCTGAGTATCCTCACCAACCTGGCAGGTTTGTTCATCAGTGGGTTGAGGTTCAGGTCGTTCTACAAGCGCGGCGTGGTAGCCCGCAGCGCTGCTGGATCAACGAGTCCTGAATTGATGATTACCCCGGCAAGCGCCAAGGACTGGATCACATCCAGCGTCAGTGCCGTATCTGCGATAGCTGGTTTTACCCTGGGCATCGCAAGAACGGCCAAACCAGGGGAGGAGTGGCAAACCTGGGGGCTGGCGGTATTGACTACCGTTTCGCTCGGCACCACAGCCTATGAGGCTTGGAAGCTCGCACAGGCAAAGCCGTGGAAGGTGCCGACGCCGGTGACGCCTGTGACTACCGCATTGCCTTTGCAGGATCCGCAAGCGTCCGCGCCTTCTACCATCGGAGCAGGAATCAGATTAGGTACTTACAACCGTACCAACGAGCCCCCCAAGTAGCGACATGTGTCGCCACCCGGAGTGAGTTGGGGAATCACTGCGCCAGCACTTCCTTCAGGTACGGCGCCGGCTCCGCCCCCAGGTTGTTCAGCACCCGCTGGCTATACCAGTCAATGAAGTTGACCACGCCAAACTCATAGGTCTTCGAGTAAGGCCCAGGCTGGTACGCCGTGGAGTTGATGCCACGCTGGTTCTCTTCCGCCAACCGGCGGTCCTGGTCGTTGGTAGCGTCCCACACCTTGCGCATGCGTTCCGGGTCGTAGTCCACGCCTTCCACGGCGTCCTTGTGCACCAGCCACTTGGTGGTGACCATGGTTTCCTGCGCGCTGATCGGCCACACGGTGAAGACGATGATGTGGTCGCCCATGCAGTGGTTCCACGAGTGCGGCAGGTGCAGGATGCGCATCGAGCCCAGGTCCGGGTTCTTGATGCGGCCCATCAGCTTCTGGCAGGCCTGCTTGCCGTCCATGGTCATCGACACGGTGCCCTTGAGCAGCGGCATGCGCACGATGCGGTTACGCAGGCCGTGGCTCTTGTGCAGGTACGGGATCTTCTCGGCTTCCCAGGCAGCAGCGGAGCTGGCCACGTGGTCTTTGAATTCCTGGCTGGCGCGCGGGTCGTTGGTGTCGTCCCACTCCAGCAGGGTTTGCAGCAGCTCTGGGTGCGAACCGGAGCAGTGGTAGCACTCGCGGTTGTTTTCCAGCACCAGCTTCCAGTTGGCCTTCTCCATCAAGGTGGTGTGCACCGCCACCTTGGTGTTTTCCATGTCGTACGGTTCCATGTAGTGCTCGAGGGTGGCCAGGAACTCGTCGATGGCGGGCGGGTTTTCCGCCAGGCTGATGAAGATGTAGCCACCGGCAACCTTCACGTGCACAGGCTTCAGGCCGTATTCCTTCATGTCGAAGTCGGCGCCCATTTCGGTGCCGGCGAACAGCAGGCGGCCGTCCAGCTCGTAGGTCCACTGGTGGTAGTGGCAGACCAGCTTGGCCACCTTGCCCTTGTCGCTTACGCACAAGCGCGAGCCGCGGTGGCGGCAAACGTTGTGGAAGGCGTGCACTTTACCTTCGGCGCCACGTACCACCAGGATCGGGTTCTTGCCGATCTGCAGGGTGATGTAGTTGCCTTTCGCCGGAATTTCGCAAGTCATGCCGGCGATCAACCATTCTTTCTGGAAGATCTCCTGCATGTCGATCTGGAACAGACGCTCGTCGGTGTAGAAAGGCTGGGGCAGCGAGTAGGTGCGCTCGCGGGTTTGCAACATCTCGGCGGTGGCCTTGCGTGCAGGTTCCAGTGGATCGCCCAGGCTCAGGGTTGCGGTGACGTCCATCGTGTATTCCTCGGGGCCGTGTGCGGCCGGCAAAAGGTGGCTAATCGTTGTTGTGGTGCCGCAAGGCTGTTTATCAGCAAACAGCTAGTTGTTTTGCCGTGGAGTGTGCGTCCGAAGCCGCCGCGAACCGTATCCATGGGCGACATGGCCGATGTGAATTACGACGCGCCAGCCCTTGTAGTGCGGGGCTGGTCGCGATAAGCACGCCGATGTCGCTGGCAGGAATGTGCGTCGCCCTCGGCTTGCGCATTATCCAAGCCATAAAAAGGCCAATAGTCGGCTGCTGGAGATGAACATGTCCGATACCTTCCTCAATCCGGTCACTACCCAGACCTGGGCCAACGGCCGCCACATCGTGCGCTGCGTCAAGGTCATCCAGGAGACCTGGGACGTGCGCACCTTCTGCTTCATGGCCGACCAGCCGATCATGTTCTTCTTCAAGCCAGGGCAGTTCGTCACCCTGGAGCTGGAGATCGAAGGCAAGCCGGTGATGCGCTCCTACACCATCTCCAGTTCACCGTCGGTGCCGTACAGCTTCTCGATCACCGTCAAGCGTGTGCCGGGTGGCCTGGTGTCCAACTTCCTGCACGACACCATGCACGAAGGCGCCGAGTTGCCGGTGCACGGCCCGGTGGGGTTGTTCAACGCCATCGACTTCCCGGCCGGCAAGACCCTGTACCTGTCGGGCGGCGTCGGCATTACCCCGGTGATGTCGATGGCGCGCTGGTTCTACGACACCAACGCCAACGTCGACATGGTGTTCGTGCACAGCGCCCGTTCGCCGAAGGACATCATCTACCACCGCGAGCTGGAACAGATGGCCTCGCGCATCCCCAACTTCAGCCTGCACATCATCTGTGAGAAGCACGGGCTGGGTGAGCCATGGGCGGGTTATCGCGGCTACCTCAACCAGCGTCTGATGGAGCTGATCGCGCCGGACTACATGGAGCGCACGGTGTTCTGCTGCGGCCCGACGCCGTACATGACCGCCGTCAAGCGCATGCTCGAAGCGGTCGGCTTCGACATGAAGAACTACCACGAGGAATCGTTCGGGGCCACGCCGCCAGAGGCCAAGGCCGACGCGGTCGAGCACGCTGAGCAGGCCGCCGATGCGCCGGAAGTGGATGCCTCGGACCTCAACCTGGTGGAGTTCATCGGCAGCGAGAAGAGCATCCGCGTCGCCCCGGGCGAGACGGTGCACGCGGCGGCGGCCAAGGTCGGCCTGATGATCCCGAAAGCTTGCGGCATGGGCATTTGCGGTACGTGCAAGGTGCTCAAGCTGGGCGGCGAAGTGGAGATGGAGCACAACGGCGGCATTACCGAAGAGGACGAAGCCGAGGGCTACATCCTGTCGTGCTGCAGTGTGCCGAAAGGGGATGTGCGGATCGATTACTGATCCATCGGCCAGTCCGGGTTCTTCGCGGGCTCGCCCGCTCCCACAGGTTCATCGCTATCTTCAGGACCGCGGTGAACCCTGTGGGAGCGGGCATGCCCGCGAATGCTTTTAGGTGCGGAACCGGGCCACCAGGCCATTGAGGTCTACGGCAAGGCGCGACAGCTCGGCACTCGCCGCACTGGTCTGATGTGCCCCGGTAGCACTCTGCACCGACAGGTCATTGATGTTCACCAGGTTGCGGTCCACTTCCCGCGCCACCTGCGCCTGCTCTTCCGCCGCACTCGCAATCACCAGGTTACGCTCGTTGATCTGCGCCACTGCCCCGGCAATGGTATCCAGCGCCATGCCCGCGCCACGGGCGATGTTCAGCGTCGACTCGGCGCGCTCGGTGCTGGTGCGCATCGACTCCACGGCCTCTTCGGTGCCGCCTTGAATGCTGCCGATCATGCGTTCGATCTCGCTGGTCGACTGCTGGGTGCGATGGGCCAGTGCACGCACTTCATCCGCTACCACGGCAAAGCCACGGCCTGCTTCACCGGCACGCGCCGCTTCGATCGCCGCGTTCAGGGCCAGCAGGTTGGTCTGGTCGGCCAGGCCACGAATCACATCGAGTACTTTGCCAATGTCACGCGACTGTTCGGCAAGGTGGGTAATCAGTTTGGCGGTAGCCTGCACATCACCGCTCATGCGCTCGATGGCGCCCACGGTTTCCATGACCAGGTCACGACCGTCGCCGGTGGAGCGGCTGGCTTCACTGGACGCTTCAGAAGTGCTCACGGCATTGCGCGCCACCTCTTCCACTGCGCTGGTCATTTCAGTAACGGCCGTGGCGGCCTGCTCAATCTCGTTGTTCTGCTGTTGCAGGCCACGGGCGCTTTCGTCGGTAACCGCATTCAGCTCTTCAGCCGCCGAGGCCAGTTGGGTAGCGGAACCGGCAATCTGTTGCAGGGTGTCGCGCAGCTTGTCCTGCATGCGGGCCATGGCGCGTAGCAGGCGGGCGGCTTCGTCGGTGCCTTCGGCGCGGATGATGTGGGTCAGGTCACCGTCGGCAACCTGCTCGGCGCTCTTGAGTGCTTCTTCGATCGGTTTGACGATGCTACGGGTCAGCAGGAAGGCGCAGACCAAGGTCAACACAGTTGCGGCGATCAGCAGACTGATGACCAAAGCGAAGGCATTGGAATATTGGCTGGCGGCCTTCTCGTTGGTGGCGCGGGTCTGGTCGGTGTTGATGCGTACCAGCGTGTCCATCACCTTGTTGACCTGCTCGGAGTTGGCCAGCAGGTCGCGGTTGAGCAGGTCGCGCAATTCGTCGGTGCGGTCGGCCTGGCTCAGGGTGCGCATGCGCGATTCCAGTTGGCGGTACTGGTTGAGCAACTGGCCGTACTGATCGAAGGCAGCCTGTTCGTCGGCGGCGCCGATCATTGGCAGGTAGGCCTGGCGGGCGCGGTCGATCTGGGCGTTGCGCTGGTCCAGCAGGTTCAGGGTATCGCGCTGGGTTTCCGGTTCGCGGTTGAGCAGCAGGCGGTAGGAAAGGGTGCGCATGCGCAGGTTCAGCGCGGTGAGTTCGTCGAGGATCTTGATACTCGGCACGCTGACCTGCTCGATGACAACGCCAGCCTGGCGGATGTTGCCCATCTGCACGAGCGAGAAGATACCAAGGCCGAGCATCAGCAGGCCGATGAGCGCGAAGCCGAGCAGCGCGCGCGGGGCGATATTCATGTTGCGTAGAGACATGGAGGGCAGGGTCCAGGCAAGGAAAAAGGTGCGCAATGTGCGACAAAACATGACTTGCCGGGCTATCGGTCGTGACTGGCCAGTCTTGAGTGCGACCGGCAAAAAATGTGAGGTAGCTAACCTTTTCCTGACCGGCGGTTGACCCAGGTCGGAACAAGGGGGTGGTTACCCTGTCAATCTGCGGGCTAGAAACCTTATGAATCCGATATTTAATGGCGATGGGCCGCACTTTTCTTTATCGTGTGCGCCCCTCGCAACAACCTGAGATAGACCCATGCTGGAAGCCTCCCTGAATCAAATCGAGCAACTGGTCAGCGACCTGATGCAGAAGAACGCTCAACTCACCGAGCAGAACACCGCCCTGGGCACGCAACTGGCCCAGGCCAAGGAAGAGAATGAAACCCTGCAGCTGTCGCTGATGGAGCAGGAAGAGAAGAACGGCGCTACCGCCGCACGTATCCAGGCCCTGGTCGAGCGCGCCAGCGCTGGCGTAGTTGGCGCATGAGATTGCATGAGCAGCCGGTCAATGTCGTGTCGATTCTCGGCAACGATTATTCGATCAAGGCGCCCGAAGGCCAGGAAGAAACCCTGGCCCAGGCAGTGCGGATGCTCAACACCGCCCTGAACGAGACCAAGCGTCAGTACCCGACCCTGATCGGTGACAAATTGCTGGTACTGGCTGCGCTTAACCTGTGTTCCAAGCAGGTTGAATTGCAGAAAGAACACCAGCAGACCCTGGCGCGTACCCAGGCGCAGATTGACGCCACGGTGGATGCCATCGTGCGGACTATTGCAGAGCAATGACGGCCTGACCGAGATCCCTGTGGGAGCGGGCGCGTCGAGGCGTCGAACCGCCGCGAACACCGGCGCAGCCGGTGCCAGCCACCGCGTTGTGTCCTTCGCGGGCATGCCCGCTCCCACAGGATCCGCGTTGTTGTTCTAGATCACTGGATTAACTGGATACGCAAGTGTATACACTTCTCGCAAAACAATAATGTGCGGGGAGTAGGGGCATGCGTATCTGGCGTAAAAGCATCCAGTGGCAGTTGATCACCAGCATGGGCGCTGCCCTGTTGGCGAGCATCCTTGTGGTGGTCATCATCTTCACCGTGGCGCTCAACCGCCTCACCGAGCGCTACCTGGTCGACACTGCCCTGCCTGCCAGTGTCGAGGCCATTCGCAATGATATCGAACGCATGCTCGGCCAGCCCCTGGTGGCGGCTGCGGACATTGCCGGCAACACCCTGTTGCGCGACTGGCTGGCCGCCGGTGAAGACCCCGCGCAGGCCGCGCGATTCATCGAATACCTGGACGCTGCCAAACAGCGTAACCGCGCCTTCACCACCTTGTTTGTCTCGACCGAAACCGGCCACTACTACAACGAGAATGGCCTGGACCGCACCCTAAGCCGCAGCAACCCCAAGGACAAGTGGTTCTACGGCTACATCGACAGTGGCGCCGAGCGCCTGATCAATATCGACATCGACGGTGCTACCGGCGAGCTGGCGCTGTTCATCGACTACCGCGTGGAAAAGCACGGCCAGTTGGTGGGCGTGGCCGGTATGGGCCTACGCATGACCGAGTTGTCGAAGCTGATTCACGACTTCAGCTTTGGCGAGCATGGCAAGGTCTTCCTGGTACGCAATGATGGTTTGATCCAGGTGCACCCGGACGCTGCCTTCAGCGGCAAGCGCCAGCTCACCGAACAGCTCGGCGCGGACGCCGCCAAGGCGGTAATGGCGGGAGGCGAAGGCCTGCGCAGCAGCCGTTTCAGCCGTGACGGCGAAAGCTACCTGGCGCTTGGCTTGCCCCTGCGTGACCTCAACTGGACCTTGGTGGCCGAGGTGCCGGAGTCGGAAATCTATGCGCAAATGCACCAGGCGGTATGGGTGACCTGCGTGATTGGCGGTGCTGTGGCCCTGGTATCGCTGCTGCTGGTGGTGGTGCTGGCGCGTGGCCTGGTGCGGCCGATCCGCCGCGTAACCGCTGCGCTGGTGCAGATCGGCAGTGGCGGTGGCGATCTCAGTCACCGCCTGGATGACACGCGCCAGGACGAGCTGGGTGACCTGGCTCGTGGCTTCAACCGCTTCCTCGACAGCCAGCGTAGCCTGATCGGTGAGGTGTTGCAGACTTCCGAACGGCTGCACCGGGCAGTCGAGCAGGTGACTCAGGTGGTGGATAACACGGCCGAGCGTTCCGGGCGGCAGCAGGAAATGACCGAAATGGTCGCGACCGCCGTGCATGAGATGGGCCTGACCGTGCAGGACATTGCGCGCAATGCCGGTGATGCGGCGCAGGCCTCGCAGTCGGCACGGGATGAGGCCCTGCAGGCGCGCGAGATCGTGCAGCGCTCGATTCGCGGTATCGAGGGCATGTCTGGGGACATTGGTAAGGCGGCTGATGCGGTCAGCCAGTTGGCCGATGAAGTCGCCTCTATCGATGAAGTTCTCGCGGTAATCCGCAGTATTTCCGAACAGACCAACCTGCTGGCGCTAAATGCTGCCATCGAGGCCGCGCGGGCAGGGGAGATGGGCCGCGGGTTTGCGGTGGTGGCGGACGAAGTGCGCACCCTGGCCAAGCGCACGCAGCTGTCTACGGACGAAGTGCAGCAGATGATCCAGCGCCTGAAAATGGGTGCAGGCTCGGCGGTTAGCTCGATGCAGGCGGGGCAGCAGGCGACGGGCACCGGGGTGGAGTCGAGCCAGCGCACAGGGGCGTCGCTGGGTGCGATTACCGATCAGGTGGAGCACATCAGCGACATGAACCATCAGGTGGCCACGGCGACTGAAGAGCAGTCGGCGGTGACTGAGGAGATTAACCGGACAGTGCAGGGCATTTCCGATCTGGCGCGGGAGACCGCGGCCGAGGTGCAAGGGTGCCGGGAGGAGTGCCAGGCGTTGCGTGGCTTGGCGGATGACCTGGCGCGGCAGATGGGGGGGTTCAAACTTTAGATCTGTGTTGCTTCCTTCGCGGGCTTGCCCGCTCCCACAGGTACTGCACCGCTCTCGAAGGAGGCGGTAATCCTGTGGGAGCGGGCATGCCCGCGAATGCGTCCTGTCAGGCAGTGATGATGCTGCGAATATCCGCAGCCAGCTCACGCACCCGCTCTTCCTCGGTATCCCACGAGCACATGAACCGTGCCCCACCGCTGCCAATAAAGGTGTAGAACCGCCACCCCTTGCCCCGCAGCGCTTCAATCGCGTGCTCCGGCATTTGCAGGAACACCCCGTTGGCCTCCACCGGGAACATCAGCTCCACCCCCGGCAAGTCACTCACCAGCGATGCCAGCAACTGCGCGCAGTGGTTGGCGTGCTTGCCATGGCGCAACCAGGCGCCATCCTCCAGCAGCCCGACCCACGGCGCCGACAAAAAGCGCATCTTCGACGCCAGTTGCCCGGCCTGCTTGCAGCGGTAGTCGAAGTCCTCGGCCAGTTGGCGGTTGAAGAACAGGATCGCTTCACCCACTGCCATGCCGTTCTTGGTGCCGCCAAAGCACAGCACATCGACGCCGGCCTTCCAGGTCAGCTCGGCCGGGCTGCAGCCCAGGAACGCACAGGCATTGGTAAAGCGTGCGCCGTCCATATGCAGGTTAAGGCCCAGCTCCTTGCAGGTGGCGCTGATCGCTTTCAGCTCGTCGGGGCGATAGACGGTGCCTACTTCAGTGGCCTGGGTGATGGTGACCACCCGCGGCTTGGGGTAGTGGATGTCCTGGCGCTTGAGCGCCACTTCGCGGATCGATTGCGGCGTCAGCTTGCCGTTGACGCTGGGCGCGGTCAGCAGCTTGGAGCCGTTGGAGAAGAACTCCGGTGCACCGCATTCGTCGGTTTCGACGTGGGCGGTTTCGGAGCAGATGACGCTGTGGTAGCTCTGGCACAACGAGGCCAGGGCCAAGGAGTTGGCGGCGGTGCCGTTGAAGGCGAAAAACACCTCGCAGTCGGTTTCGAACAGGTTGCGAAAGTATTCCGAGGCGCGCTCGGTCCACTGGTCGTCGCCGTAGGCGCGGTCGTGGCCGTGGTTGGCCTTTTCCATTGCTGCCCAGGCTTCGGGGCAGATACCGGAATAGTTGTCGCTGGCGAATTGTTGGCTCTTATCTGTCATGACACGGTCCTGTGAACGACGCAGAACAGCACTCTAAACCATCGATTCAGCGGTTGCCTATACAAGCTGTGCATAGGCTCGATTCTGGTTGTCTGTGCTGACCTCTTCGCGGGCGCGCCCGCTCCCACAATGGTCTTGCACACGCCAATCACTGTGGGAGCGGGCATGCCCGCGAAGAGGCCGGCAGCAACAGCAAAAAACGAATGTCGTAAACGCGCCATTGCAAGGCGTGCGCAGGCATCTGACCCGCCCCGCCCAGTCATAACATCGCCACAAAGGGCCACAGTGCCCCACGACAAAAAACGATCGCTGCCGGGAGATACACGATGTTCAGCAAGCAAGACCAGATCCAGGGTTACGACGACGCACTGCTGGCGGCGATGAATGCCGAAGAACAGCGCCAGGAAGATCACATCGAGCTGATCGCCTCGGAGAACTACACCAGCAAGCGCGTGATGCAGGCCCAAGGCAGCGGCCTGACCAACAAGTACGCCGAAGGCTACCCGGGCAAGCGCTACTACGGTGGCTGCGAGCACGTGGACAAGGTAGAGGCCCTGGCCATCGAGCGCGCCAAGCAGCTGTTCGGGGCCGACTATGCCAACGTCCAGCCGCACTCCGGCTCGTCGGCCAACGGTGCTGTTTACCTGGCCCTGCTGCAAGCCGGTGACACCATCCTCGGCATGAGCCTGGCCCACGGCGGCCACCTGACCCACGGCGCCAAGGTGTCGTCTTCGGGCAAGCTCTATAACGCCGTGCAGTACGGCATCGACACCAACACCGGCCTGATCGATTACGACGAAGTCGAGCGCCTGGCCGTCGAGCACAAGCCGAAAATGATCGTGGCCGGCTTCTCGGCTTACTCCAAGACCCTCGACTTCCCACGCTTCCGCGCCATTGCCGACAAGGTCGGTGCGCTGCTGTTCGTCGACATGGCCCACGTTGCCGGCCTGGTTGCCGCTGGCCTGTACCCGAACCCGATCCCGTTCGCCGACGTGGTCACCACCACCACCCACAAGACCCTGCGCGGTCCACGTGGCGGCCTGATCCTGGCCAAGTCTAACGAAGAGATCGAGAAAAAGCTGAACGCCGCCGTATTCCCGGGCGCCCAGGGCGGCCCGCTGATGCACGTGATCGCCGCCAAGGCCGTGTGCTTCAAGGAAGCACTGGAGCCAGGCTTCAAGGCTTACCAGCAACAAGTGATCGAAAACGCCCAGGCCATGGCCCAGGTGTTCATCGACCGTGGCTACGACGTGGTGTCCGGTGGCACCGACAACCACCTGTTCCTGGTCAGCCTGATTCGCCAGGGCCTCACCGGTAAAGATGCCGACGCCGCCCTGGGCCGCGCCCACATCACCGTCAACAAGAACGCCGTACCGAACGACCCACAGTCGCCGTTCGTCACCTCGGGCCTGCGCATCGGCACCCCGGCCGTCACCACCCGCGGCTTCAAGGTTGCCCAGTGCGTGGCCCTGGCCGGCTGGATCTGCGACATCCTCGACAACCTCGGTGACGCAGACGTCGAAGCCGATGTGGCGAAGAACGTCGCGGCGCTGTGCGCTGATTTCCCTGTTTACCGCTGAGTGGAGTAAACGACCATGCAACGCTACTCGGGCTTCGGCCTTTTCAAGCACTCCCTCAGCCACCACGAAAACTGGCAGCGCATGTGGCGCACGCCAACCCCTAAAAAGGTTTACGACGTGGTTATCGTCGGCGGTGGCGGCCATGGCCTGGCCACGGCCTACTACCTGGCCAAAGAGCACGGCATCACCAACGTTGCCGTGATCGAGAAAGGCTACCTGGGCGGCGGCAACACCGCCCGTAACACTACCATCGTGCGTTCCAACTACCTGTGGGATGAGTCGGCACACCTGTACGAGCACGCCATGAAGCTGTGGGAAGGCCTGTCCCAGGACCTGAACTACAACGTGATGTTCTCCCAGCGTGGTGTGTACAACCTGTGCCACACCCTGCAAGACATGCGTGACTCCGAGCGCCGTGTCAGCGCCAACCGCCTGAACGGCGTGGATGGCGAACTGCTGAACACCGCCCAGGTTGCGGCCGAAATCCCGTACCTGGACTGCTCCAAGAACACCCGCTACCCGATCCTCGGCGCTACCGTACAGCGCCGTGGTGGCGTGGCCCGTCACGACGCCGTGGCCTGGGGCTTTGCCCGTGCCGCCGACGCCCTGGGCGTGGACCTGATCCAGCAAACCGAAGTGATCGGTTTCCGCAAGGAAAACGGCGCGGTCATCGGTGTGGAAACCAACAAAGGCTTCATCGGCGCCAAGCGCGTCGGCGTGGTCACCGCCGGTAACTCCGGGCACATGGCCAAGCTGGCCGGCTTCCGCCTGCCGCTGGAATCGCACCCGCTGCAGGCGCTGGTATCCGAGCCGATCAAGCCGATCATCGACAGCGTGATCATGTCCAACGCCGTGCACGGCTACATCAGCCAGTCCGACAAGGGCGACCTGGTGATCGGTGCCGGTATCGACGGCTGGGTCGGCTACGGCCAGCGCGGTTCGTACCCGGTGATCGAGCACACCCTGCAGGCTATCGTCGAAATGTTCCCCAACCTCTCGCGCGTTCGCATGAACCGCCAGTGGGGCGGCATCGTCGACACCTCGCCAGACGCCTGCCCGATCATCACCAAGACCCCGGTCAAGAACATGTTCTTCAACTGCGGTTGGGGCACGGGCGGCTTCAAGGCGACCCCGGGTTCGGGCAACGTCTTTGCCGCGAGCCTGGCCAAGGGCGAAATGCACCCACTGGCCGCGCCGTTCTCCATGGACCGTTTCTACAACGGCGCACTGATCGACGAACACGGCGCTGCCGCCGTCGCCCACTAACCGGAGCCACCGTCATGTTGCACATTTTCTGTCCCCATTGTGGCGAGCTGCGCTCCGAAGAAGAGTTCCACGCCTCTGGCCAGGCGCACATCGCCCGCCCGCTGGATCCTGCCGCCTGCTCCGACGAGGAGTGGGGTACCTACATGTTCTACCGTGACAACCCACGCGGGATTCACCATGAACTGTGGGACCACGTTGCCGGCTGCCGCCAGTACTTCAACGTCACCCGTAACACCGTGACCTACGAAATTCTGGAAACCTACAAGATTGGCGAGAAGCCGCAAGTGACCGCTGATGGCAAAGCTGCGACCGCACCGTCCGCCGTCAAAGGCCAAGGGGAAAAAGTATGAGCCAGACCTATCGCCTCGCCAGCGGCGGCCGTATCGACCGCAGCAAGGTCCTGAACTTCAGCTTCAACGGCAAGACCTACCAGGGTTATGCCGGTGACAGCCTGGCCGCCGCGTTGCTGGCCAACGGCGTCGACATCGTTGGCCGCAGCTTCAAGTATTCGCGCCCTCGCGGCATCATCGCCTCGGGTACCGAAGAGCCGAACGCCATCCTGCAGATCGGCTCCAGCGAAGCCACCCAGATCCCCAACGTGCGTGCCACCCAGCAGGCGCTGTACGCAGGGCTTGTAGCCACCAGCACCAACGGCTGGCCGAACGTCAACAATGACGTCATGGGCATCCTTGGCAAGGTGGGCGGCAGCATGATGCCGCCGGGCTTCTACTACAAAACCTTCATGTACCCGAAATCGTTCTGGATGACTTACGAGAAGTACATCCGTAAAGCTGCCGGCCTGGGCCGTGCGCCGCTGCAGAACGACCCGGACAGCTACGACTACATGAACCAGCACTGCGACGTGCTGATCGTTGGCGCCGGCCCTGCTGGCCTGGCTGCTGCACTGGCCGCTGCGCGCAGCGGTGCCCGCGTGATCCTGGCTGACGAGCAGGAAGAGTTCGGCGGCAGCCTGCTCGACACCCGCGAAACCCTCGACGGCAAGTCTGCCGCCGACTGGGTCAACGCTGTGGTCAAGGAGCTGGAAGGCCTGCCGGAAGTGACCCTGCTGCCACGCGCCACGGTCAACGGCTACCACGACCATAACTTCCTGACCATTCACGAGCGCCTCACCGACCACCTTGGCGACCGCGCCCCGATCGGCCAGGTTCGCCACCGTGTGCACCGTGTACGCGCCAAGCGCGTGGTACTGGCTGCCGGCGCCCACGAGCGCCCTCTGGTGTACGGCAACAACGACGTGCCGGGCAACATGCTGGCCGGTGCTGTGTCCACCTACGTACGCCGTTACGGCGTGGCCCCGGGCCGCAAGCTGGTGCTGTCGACCAACAACGACCACGCCTACCGCGCCGCGCTGGACTGGCACGACGCCGGCCTGCAAGTGGTCGCCATCGCCGATGCCCGCCACAACCCACGTGGCTCGCTGGTTGAGGAGGCGCGTGCCAAAGGCATTCGCATCCTGACTTCCAGCGCCGTGGTCGAGGCCAAAGGCAGCAAGCATGTCACCGGCGCCCGTGTGGCCGCCATCGATGTGCAGGCGCACAAAGTCACCAGCCCAGGCGAAACCCTTGACTGCGACCTGATTGCAAGCTCCGGTGGCTACAGCCCGATCGTTCACCTGGCGTCGCACCTGGGCGGTCGCCCGGTATGGCGTGACGACATCCTCGGCTTCGTGCCAGGCGATGCGCCGCAAAAGCGCGAGTGCGTGGGCGGTATCAACGGCGTTTACGCCCTTGGCGACGTGATTGCCGATGGCTTCGAAGGCGGCGTGCGCGCAGCCACCGAGGCGGGCTTCAAGGCGACCGTTGGCACCCTGCCAAAAACCGTTGCACGCAAGGAAGAGGCCACCGTGGCGCTGTTCCTGGTGCCGCACGACAAAGGCACCAAGGGGCCGAAGCAGTTCGTCGACCAACAGAACGATGTGACCGCTGCCGGTATCGAGCTGGCTACCCGCGAAGGCTTCGAGTCGGTCGAGCACGTAAAACGCTACACGGCGCTGGGCTTCGGTACCGACCAGGGCAAACTGGGCAACATCAACGGCCTGGCCATCGCCGCCCGTTCGATCGGCATCACCATCCCGGAAATGGGTACCACCATGTTCCGCCCCAACTACACGCCGGTTACCTTCGGTGCAGTAGCGGGCCGCCACTGTGGTCACCTGTTCGAGCCTGTGCGCTTCACTGCGCTGCATGCCTGGCACGTGAAGAACGGTGCCGAGTTCGAAGACGTCGGCCAGTGGAAGCGCCCTTGGTACTTCCCGAAAGCCGGTGAAGACATCCATGCCGCCGTGGCCCGCGAATGCAAGGCCGTGCGCGACAGCGTGGGCCTGCTGGACGCCTCGACCCTGGGCAAGATCGACATCCAGGGCCCGGACGCCCGTGAGTTCCTCAACCGCATCTACACCAACGCCTGGACCAAGCTCGACGTGGGCAAGGCCCGCTACGGCCTGATGTGCAAGGAAGACGGCATGGTCTTCGACGACGGCGTAACCGCCTGCGTTGGCGACAACCACTTCATCATGACCACCACCACCGGCGGCGCCGCCCGCGTGCTGCAGTGGATGGAGCTGTACCTGCAAACCGAATGGCCGGAACTGAAGGTGTACTTCACCTCGGTCACCGACCACTGGGCGACCATGACCCTGTCCGGCCCCAACAGCCGCAAGCTGCTCAGCGAGCTGACCGACATCGACATGGACAAGGAAGCCTTCCCGTTCATGACCTGGAAGGAAGGCAACGTTGGCGGCGTGCCGGCCCGTGTGTTCCGTATCTCGTTCACCGGTGAGCTGTCGTACGAAGTCAACGTGCAGGCCAACTACGCCATGGGCGTGCTGGAACAGATCATCGAGGCCGGCAAGAAGTACAACCTGACCCCGTACGGCACCGAGACCATGCACGTACTGCGTGCCGAGAAGGGCTTCATCATCGTTGGCCAGGACACCGATGGTTCGATGAACCCGGACGACCTGAACATGAGCTGGTGTGTGGGCCGCAACAAGCCGTACTCGTGGATCGGCCTGCGTGGCATGAACCGCGAAGACTGCGTGCGCGAGAACCGCAAGCAGCTGGTGGGCCTGAAGCCGGTCGACCCGACCAAATGGCTGCCGGAAGGCGCCCAGCTGGTGTTCGACCCTAAGCAGCCGATCCCGATGGACATGGTTGGCCACGTGACTTCCAGCTACGCATCCAACTCCCTGGGCTACTCGTTCGCCATGGGTGTGGTCAAAGGCGGCCTGAAGCGCATGGGTGAGCGTGTGTACTCGCCACAGGCTGACGGTAGTGTGATCGAGGCGGAAATCGTGTCTTCGGTGTTCTTCGATCCGAAGGGTGAGCGGCAGAACGTCTAAGGCCCCGGCACCAACTGTGCCTGTTTGGAATGAGGTCTCTGTGGGAGCGGGCGTGCCCGCGAAGAGGGCGGTGCATCAACCATCGCATTCGCGGGCACGCCCGCTCCCACAGGACCAGCGTTTCCGGCGGGCATCGTGGTCGACAACAGAATTCAAGGCAGGTAAGAAATGAGCGCTATCAACGTTTACCAGCAAAACCCCGGCGCCGAGGCCAAGGCCCAGTCGCCACTGCACCACGCCGACCTGGCCAGCCTGGTTGGCAAAGGCCGCAAGAACGCAGGCGTAACCCTGCGTGAGAAGAAATTCCTCGGCCACCTGACCCTGCGTGGCGATGGCCACAACCCGGAATTCGCCGCTGGCGTGCACAAGGCCCTGGGCCTGGAGCTGCCGGTAGCCCTGACCGTGGTTGCCAACGGTGACACCTCGCTGCAATGGGTAGGCCCAGACGAGTGGCTGCTGATCGTACCAGGCGGCCAGGAACTGGCGGTCGAGCAAAAGCTGCGCGCGGCCCTCGACGGCCAGCACATCCAGGTGGTCAACGTCAGCGGTGGGCAAAGCCTGCTGGAACTGCGCGGCCCGAACGTGCGCGAAGTGCTGATGAAATCCACCAGCTATGATGTTCATCCGAACAACTTCCCGGTCGGCAAGGCTGTCGGCACCGTGTTCGCCAAGTCGCAACTGGTGATCCGCCGCACCGCCGAAGACACCTGGGAGCTGGTGATTCGCCGCAGCTTCGCCGATTACTGGTGGCTGTGGCTGCAGGACGCTTCGGCCGAATACGGCCTGAGCATCGAAGCCTAAGGAGCAACAACATGAGTCGGGCACCGGATACCTGGATTCTCACCGCCGACTGCCCGAGCATGCTCGGCACCGTCGACGTGGTGACGCGTTACCTCTTCGAGCAGCGCTGCTACGTGACGGAGCACCACTCCTTCGATGACCGGCAGTCGGGGCGCTTCTTCATTCGCGTGGAGTTCCGCCAGCCGGACGATTTCGACGAGGCGGGCTTTCGGGCCGGCCTCGCCGAGCGCAGCGAAGCGTTCGGCATGGCCTTCGAGCTGACCGCCCCTAATCACCGCCCCAAGGTGGTGATCATGGTGTCCAAGGCCGACCATTGCCTGAACGACCTGCTGTATCGCCAGCGCATTGGCCAGCTGGGCATGGACGTGGTCGCGGTGGTGTCCAACCACCCGGACCTCGAGCCGTTGGCGCAGTGGCACAAGATCCCTTACTACCACTTCGCCCTCGACCCCAAGGACAAGCCTGGGCAGGAGCGCAAGGTGTTGCAGGTGATCGAGGAAACCGGCGCCGAGCTGGTGATTCTTGCGCGCTACATGCAGGTGCTGTCGCCGGAGCTGTGCCGGCGCCTGGATGGCTGGGCGATCAACATTCACCACTCGTTGCTGCCGGGGTTCAAAGGCGCCAAGCCTTATCACCAGGCGTATAACAAGGGTGTGAAGATGGTCGGTGCCACGGCGCACTACATCAACAACGACCTGGATGAAGGGCCGATCATTGCCCAGGGTGTGGAGGTGGTGGACCACAGCCATTACCCGGAAGACCTGATTGCCAAGGGGCGCGACATCGAATGCCTGACCCTGGCGCGGGCTGTTGGTTATCACATTGAGCGGCGGGTGTTCCTTAACGCCAACCGGACTGTAGTTCTTTAATACCTGTACCGGCCTCTTCGCGGGCTTGCCCGCTCCCACAGGTAATGCGCCAGCTTTGAGCCTTGCGCTGAACCTGTGGGAGCGGGCAAGCCCGCGAAGCAGGCGACGCGGTGTATGGCACCGGCTGCGCCGGTGATCGCCGGCAAGCCAGCTCCCACAGGGATATCACAAGCCTCGAAGGCTGTGCTTTACCTGTGGGAGCGGCTTTAGCCGCGAAGAGGCCGGCACAGGCCACTCACCTCTGTTTGCCTCCATGTCTTCCAACGACAAACCTGCCGCTAAAAGGCATCTCTCTGTCGTTCCCAGTCAGCGCACTTCGCCCCATCCGGCCCACAATTCCCCTCATCCCAGAAACACATGCCGCCCACGGATGGCGGCGCGTTCAACCACCGCTGCATAAATAAAAATCAAGCGAGGTAAGAGCATGTCTGGCAATCGTGGAGTGGTGTATCTCGGCGCTGGCAAGGTCGAAGTACAGAAAATCGACTACCCGAAAATGCAAGACCCACGCGGCAAGAAGATCGAGCACGGCGTGATCCTCAAGGTGGTCTCCACCAACATCTGCGGCTCCGACCAGCACATGGTCCGCGGCCGTACCACTGCCCAGGTCGGCCTGGTCCTGGGCCATGAAATCACCGGTGAAATCGTCGAGAAGGGCAGCGACGTAGAGCGCATGCAGATCGGCGACCTGGTGTCGGTACCGTTCAACGTCGCCTGCGGCCGCTGCCGCTCCTGCAAAGAGATGCACACCGGCGTGTGCCTAACCGTCAACCCGGCACGCGCCGGCGGTGCCTACGGCTACGTCGACATGGGCGACTGGACCGGCGGCCAGGCCGAATACGTGCTGGTGCCGTACGCCGACTTCAACCTGCTGAAACTGCCAGAGCGCGACAAGGCCATGGAGAAGATCCGTGACCTGACCTGCCTGTCCGACATCCTGCCAACCGGTTACCACGGTGCCGTCACCGCTGGCGTAGGCCCAGGTAGCACCGTTTACGTTGCCGGCGCTGGCCCGGTCGGCCTGGCTGCCGCTGCCTCGGCCCGCCTGCTGGGCGCTGCCTGCGTGATCGTCGGCGACCTCAACCCGGCCCGCCTGGCCCACGCCAAGTCGCAGGGCTTCGAAGTGGTCGACCTGTCCAAGGACACCCCGCTGCACGAGCAGATCGTCGATATCCTCGGCGAGCCGGAAGTGGACTGCGCCGTCGACGCCGTAGGCTTCGAGGCCCGCGGCCATGGTCACGAAGGTGCCAAGCACGAAGCCCCGGCCACCGTGCTGAACTCGCTGATGCAAGTGACCCGTGTGGCCGGCAGCATCGGTATCCCGGGCCTGTACGTGACCGAAGACCCGGGCGCGGTGGATGCTGCTGCCAAGATCGGCGCGCTGAGCATTCGCTTTGGCCTGGGCTGGGCCAAGTCGCACAGCTTCCACACCGGCCAGACCCCGACCATGAAGTACAACCGCCAGCTGATGCAGGCGATCATGTGGGACCGGATCAACATTGCCGAGGTGGTGGGCGTGCAGGTGATTAACCTGGATCAGGCGCCGGAAGGGTATGGCGAGTTTGATGCAGGGGTGCCGAAGAAGTTTGTGATCGATCCGCACAAGATGTGGGGTGCGGCTTGATCTTCTGATATAACAAAGAGCCCCTCAATTTGAGGGGCTCTTTTTTTCGTTTAATAGTTGAATCTTTGACTGTGGTAAGGGTTTTTTCTCAGATTTAAAGCGCGTTGAACGAAGTCCGGCACACTTTGCTCCGGCGATGGGCTTGAAGAACGACTGCTTGCTGGCGTGGAGTCTCTCGACGAGTCTGCTGACAACGGCGTATCGGATGAATACCGCCGCGCATTGGTAGGCCCAGCTGGTGATTCAGGGCCGATAGAGGTTGTAATGGTGCTGGTGCTCGCCACGCGCTGTGGCACTGATGCCGGTGCTGCATGAGCGCGTGAAGGTCTGACAGCCCCGGAGCTTGGTACTGGCGCGACGTAGGCGACCTGTGCAGGCCTGTGAGGGATATGCGTGCTGATCATGCTCAGGTGGCCATTTGTGCCGGTGTTGGGCAGTGGACGCTGCCGTAATCCACGAAACTTGATAATGGCTTTTACCAGCATGGGAAAGCTGACATGGCCTGTGGGGTCTACCCGATTGATCGGATCGCCAAGGCTATAGCAATACGGGTTCAAGCCGCCCGCTGCAAAAGGGCTCCAGCTATCAGGTGAGTTGAAGCGCATCAATGCCGATGGGTAGCAGCGATAGCCGTTGCCCAGGAAAGCGCCTGTGATCCCAGAGTGAATGGGTTCGCCATTGAAAGCGAGCACTGTCTTGGCGGATGGCAGTGTGGGGTCATATCCGTAGGCGGTGTAGGCGTGCGATTGCTCACCTTGATCTCCAGTTACCAGCAGCACTGACCTCTTGTCGTCGGTCGCCAGTAAGCCCGTGTTAGGGGTATTGTCCGTTTGCTGCTCTGCCAAAGGCACACCAGTGCCGCGCAAGATCTTGCGGCTTTGGGCGCCGTGCTTGACGGTGGCGAGCGCGCTGCTTTGATAGAAAAAGAGCCGGTTATCCATTTTAGGTTTCACTATTGTCAAAAACGGCTCTGAGCATTCTGGGCTGTTTGGGAAATAGTGAAACTAGTAAAAGTAACAGGTTTCTTACGTCGATTTCGGAATGATCCGACGTCAATGTGCTAGTCATCCCTTTTCTAGAGAAATATCCTACGCACTCTGTCGACTCCCTTCTGATTGTCCCGGGAACCCTGGCCATTTAGGCTCAACCGGTCGCTGAACGTTTCAGCGGCCGGGTGTGGAAACCCGGTAGTTAGCATGGTTGTTGTCGTCATGACGGCTGTACGCGGGAGGTCTAACGACCTGCCGGGTTCACCATGCACCGGTCTTTCCACCCCGTGTACAGTTGTCACCCCTATGTGTGGAAACGGCCGGGTGGCACCCAAAGCATGGTGATTTGATGAACAAAATAGTCCCCGATCCACCCCGTCTGAAGCTGTTCAATACTCTCTATTCCTCCATCCATCCCGACCTTATCGCTCCTGACGCTTTGGCCGTCGCCAGCGACATGCTGCTTGGCATTTCGCAAGCCCTCGACGAGTACTGCCGCGCCAACGCCGGTGAGCCTGGCATGCAAATGCTGGCTAATGCCGGCCACTGCGCCGATACCGCCCATGCGCTGGTCGAGCACGCGCTGGTTCGTCTGTGAACACATAAGGGAGTGATGCGATGATTGACAAAAAAACCACGAACGTAACCCTTGGCGCTGAAACCTTCTGCGAGACGGGCGAAGGCCCCTGCCATATCTTCCGGGTGATGCCCGGCGTGCCCTTCGAACATGCCTATGAGCAGGTTTCGGTGTTGCTGGGGTACATCAAGCACCTAGTGCGCGAGGGGGATATGGAGGATGACCACAAGCTGCTGGGGGCTGCGGATTACTTGAGTGCATTTGCCAAGGCGATCATGGATGACATCGAGGTGGCGCGGAACAAGAGGCATTGATCGATTCAGGTTTTGACGGTCAGCTAGTCGAGGATAAAGCTCGCTGAGGTGGTTGGCGTGCAGGTGATCAATCTGGACCAGTCGCCGGAAGGGTATGGCGAGTTTGATGCCGGGGCGCCGAAGAAGTTTGTGATCGACCTGCACAAGATGTGGGGACGGCGTAATCTGCATCGACAAAAAGCCCCTCCAGTAGAGGGGCTTCTTTCAGGCCTCATCCGAGAGTTCGTATCGCTTCACCATCACATAACTCCTTTCCGTACATGGCGGGGAACCCTAGAGAATTCCAGCTTCCGAGAGACGCCGATTCAGTTTCTCGGGATTTCGTACAGAGCTTAAGAAGGTTGTAACCTCAAACTCAAGCCTCACCTGTAGGAGCTGAGTGCGGGAATTATATTTTGTTTTACGTCCGTCGGATCAATCTCTGAACATTTTCTGGAGAGGGTGTATAACCAGCTTTAAATAGCATTTTTGTGATTTCGTTGCTGTGCTCATCGAGTCTTTGCGCGCTAAAATCTTGGATGCGCCGATGCTCGAAGATAGATCTTGACACCGGTCGCCGCTCACGCATTATACGAGAGATTGAGCTTGCAAGTCGCTCAAGTTCTCTCAAGTATTTTAAGTTGTCGTCCGTTAATGTATTTACCGGTAATGGGGCGGAAGGTTCGTATTGCATCAGGTGCTCCAGCGTCGGCGCGTCGCTCGTTCCGACGATGTTGGATAGGCTCTTGGCAGATTTTAAGTTGTCCTTGGAGGGCAGGAATATTTCTCCTTTGCCCTCGAATGTCGGGTTGAAGCTCTCAGGTTGAGAGTATTCCGATGGCTGGTTTACCGCCGGTGTGGACTGACTTAGACTCGTGTTCATGGGTTTGTTTTTTTTATTTGAGAATAATTTTCTGAACGATCTAAGCCGATTTTTGACATGTCCAGTTGGGTCTGTGTTATTTATTGGGTCGCCGCTGCAGTAACCATAGCTGTTTATGCTCCCGGCCAAGAAAGGACTAAGGTTGTCTGGTGAGTGAAAGCGCATCAGTACAGGGTCAAATATACGGTAGCTGCCAAGCAAGTATTTTTCGCCAACTATGGGGGTTTCTCCTGCGAAGCCAATCAAAGAGTGCTCTCGGCACTCTGTGCTGATGTACCCGTATGCTGAAAATGCTTTTCCTGAAATATTTTCATTGTGAACGATGCTAATAGGTGTATTTAAGTTGTCTGTAGATAAAAGTGCTAGCTCATTGGGCGTAGAGTTTAAGGTTCTTTCAGCTATTGGGCCGGACTCGCTACGTATGATGGAAGTGCTTTTGTCATTGTAAATGACAGTGCTGATACTGAAAGCTTGATAGAATATTGATTGCTTTTTATGGGAGGGCATGTTCTACCTCTGTTTTGGCTTGGCATATTAAGCTGTGGCTGGGTAGTTTAGAGATTTATATGGAATCTGATATTGTGCAACTGGTAAAATTGCTAGTTTCGAGGTTGAGTCATTTATGAGTTGGTTCTCATTTTGAATCTCGACTGTTGGTTTGGAACAAATCCTCAAACCACGAGTCGAATCTCTCGTTTCCCCGGCCATCCCGGCCATCCCGGCCAACCGAGGTCCCTCCCGATGAAAGCATTCACCCTGGCAACCCTGATGACCCTGGCCACAAGCCCGGTGTTCGCCTTCAACCTCAGTGATGCCGCCAATGCTGTGTCGGCCATGCAGAACCAGAAGCAGCAAGGCCAGGTGCAGGCGCCCGAGGCGCAGGCCAACCTGCTTAACACCCTGGGCAGCGAATTGAAGATCACCCCCGAACAGGCCGTGGGCGGGGCAGGCGCAATGCTGGGCTTGGCGCGCAATAACCTGAGCAGCGATGACTATGGTCAGCTGACCAAAGCCGTGCCGGGGCTGGACCTGCTGGCCGGGGCCAATGCGCTGGGTGGGTTGAGCGGGTTGGGCGAAATGCTGGGTAAGAACAGCGAAAGCCAGTCGGCGTTGAGCAACGCGCTGGGCAACAACGTGGAAAACCGCAGCGACCTGGACACTGCGTTCAAGGCGCTGGGGATGGATACCGGGATGATCGGGCAGTTTGCGCCGTTGATTCTGCAGTACCTGGGGCAGCAGGGGATTGCCGGGTCGTTGTTGCAGAATCTGGGGAGTTTGTGGACCACGCCGGCGCCGTTGGGCCAGCCTTCGGTCTGAAGGTCTTGTAGCGTCAGTGCCGGACCTATGGCCGGTAAGCCGGCCTCTACAGGATTATCACCCGCGTCCAGGCGTGCGCTGTGCTTGTGGGAGCCGCGCTTGCCGGCGATGGGCCGCGAAGCGGCCCCACTTTTTCAAGGTTGTTGCATAAATTGCCGGGGCCGCTTTGCGGCCCATCGCCGGCAAGCGCGGCTCCCACAGGGATCGCGCCAGCTTTAAACAATTGAGCAAAACATTTGTAACGCAGAATCGCGTTTGGTCAGGTAGTTTCGCTGAAGTCCACCAGCTGCACCGGGCGACGGAAGCCGGCGGTCAGCACTGCCAGGTAGGCCAGGCCCAAGGCAAACCAGCATAGGCCAATCACCAAGGTCAGCGCCGACAGGCTGGTCCACAGCCACAGTGTCAGCCCCAACCCTACCAGCGGCACCAGGCCATAGCTCAGCAGCCCTTTGAAGCTACGCTGCGAGGCATCGTCCATCAGGTGCGTCTTGACCACCGCCAGGTTCACGGCCGAGAACGCCACCAGCGCACCGAAGCTGATCAGCGAAGCGAGGGTAGTCAGGTCGATCACCAACGCCAGCAACGAAAACGCCGACACCAACAAGATGGCGAATACCGGGGTACCAAAGCGCGGTGACAGGTAACCGAAGCTGCGCCGTGGCAGCACGTTGTCACGGCCCATGGTGAACAGGATACGCGACACTGCCGCCTGCGAGGCCAGCGCCGAACCCAGGCTGCCGGCGACATAAGCGGCGGTGAAGAAGTTGGTGAGGAACTGCCCGCCCGCCTTGAACATCACTTCGTTGGCCGCTGCATCGGCATTGGCGAAGCTGCTGCCCGGCAGCACCAGCTGGCTGACGTAGGCCAGCAGGGTGAACAGCAAACCGGCGAACAGGGTGGTAAGGATGATCGCCCGTGGCACGTCGCGGCGTGCGTCGCGGCATTCTTCGGCCAGTGTCGAGACCGCATCGAAGCCGAGGAACGACAGGCACAGTACCGCAGCGCCAGCCATGATCGGGCCGAAGCCAGGCTGCGAGCCATCACCCAGCAGCGGCGACAGCAGGTCGAGCGGCTGACCAGCCAAGGTCTGGCAGGACAGCGCGACGAACACGCCGATGAACACGATTTGCGCGCCGACGATCAGGTTGCTGGTCTTGGCCACTGAGTTGATGCCAACCACGTTCAGCACGGTTACCAGGGCGATGCAGGCGAGCACGAAGGCCCAGGCAGGCACTGCCGGGAAGGCGATGTTGAGGAACAGGCCGATCAGCAGGTAGTTGATCATCGGCAGGAACAGGTAATCCAACAGCAGCGACCAGCCGGCCAGGAAGCCGACGTTGGGGCCGAAGGCCATGTTGGTGTAGGAATACGCCGAGCCCGCGACCGGGAAGCGTTTGACCATGAAGCTGTAGGATGCGGCGGTGAACAGCATGGCTACCAGCGTGACCATGTAGGCGCCGGCGGTGCGGCCACCGGTGAGTTCGGTGACGATGCCGTAGGTAGTGAAAATGGTCAGGGGGACCATGTAGACCAGGCCGAAGAACACCAGGGCGGGCAAGCCGAGGACACGGCGAAGCTGGGCGGGGGCGGAGCTAGGTTGGGTGGCCATTGATCGATCCAGGCATTTTTGTAGTTGTGCTTTGGTCGATTTTTATCCACTTGGGTGGGGTGTGACAAAGAAGTATTACTTATGCTGATTATTAGCCTGGGTTTTAATCGGATTGCTGGGCTAACTGTGCCGGCCTCTTCGCGGGCTCGCCCGCTCCCACAGGATTATCACAGGTGCTGAAGGTGACGCGGTTCCTGTGGGAGCGGGCAAGCCCGCGAAGAGGCCGGTACAAGCAGTAAAGGGCTCAGCCCATCTCCCCTCGCAGCCGCTCGATCCGCTGGTCCTTCTCCACCCACAGCTGGTTCACCCAAGCCTGCACAGTCTGACGAAACTCAGGGTCATTCTCGTAATCCCCTGCCCACAGTGCCGGGTCCAGCTCACGCACCTGAATGTCGATAATCACCCGGCTAATGCTGCCATTGAGCAAATCCCAGAACCCCGGTGCCTTGTTGCCGGGGTACACGATGGTTACATCCAGCAAGGCATCCAGTTGCTCACCCAGCGCCGCCAGCACAAACGCCACGCCCCCGGCCTTGGGTTTGAGCAGGTAGCGATAGGGCGACTGCTGTTCCTGCCGCTTGGCCTCGGTAAAGCGGGTGCCTTCCAGGTAGTTCACCACGGTCACCGGCTGGCGTTTGAACAACTCACAGGCCGCCTTGGTGATTTCCAGGTCCTTGCCCTTCAGCTCCGGGTGCTTTTCCAGAAACGCCTTGCTGTAGCGCTTCATGAACGGGTAATCCAGCCCCCACCAGGCCAGGCCCAGCAGCGGCACCCAGATCAGCTCCTTCTTCAGGAAGAATTTGAAGAACGGCGTGCGGCGGTTGAGGCTCTCGATCAAAGCGGGAATGTCGACCCACGTCTGGTGGTTGCTCACCGCCAGGTACGAGGTGTCCTTGCGCAGGTTCTCGACGCCACGAATGTCCCATTGGGTAGGGATGCACAGTGCGAAGATGGCCTTGTCGATTTCCGACCAGGTTTCGGCCACCCACATCACCGCCCAGGAAGCGTAATCACGCCCACGCCCCGGCAGCACCAGCTTGAGCAGGGCGAAGACCAGCAGCGGGCAGATCAACACCACGGTATTGAGCAGCAGCAGGGTGGTTGTGAGAATGCCGGTCAGCAGGCGACGCATAAAGAAACTCTTGTTGTGGGAGATAAACGGTCGGCAATGATAAGCAGCGCCGTGGCCTACGCCAAATGTCCAATGCCTTGCGGCGCAGACAAATGTTTCACAATTTGTTGGTTAACCTTGTGACAGCGAACCTATCCTGCCAGTGCAGTCTAAGCACTGACCCTTCTCAAGGAAGCCTGCTAGTGAAATCTCTGTTTGCCCTGTTGTCGCTGTTGGCGCTGCCGGTTATGGCTGCCGAACCCACGATCTACGGCCGGTACGAGAACATCGCCCTGCCCGAGCTGGGCGAAACCCTGAAAGCCAAGATGGACACCGGTGCCTTTACCGCGTCGTTGTCGGCCAAGGACATCGAACTGTTCACCCGTGATGGTGACGAGTGGGTGCGCTTCCGCCTGGCGACCAAGGATTCGGATGGCAAGGTGTATGAGCACAAGGTGTCGCGCATCAGCAAGATCAAGGGGCGTGCCGATGAAGAAGAGGAAGGTGACGCGCCGGAGATCTCCAAGCGTCCGGTGGTTGACCTGGAGCTGTGCCTGGGTGACGTGAAGCGCACCGTGGAGGTGAACCTGGTGGACCGCAGCAGCTTCAACTACCCGCTGCTGGTGGGTTCAAAGGCGCTGCGCGAGTTCAAGGCGGCGGTTAACCCGGCCAAGAAGTTTACGGCTGGCAAGCCTGACTGCTGATTTGCATTGCCTGTACTGGCCTCTTCGCGGGCACGCCCGCTCCCACAGGGACCGCGCTGCCCTCAAGGCTTGAGGTGATCCTGTGGGAGCGGGCTTGCCCGCGAAGAGGCCGGTAAGTTAAAAGTCCATTCTTGCCCCGAGTAAGGCCGGACGCCATGCCCCACATCCTCATCGTCGAAGACGAAGCCGCCATCGCCGACACCCTGGTCTACGCCCTGCAAGCCGATGGCCACAGCACCGAATGGGTGACCTTGGGCAGCGCTGCCCTCGAACAGCAGCGCCAACGCCCGGCCGACCTGATCATTCTCGACATCGGCCTGCCCGACATCAGTGGCTTCGAAACCTGCCGCCAATTGCGCCGCTTCACCGAAGTGCCGGTGATGTTCCTCAGCGCCCGCGACGGTGAGATCGACCGGGTGGTAGGCCTGGAAATCGGTGCCGATGACTACGTGGTCAAACCCTTCAGCCCGCGTGAAGTGGCCGCACGGGTGCGGGCGATCCTCAAGCGCATGGCACCCAGGGCCGAGCCTGCTGCCGAAAGTGCGCTGTTCCAGCTCGACACCTTGCGCATGCAGATCACCTACCGCAGCCAGCCACTCACCCTGACCCGTCACGAATTCCGCCTGTTGCAATGCCTGCTGGAGCAACCGCAGCGGGTGTTCAGCCGCGAACAACTGCTCGACGCGCTGGGCGTGGCCTCTGACGTTGGCTACGAGCGCACCATCGACAGCCATATCAAGAGCCTGCGCGCCAAGCTGCGCCAGGTGGCCAGCGATGCCGAGCCGATCCAGACCCACCGCGGCCTCGGCTACAGCTACAGCCCGGACCACGCCTGATGCGCCTGGGTGTCCGGATCTTCCTGGTGTACTTCCTGTTCGTCGGGTTGGCGGGCTACTTTTTGCTCAATACCGTGCGTGAACAGATCCGCCCGGTGGTGCGCCAGTCTTCCGAAGAAACACTGGTAGATACGGCCAACCTGCTGGCCGAGATCCTGCGCGATGACGTCAAGGCCGGCACCCTGAACCAGGGCCGCCTGCCGCAAGTACTCAAGGCCTACGGCTTGCGCAGCCCCGGCGCGCAGATCTGGGGCCTGGCCAAGAACCAGGTCAGCCACCGCATCTATGTCACCGACGCCAGGGGCATCGTGCTGCTGGATTCCAGCGGCGAGGCCCAGGGCAAGGACTACTCGAAGTGGAATGACGTGTACCTGACCCTGCGTGGCCAGTACGGTGCGCGCTCGACCCGCAGCGACCCCAGCGACGAAAGTACGTCGGTGATGCATGTGGGGGCGCCGATCATCGACGAGGGCAAGATCATCGGCGTGGTCACTGTGGCCAAGCCCAACAGCTCGCTACAGCCGTACATCGACCATTCCGAGAAGCGTTTGCTCACCTTGGGGCTGGGGTTGATCGGCCTGGGCTTGCTGGTGGGTGCGGCACTGTCGTGGTGGCTGGCGCGCTCGCTGCGCAAGTTGGCGGCCTACGCGCAGGCGGTCAGCGAAGGTGAGCGTGCGGAGTTGCCACATTACAAGGGGGGTGAACTGGCGAACCTGGCCAATGCCGTGGAACGCATGCGCACGCAGCTGGAGGGCAAGGCCTATGTTGAACGCTACGTGCACACCCTCACACATGAGCTGAAAAGCCCACTGGCTGCCATTCGCGGGGCCTCAGAACTGTTGCAGGATGACATGCCGGCCGAGCAGCGGGCGCGCTTTGCCGGCAATATCGAGCGTGAGAGCGAGCGCTTGCAGCAGATGATCGAGCGCCTGCTGAACCTGGCCCGGGTCGAGCAGATGCAGGCGCTGGAGGACGAACAGCAGGTGGCGCTGGCGGCGCTGGTGGACGAATTGCTGCTGGCCCATGTTGCGCGCATCGAAGCCGCCAGGTTGCACGTGCGTCAGCGGGTGCCCGCCGGGTTGCGTCTGCTGTGCGACCCGTTTCTCATGCGCCAGGCGCTGGCCAACCTGCTGGATAATGCACTGGATTTCACCCCCGATGGTGGCGCACTGCTGTTTGACCTGGAGCGCGACGGCGAGCGGGTGGCGTTGAGCCTGTTCAACCAGGGGCAAGCGATACCGGCGTATGCCATCGGGCGGGTCAGCGAGCGGTTCTACTCGCTGCCGCGGCCGGGGAGTGGGCGCAAGAGTACCGGCCTGGGGCTTAACTTTGTGGCCGAGGTGATGCAGCTGCATGGTGGGGCTTTGGCGGTGGACAACGTTGATGGCGGGGTGCGGGTGCGGTTGTGGCTGCCGGTTCGGCGTATCAGCTGAGATAGCCGGGGCTGCTGCGCAGCCCATCGCAGGCAAGCCAGCTCCCACAGGTACCGCACAATGCTCAAGGCCTGTGAAATACCTGTGGGAGCTGGCTTGCCTGCGATGGGGCCCTCGAATACACATAATCTCCACAGAGCCTCCCCGAAGCCTCCACGCAAGGCGCAGACACTGCGCCCACTGCCACAGGAGGCCCCATGAACAAGACCCTCGGTTACAAACTCGGCATGATCGTCGTGCTGATGCTTCTGCTGCTCATCCCGCTGCTGCTGATCAACGGCCTGATCGATGAACGCCAGGCCCTGCGTGACGACGTATTGCGCGACATCGCCCAAAGCGCCAGCTTCGACCAGCAGCTCAGCGGCCCGCTGTTGGTGGTGCCGTACCGCAAGTACCAGCGCCGCTGGATCGAAAAGGACGGCGAGCGTACCCAGGAAACCAGCACCATCGTCGGCCACCTGTACTTCCTGCCGGAAACCTTCGACGCCGACCTTGGCGTAGACACCGAACTGCGCGCCCGCGGCATCTACCAGGCCCGGCTGTTCCACGCCAAAGGCCGCATCAGCGGCCGTTTCAAGCTCCCGGAGCGCTGGGGCATCGACAAGGATTTCGACGACTACCGTTTCGACAAGCCGTTCCTGGTGGTGGGTATCAGCGATATACGCGGTATCGAGAATGGCCTGGAGCTGAGCCTGGACGAACAGAAGGTGCCGTTCGAAGCGGGCACCCAGCTCGATTGGATGCGTGGCGGCGTGCACGCCAGCCTGCCAGGGCTCGATGGCCTGCAGGCACGGGAGTTCAGCTATGGCTTCGACCTGGCGCTGCAAGGCACCGGCCAGTTGCACGTAGTGCCAGTCGGTCGTACCAGCAGCGTCGACATGCGTGCCAACTGGCCACACCCGAGCTTCGTCGGCAGCTACTTGCCCAGCCGCCGCGAGATCGACGCCCAGGGCTTCGCCGCACATTGGCAGACGTCGTTCTTTGCCACCAACCTTGAAGACGCCCTGCGCCAGTGCGCCACGGCCGGGCAGTGCGCCGACTTCAGCGAACGCAGCTTCGGCGTGAGCTTTGTCGACCCGGTGGACCAGTACCTGAAAAGCGAACGGGCGATCAAATACGCGCTGTTGTTCATTGCGCTGACCTTTGCCGGTTTCTTCCTGTTCGAAGTGCTGAAGAACCTGAGCGTGCACCCGGTGCAGTACATCCTGGTGGGCGTGGCGTTGGCGTTTTTCTACCTGTTGTTGCTGTCGTTGTCCGAGCACATCGGCTTTGGCCTGGCGTATGGGCTGTCGGCTTCGGCGTGTGTGCTGCTGATTGGCTTCTACCTGAGCCATGTGCTGTGCAGCCTGGGGCGGGGCATCGGTTTTGCGGCGGGTTTGGCGGCGCTGTATGCGCTGCTCTACGGGCTGTTGAGTGCCGAGGACTATGCGCTGCTGATGGGGTCGCTGCTGTGCTTTGGTTTGCTGGGGGTGTTCATGGTGCTGACCCGGCGGCTGGACTGGGCGCGGGTGGGGAGGGCGGCATGAGGGAGGATAAAGAGATCGGGCGGTGGTTGGCCTTCAGGATCGGGCAGTTGTTTCCTGTGATATCGAGCTGAGGCCTTCGCGGGCATGCCCGCTCCCACAGGTACTGCACAGCTTTCGAATACTGTGATGTCCCTGTGGGAGCGGGCGTGCCCGCGAAGAGGCCCTGTCAAACCACCGGCGAAGTGGCGACCATCGAAGGCCGCTTGGCCACCTCGGCATACCACGCTGCCAGCCCAGGCTGGCGCTCACGCCAGCCAAACTCCGGCTGGCGCAAATCCAGATACCCCAGCGCACAGGCCACGCCAATCGCCGCCAGGTCGAACCCGGACATCAGCTCAGGCAAATGCTCCTGCTCCAGATTGGCCAGGCTACGGCGGATCTTGTCGCCCTGCGCCTGCAGCCAGCCATCCCAGCGCTTGTCCTCTGGCCGCAGGAAGCTCTCATAACGCGACGACACCGCCGCATCCATGATCGCATCCGCCTGGGACACCAGGGTCATGCGCCGCCAGCGCGCCGAGCCTTCACGGGGCAGCAGCGGCAGGCCGACGTGTTGCAGGTCGAGGTACTCGCAGATCACCCGGCTGTCATGCAGCACGGTGCCGTCGTCCAGGCGCAGCGCCGGGATCTTGCCGATCGGGTTGTCCTGGTTCAGCTGCGGGTCGCCGCTAACCGGGCTGATGTTCACGGCCTGCAACTGCACCCGGCCCAGCTGGCCGGTCTCGTGCAATACCACCATGACCTTGCGCACGAACGGCGACAACGGCGAGTGGAACAGGGTCATCGTGCTCATGCGTCAGTTACCTTGCAGGCTCGGTGGCAGGCATACGCCGGTGCCGCCGATGCCGCAGTAGCCGTCCGGGTTCTTGGCCAGGTACTGCTGGTGGTAGGCCTCGGCAAAGTACACGGTTGGCGCCTGGTCGATTTCGGTGGTGATCTCGCCGAAGCCGGACTTTGCCAGTTCAGCCTGGTACTCGGCTTTGCTGGCTTGCGCTTCTTTGAGCTGCTCCGGGCTGGTGCAGTAGATGGCCGAGCGGTACTGGGTGCCAACATCGTTGCCCTGGCGCATGCCCTGGGTCGGGTTGTGCAGTTCCCAGAACATCGCCAGCAGCTCGCGGTAGCTGACCTTGTCCTTGTCGAACACCACCAGCACCACTTCGGTGTGGCCGGTCAGGCCTGAGCAGACTTCTTCATAGGTAGGGTTGGGGGTAAAGCCGCCGGCGTAGCCAACCACCGTGCTGACCACGCCTTCACGCTGCCAGAAGCGGCGCTCGGCGCCCCAGAAGCAACCCAGGCCGAAGATGGCGAAGTCGACAGCGCCTTCGAAGAAGGGGCCGAGCAGCGGGGTGCCTTCGAACACGTAGTGGAACTCGGGCAGGCTCATTGGCGTTTCGCGGCCAGGCAAGGCCTGCTCCGCGGTTGGCATGACGTTTTTGTTCACCAGGATTTCCGAACGCAGGACCATGGCCGTTCCTCTGTGTTTTTTCAGTTGGATAGGGGTTGGGGCATTCGCGGGCATGCCCGCTCCCACAGGTACAGCACAGGTTTCGAAGGTTGTGGTGTTCCTGTGGGAGCGGGCGCGCCCGCGAAAGGGCCCGAATGGCTTCTATAGTGCCCGAGGTTTAAGCCGCTGTCAGGCCACCGGTCCACGCGGATAGCGCTTCAACCGTTCAGCCAGCTCGCGCCCCGGAATCGGCCGGTCAAACAGGTAACCCTGGCCCACGTCGCAGCGGTGCCGGCGCAGGAACGCCAGCTGCTCCGGCGTCTCGATCCCTTCGGCCACTACCTTCAGCTTCAGGTTGTGCGCCATGGCCACCACCGCCGAGGTGATTTCCATGTCGTCCTGGTTATCCGGGATCTCGTTGATGAAGCTGCGGTCGATCTTGAGAATGTCGATCGGAAACTTCTTCAGGTAGCTCAGCGACGAATAGCCGGTGCCGAAGTCATCCATGGCCAGGGTCAGGCCCAGGGCCTTCAGCTCGTCCAGCTGGCGGTGGGTGTCTTCGCTGGCTTCCAGCAGCAGGCCTTCGGTCAGCTCCAGCTCCAGCAGGTGCGGGGGCAGGGCTTCTTCCTTGAGAATGGTGCTGATCGAGGCCACCAGGTCCGGGTCGGAGAACTGCTTGGGCGACAGGTTGATGGCCACGTGCAGGTTGCCCAGGCCGGCCTCGCGCAGTTGCTGGCTCATGCTGCATGACTGGCGCACCACCCATTTGCCGATGGGGATGATCAGGCCGGTTTCTTCCGCCACGCTGATGAACTGGTCCGGGCGGATCATGCCGCGCTCGGGGTGGTTCCAGCGCAACAGCGCTTCCAGGCCAAGCAAGCGGCCGCTGCGTAGGCAGATCTTGGGCTGGTAGAACACTTCCAGTTCGTTCTGGGTCAGGGCGCGGCGCAGGTTGTTCTCGACGAACAGCTTGTAGCTGGCCTCGGCATTGAGCACCTCGGTAAACACCTGTACCTGGTGCTTGCCGTTGGCCTTGGCCTTGTGCAGGGCCAGGCCGGCGTTTTTCATCAGGCTGGCCGGGTCGGCGCCGTGCAGCGGCGCACAGGCCAGGCCCACCGACGCGGTGACGTTGATCAGCTGGTTGTCGACGAACATGGGCTTGTCGAGGGTGCGCAGCAGTTGCTGGGCAACGTGCTGGCCGTCTTCCAGGCCAGTGGCGTCGAGCAGCACGGCAAACTCGTTACTGGCAAAGCGTGCCAGCACACCGCCAGTGGGCAGGCTGTTGCGCAGGCGCCGGGCCAGGCTGATCAGCAGCTTGTCGCCGGTCTGGTGGCCCAGGCTGTCGTTGATGCGCTTGAAGTTGTCGATGTCCACCAGCAGCAGGCACATCGAGTTCTCGCCATCGTGGGCAAAGCGTTCGTCCAGGCTGCGGATGAACGCCGGACGGTTGCCCAGGTTGGTCAGGTTGTCGGTGTAGGCCAGGCGCTCGATGCGCTGCTGCGCCAGCTTGGTCTGGGTGACGTCTTCGTAGATGCCGATGTAATGGGTCAGCTCACGGTTGTCGCCGTACACCTTGGAAATCGACAACTGGCCCCAGTAAGGCTCCAGGTTCTTGCGCCGGCTCTTGAATTCGCCCTGCCAGCTGTTGCCCATGGCCAGGCTGGACGGCGAGTCGAACAGCAGTTCGCTGAGGTTTTCCAGCGCGGGGAGCTCGCCCAGGTGGCGGCCTTGCACTTCTTCGGTGCTGTACTGGGTGATGGCGGTGAAGCTTGGGTTGACGTACTCCACCTGGCCATCGCGGTTCACCAGCAGGAAAGCACTGGCGCTTTGCTCCACCGCACGCTGGAACAGGTGCAGGGCGCTGGCCGCAGTACGCCGATTATGGTTGGTGATGACCTGGGCAAACTGGTCGGCCAGCTCGCCGGCGAAGGCAATTTCGTCCGACTGCCAGGCCCGCGGCTGGCCGGTCTGCTCCAGGCACAGCACGCCCACCACCTGGCCGTCGACGCGGATACTGGCATCGAGCATTGCCTTGTTTTCCGGGCGCAGGCTTTGTGCCAGGGCACGAGTGCGCGGGTCGTGGCCGGCATTGTGTGCGTCGATGGCACGGCTGGCATGCAGCGCTTCAAGGTAGTCGGGGAAGCGGCTGCCATCGATGGCTTCGGGCTGGCGATGCTCCTGTGCGTCGCGGTACCAGGCAGTGATCGGCTCCAGGCGCTGATCGTCCAGGTGCCAGATGCTGGCGCTGTCGACCTTGTAGATTTCGCAGGCGCTCTGGGTAATCAGCTGGGCGGCCTCAAGCAGCGAGTTGCCGGCGCTGTAGCGCTGTCGGGCCAGGCGCAGGATCAGGTCTTGCTGGCCGCGCACGCGCTCCAGGTGTTCCAGTTGCTCTTGCTGGGCGCGCTGGTTCAGCTGCAAGGCCAGTTGCAGGCGGTTATTGCGCGACTCCAGGTCGGTGGCGCCGGGTTCACCGGTGTCGTCCTGCTGGTCGTCGAGTACGCTCAGGTAGCCACGCAGCAGCTGGCGGTTGTGCTGCTTGTAGGCTTCACCGGCCTCCAGCAGCCGCAGCGATGCGCCTGGCGTATGCAGGGTGTAGCGCACACGGTAGTAGCCGCGCTGGGACAGTTGCAGCTGAATGTCGTCGTGCAGCCGGTAGCGCGCCTCAGGTTCCATCAGGCTGGCGTAGGGCGCATCCACCAGGGCACACAGGTCGCCGGCGTGCAGGCCGAACTGGCGCTCGCAGGCCGGGTCCAGGTAGAGCATGGTCCAGGTGGCCTCGTTAAGCCTTTCGAAACGCAGCATGCCGAGCCGCGAGGGCACGGGTAACGGCGTGACGACCTCGGCCGCCACACGGCTGGCGGCATCGGGTTGGCTTTTCATCGAAGACTCGCTTGAAGAGGGAACGCTGGGTAGGACCGCAGCGGGTCTGGCAAGGTTGCATCATGTGCCGAGGGCTGGCAAGCGGCCATGTGTGATGCTGTGTGCGGGTTATCGGCTGTTTGGTCGGAATCTGTAGTTTGCGTTGAGAATTTGGGGCCGCTTTGCGGCCCATCGCAGGCAAGCCAGCTCCCACAGGTACGGCACAGGTTTCAAGGTTTGTGGAGTACCTGTGGGAGCTGGCTTGCCTGCGATGGGCTGCAAAGCAGCCCCAATATGCCTTGTGTCAGGCAAAAAAAAGCCCCGCCAATTGACGGGGTTGAGGTACGAGCGTGGCAGCTCGAAAAGGGTACTGCCCCTCGCAAGGAGGGGCAGCGGGCTGCCTTACAGCAGCATGGTGCGGATATCGCCCAGTACGTCGCCCAGGCGCTTGGTGAAGCGCGCGGCGGCTGCGCCGTTGATCACGCGGTGATCGTAGGACAGCGACAGTGGCAGCATCAGCTTAGGCTGGAAGGCCTTGCCATCCCAGACTGGCTGCATGGTCGCCTTGGAGACGCCCAGGATCGCCACTTCCGGCGCGTTGACGATCGGCGTGAAACCGGTGCCGCCAATGTGGCCGAGGCTGGAGATGGTGAAGCAGGCACCTTGCATGTCGTCGGCCGACAGCTTTTTGGTGCGCGCCTTCTCGGCCAGTGCAGCGGCTTCGGCAGCCAGTTGCAGCAGGCTCTTCTGGTCGACGTTCTTGATCACAGGGACCAGCAGGCCGTCCGGGGTGTCCACGGCGAAGCCGATGTGCACGTACTTCTTGCGGATGATGGCCTTGCCGCTTGGCGCCAGCGAGCTGTTGAAGTCTGGCAGTTCCTTGAGCAGGAAGGCGCAGGCCTTGAGCAGCAGTGGCAGCACGGTCAGTTTCACGCCGGCTTTTTCGGCCACGGCCTTCTGCGCAACGCGGAAGGCTTCCAGCTCGGTGATGTCGGCAGAATCGAACTGGGTCACGTGCGGCACGTTCAGCCAGCTGCGGTGCAGGTTGGCAGCACCGACCTGCATCAGGCGGGTCAGGGCCACTTCTTCCACTTCACCGAACTTGCTGAAGTCCACAACCGGAATTGGCGGGATGCCGGCGCCGCCGGTTGCATCAGCGGCTGCCGGGGCGCCCGATGCTTTCTGCATCATCGCCTTGACGTAAACCTGCACGTCTTCTTTCAGGATGCGGCCGTGCGGACCAGTGGCAGCAACAGCGCCCAGGTCGACACCAAATTCACGGGCCAGCTGACGAACGGCTGGGCCTGCGTGAACCTTGGCGTTGCTGCCAGCGGCCGGTGCGGTAGCAGCCGGTGCAGGGGCAGCAGCCGGGGCAGCAGCAGCAGGTGCGGCGGCCGGAGCAGCCTCAGCCTTGGCTGGCGCCGGGGCAGCAGCAGGGGCCGGAGCGGCAGCCGGGGCTGCGCCAGCGACCTTCAGCTTGAAGATCAGGTCGCCAGTGCCGACTTCGTCTTCCAGCTTGCACAGCACTTCTTCGACCACGCCAGCAGCTGGCGACGGGATCTCCATGGAGGCCTTGTCGGACTCCAGGGTGATCAGCGACTGGTCGGCTTCGACGGTGTCGCCGACCTTGACCAGCACTTCGATGATCTTGGCCTTGCCCGACGAGCCGATGTCCGGCACGTGGATGTCCTGCACGCTGGCGGCAGCCGGGGCTGCGGCTGGCGCAGGGGCGGCTTCGGCAGCAGGCGCCGGGGCAGCAGCCGGGGCCGCATCTGCAGCGGCCGGGGCCTCAGGGGCCGCAGCAGCGGCGCCCTCGGCTTCCAGGACCAGCAGCTCGTCGCCTTCTTTCAGGCGGTCGCCCAGCTTGACCTTCAGCTCCTTGATGACGCCGGCCTTGGGGGCCGGGATCTCCATGGAGGCCTTGTCGGACTCCAGGGTCAGCAGGCTCTGGTCAGCCTCGATACGGTCACCGACCTTGACGAACAGCTCGATGATTTCACCTTCACCGCTGCCGATGTCAGGTACGCGAATGAGTTCGCTCACTTAAAAATACTCCTCAGCAGTCCAGTGGGTTGCGCTTGTCCGGGTCGATACCGAACTTGACGATAGCGTCTGCAACAACCTTGGGTTCGATCTCGCCACGGTCAGCCAGGGCTTCCAGGGCAGCCAGCACCACGAAGTGGCGGTCGACTTCGAAGAAGTGACGCAGCTTCTTGCGGCTGTCGCTGCGACCGTAACCGTCGGTACCCAGGACCTTGAACTCTTTGCTCGGTACCCACTGGCGAATCTGTTCGGCGAACAGCTTCATGTAGTCGGTAGAGGCGATGACCGGGCCTTTGCGACCGTTCAGGCACTGCTCGACGTAGGTCTGTTGTGGCTTCTGGCCAGGCTTCAGGCGGTTGGCGCGTTCCACGGCCAGGCCGTCGCGGCGCAGTTCGTTGAAGCTGGTGACGCTCCAAACGTCGGCACCGACGTTGAACTCTTCACGCAGGATCTTCGCGGCTTCGCGGACTTCGCGCAGGATGGTGCCGGAGCCCATCAGCTGAACGTGGTGCGCGGCTTCGCGGGTGTCTTCTTCCAGCAGGTACATGCCCTTGATGATGCCTTCCTCGACACCGGCCGGCATGGCTGGCTGCTGGTAGGATTCGTTCATCACGGTGATGTAGTAGAAGATGTCCTGTTGCTCTTCGGTCATCTTCTTCATGCCGTCCTGGATGATCACCGCCAGCTCGTAGCCGTAGGTTGGATCGTAGGTGCGGCAGTTCGGGATGGTGCCCGCCATCATGTGGCTGTGACCGTCTTCGTGCTGCAGGCCTTCACCGTTCAGGGTGGTACGGCCGGCGGTACCGCCGATCAGGAAGCCACGGGTGCGGCTGTCGCCGGCAGCCCAGGCCAGGTCGCCAATGCGCTGGAAGCCGAACATCGAGTAGAAGATGTAGAACGGCAGCATCGGCTGGTTGTGGCAGCTGTACGAGGTACCGGCAGCGATGAACGACGACATGGCGCCGGCTTCGTTGATGCCTTCCTCGAGGATCTGGCCCTTCTTGTCTTCGCGGTAGAACATCACCTGGTCTTTATCGACTGGCTCGTAGAGCTGGCCGACCGACGAGTAGATGCCCAGCTGGCGGAACATGCCTTCCATACCGAAGGTACGGGCTTCGTCCGGGATGATCGGGACGATGCGCTGGCCGATGTCCTTGTCCTTGACCAGCTGCGCCAGGATACGCACGAAGGCCATGGTGGTGGAGATTTCGCGGTCGCCCGAGCCGTCCAGGATCGCTTTCAGCGTTTCCAGTGGCGGGGTCGGCACGCTGAAGCTCTTGGCGCGGCGCTGTGGCACGAAACCGCCCAGGGCAGCACGGCGCTCGGCCAGGTACTTGGCTTCGGCAGAACCTTCTTCGGGCTTGAAGAACGGCAGGTTCTCAAGGTCGGCATCCTTGACCGGGATGTCGAAGCGGTCACGGAAGTGACGCAGGCTGTCGACGTCGACCTTCTTGGTGTTGTGCGCGGTGTTCTTGGCTTCGCCAGCACCGGTGCCGTAACCCTTGATGGTCTTGGCCAGGATAACGGTTGGCTGCTCTTTGTGGTTAACAGCCTGGTGGTACGCCGCGTAGACCTTGTACGGGTCGTGGCCGCCACGGTTGAGCTTCCAGATCTCGTCGTCGGACAGGTCTTCGACCATGGCCTTGAGCTCTGGGGTGTTGAAGAAGTTTTCACGAACGTACGCGCCGTCTTTGGCTTTGTAGTTCTGGTACTCGCCGTCGATGACTTCGTCCATGCGGCGCTGCAGGGCACCGTTGGTGTCCTTGGCCAGCAGTGGGTCCCAGAAGCGGCCCCAGACGACTTTGTTGACGTTCCAGCCACCGCCACGGAACACGCCTTCGAGTTCCTGGATGATCTTGCCGTTGCCGCGAACCGGGCCGTCGAGGCGCTGCAGGTTGCAGTTGATGACGAAGATCAGGTTGTCCAGCTTCTCGCGGCCGGCCAGGGCGATTGCGCCCAGGGATTCCGGCTCGTCGCACTCGCCGTCGCCCATGAAGCACCAGACCTTCTGCTTGCCGGCCGGGATGAAGCCGCGCGCTTCCAGGTACTTCATGAAGCGTGCCTGGTAGATGGCCTGGATCGGGCCCAGACCCATCGATACGGTCGGGAACTGCCAGAAGTCAGGCATCAGCCATGGGTGCGGGTACGAAGACAGGCCGTTGCCGTCCACTTCCTGGCGGAAGTTGTTCATCTGCTCTTCGTTGATGCGGCCTTCCATGAAGGCGCGGGCGTAGACGCCTGGCGAAGCGTGGCCCTGGAAGAACACCAGGTCGCCGCCGTGTTCGTCGGTCGGGGCCTGGAAGAAGTAGTTGAAGCCGATGTCGTACAGGGTGGCGCTGGAGGCGAAGCTGGAGATGTGTCCGCCCAGGTCCGAGTCTTTCAGGTTGGTGCGCATGACCATGGCCAGGGCGTTCCAACGCACCATCGAGCGAATGCGGCGTTCCATGAACAGGTCGCCAGGCATGCGTGCTTCGTGGGTGACAGGGATGGTGTTGCGGTATGGCGTGGTGATCGCATACGGCAGCTGGGAGCCACTACGGGTGGCCAGCTCGCCCATACGGGTCATCAGGTAATGAGCGCGGTCTTCGCCTTCTTTGTCGAGGACCGACTCCAGGGCATCCAGCCATTCCTGGGTTTCGATTGGATCGAGGTCTTGCATGGCTTGCTCCAGGGCGGAAAGGCAACCAGAATCGATTGCCTGAGATTGCGACTGGCCTTATGGGCAGACGTCGTGAATTCTTGGATTACCGGGGTGTCATCCGGCGCCGTGTAGTTTTACTACATTTGCTTTCGCATTTCATGCTTTTACACGACACGAGTAGTAGTAAAACTACATTTGTGCGACGTTTGGTCGCACCTTGGCTTGTGAGGAAAAACGTTCATGGTGGTTGGCATTGTGTCGCGAACGGGTGGTTCTTGATGATTATTGCCAAGTTTTCGTTTTTTTCAGCTATTTCCAACTTTTGTACGACAGTCCAACCGTGGTCCGGTCTCCCCTTGGCCGCTTTTTCCCCTTTAATTCACGCCGATCAAGGATAGACCATGCGCCTGCCTTTGCCGCCCGACCTGCCCGCCATCCTCCAGCCACTGGTCGCCCGTAACCAGCAATTCCTCGGTGATGCGGTAGCCGCCCATGCCGAACTCGACCTGGCTACATGGAGCCCTGCCCACCGCCAGCAGTTTGATCAGGTTGCTGCCGCCAGCGACTTTGTCCTTGGCCTGGCCCAGCGCGAGCCGGCGATGCTGTTCGACTTGCTGGCCAGCGGCGAGTTGGCGCGCCGTTACGCACCGGGTGAGTTGCGCGGGCACATCGCTGCGGCTGCCAACGCGGCGCAAAGCGACGACGAGCTGGCGCGCAACCTGCGCCGTGAGCGCAATCGCCAGCAACTGCGCATCATCTGGCGCGACATCACCCGCCAGGCCGAGCTGGGTGAAACCTGCCGCGACCTGTCCGACCTTGCCGATGCCGCCATCGACGAAGCCTACCAGTGGCTGTACCCGCGCCACTGCCAGCAGTTCGGCACGCCCATCGGCAACCGCAGCGGCCAGCCGCAGCACATGGTGGTGCTGGGCATGGGCAAGCTGGGCGCGGTGGAGCTGAACCTGTCGTCGGATATCGACCTGATCTTTGGCTTCCCTGAGGGTGGCGAAACCGAAGGGGTGAAGCGCTCGCTGGAAAACCAGGAGTTCTTCACCCGCCTGGGCCAGCGGTTGATCAAGGCGCTGGACCCGGTCACCGTCGACGGTTTCGTGTTCCGTGTCGACATGCGCCTGCGCCCCTATGGTTCGGCCGGGGCGCTGGTGCTCAGCTTCAATGCCCTGGAACAGTACTACCAGGACCAGGGCCGCGACTGGGAGCGCTACGCGATGATCAAGGCGCGGGTGGTGGCCGGTGACCAGGCTGCCGGTGCGCAGTTGCAGGAGATGTTGCGCCCGTTCGTGTACCGCCGTTACCTGGACTTTTCCGCCATCGAAGCGCTGCGCACCATGAAGCAGTTGATCCAGCAGGAGGTGCGGCGCAAGGGCATGGCCGACAACATCAAGCTGGGTGCCGGTGGCATCCGCGAGGTGGAGTTCATTGCCCAGGCGTTCCAGCTGATCCACGGCGGGCGTGACCTCAGCTTGCAGCAGCGGCCGCTGCTGAAGGTACTGGCCACCCTGGAGGGCCAGGGTTATCTGCCGCCAGCGGTGGTGGCCGAGCTGCGCGAGGGTTATGAATTCCTGCGTTATACCGAGCACGCCATCCAGGCCATTGCCGACCGCCAGACGCAGATGTTGCCCGAGGATGAGACTGACAAGGCGCGGGTGGCGTACATCCTTGGCTTTGCCGATTGGCAAAGTTTCCACGACCAGCTGATGTACTGGCGTGGCCGTATCGACTGGCACTTCCGCCAGGTTATCGCCGACCCGGATGATGAAGACGGCGAAGGCGAACTGGTGGTGGGTGGCGAATGGTCGCCGCTGTGGGAGCAGGCGCAGGACGAGGAAGCCGCTGGCCGGCAGCTGCAAGAGGCCGGGTTCAAGGAACCGGTGGAAGCCTTGCGCCGCCTGGCCGGGCTGCGCTCCAGCCCGCAGCTGCGTTCGATGCAGCGTATTGGCCGCGAGCGGCTGGATGCCTTCATTCCACGCCTGCTGGCCCAGGCGGTGGAGCACGACAACCCAGACCTGGTACTGGAACGTGTGCTACCGCTGGTCGAAGCCGTGGCGCGGCGTTCGGCTTACCTGGTGCTGCTCACCGAAAACCCGGGTGCCCTGCGTCGCCTGCTGACCTTGTGCGCTGCCAGCCCGTGGATTGCCGAGCAGATCGCCCTCTACCCGCTGCTGCTCGATGAGCTGCTTAACGAAGGCCGCTTGTTCAGCCCGCCCCTGGCCCCAGAGCTGGCCAGCGAGCTGCGCGAACGCCTGACGCGCATCCCTGAAGACGACCTGGAGCAGCAGATGGAAGCGCTGCGCCACTTCAAGCTGGCCCACAGCCTGCGCGTGGCCGCATCGGAAATCAGCGGCAACCTGCCGTTGATGAAAGTCAGTGACTACCTGACTTGGCTGGCCGAGGCCATCCTCGACCAGGTACTCGCGCTGGCCTGGCGCCAGACCGTGGCCCGCCACGGCCAGCCCAGGCGCAGTGACGGCAGCCTGTGCGACCCGGGCTTCATCATCATTGGTTACGGCAAGGTCGGCGGGCTGGAGCTGGGGCATGGCTCGGACCTGGACCTGGTGTTCATCCACGACGGCGACCCGCAAGAGGAAACCGACGGCGCCAAGCCCATCGACAGTGCGCAGTTCTTCACCCGCCTGGGCCAGCGCATTATTCACCTGCTGACCACCCAGACCAACTCGGGCCAACTGTATGACGTGGACATGCGCTTGCGCCCGTCCGGTGCTTCCGGCCTGCTGGTAAGCTCGCTGGGGGCTTTCGAGCGCTACCAGCAGAACGAAGCCTGGACCTGGGAGCACCAGGCTTTGGTGCGGGCCCGCGTGCTGGTGGGCTGCAAGCAGGTCGGTACGGCGTTCGAGGGCGTGCGTGCCAAGGTGCTGGGGCAAGCCCGCGACCTGGAAAAACTGCGCACCGAAGTGAGTGAAATGCGCGCAAAAATGCGCGGCAACCTCGGTACCAAGGCCACGGCTGCCGGCACTGCGGGTAACGCTTTCGAGGCCGGTGTACCCTTCGATATCAAGCAGGATGCCGGCGGTATCGTCGATATCGAATTTATGGTGCAATACGCCGCTTTGGCCTGGTCCCACGACCACCCGGCCATACTCCGATGGACCGATAACATCCGCATTCTGGAAGAGCTGGAGCAGGCAGGTTTGATGCCGGCCAGTGACGCGGTGCTGTTGCGTGAAGTGTACAAGGCGTTCCGCTCGGCTTCGCACCGCCAGGCCTTGCAGAAGCAGGCCGGGGTGATCGATGCGGCGCAGTTTGCCGATGAACGCCGTGAAGTGCGGCGGATCTGGGGTGAATTGGGTTTGAGCTGATGTCGAGTTGGCTTCATTCGCGGGCACGCCCGCTCCCACAGGGAAAGCGCAGACCTCGAGGCAGTGCAATACCTGTGGGAGCGGGCGTGCCCGCGAATGGGCCATGTGAGTGGTACACTGTCCGCCACATAGCCTGAATATAAAGAGGGGAGGCCAGGCTGTACCGCAGTCTGTAGCCTCCCCGAGCGTTTCTGGACTAAGCATGAGAATACTGATCATTGGCCCCAGCTGGGTCGGCGACATGGTGATGGCGCAGACCCTGTTCCAGTGCCTGAAACAGCAGCACCCCGACTGCGTGATCGACGTGCTGGCGCCCGAGTGGAGCCGGCCGATCCTCGAACGCATGCCCGAAGTGCGCCAGGCCTTGAGCTTCCCGCTCGGCCACGGCGCGCTGGAACTGGCCACGCGCCGGCGCATCGGCAAGTCCCTGGCCGGCCAGTACGACCAGGCCATCCTGCTGCCCAACTCGCTGAAATCGGCATTGGTACCGTTCTTTGCCGGTATCCCCAAACGCACCGGCTGGCGCGGCGAAATGCGCTTCGGCCTGCTGAACGACGTGCGCAAGCTGGACAAGGCCCGCTACCCGCTGATGATCGAGCGCTTCATGGCCCTGGCCTACGCGCCCGGCGCCGAGCTGCCGCAGCCGTACCCGCGCCCCAGCCTGCAGATCGAAGCACAAAGCCGCGAAGCGGCACTGGCCAAGTTCGGCCTGGAGCTGGACCGCCCGGTGCTGGCGCTGTGCCCGGGGGCCGAGTTCGGCGAAGCCAAGCGCTGGCCATCCGAGCATTACGCTGCCGTGGCCGACGCGATGATCCGCCAGGGCTGGCAGGTGTGGCTGTTCGGCTCGAAGAACGATTACCCGGTGGGTGAGCAGATCCGCGACCGCCTGATCCCGGGCTTGCGTGAAGAGTCGTCCAACCTGGCCGGTGAAACCTCGCTGGCCGAGGCCATCGACCTGATGTCCTGCGCCCACGCCGTGGTGTCCAACGACTCCGGCCTGATGCATGTGGCTGCCGCGCTGAACCGCCCGCTGGTGGCGGTATACGGTTCGACCTCGCCCGGCTTTACCCCGCCGCTGGCCGAGCAGGTGGAGGTGGTGCGCACCGGTATCGAGTGCAGCCCGTGCTTCGACCGTACCTGCCGCTTCGGCCACTACAACTGCCTGCGCCTGCTGGAACCGGGCAAAGTCATCGCCGCCCTGCACAGCCTGAGCGGGCCGGACCTGATCGATACCGTGGCCGAGGTCGACTAAGTGCGGGTACTGATCATCAAGACCTCGTCGCTGGGTGATGTGATCCACACCCTGCCGGCACTAACCGATGCCGCCCACGCCATCCCGGGCATCCGTTTCGACTGGGTGGTGGAAGAAGGCTTCGCCGAAATCCCCAGCTGGCACCCGGCGGTCGACCAGGTTATCCCGGTGGCCATCCGGCGCTGGCGCAAGAACCTTTGGCAAACCGTCAAGAGTGGCGAGTGGAAGGCGTTCAAGCAGCGTGTGCGCGAGCGCAAGTACGACCTGGTGATCGACGCACAGGGCCTGGTCAAGTCGGCCTGGCTGACCCGCTATGTGAAGGCCCCGGTCGCCGGCCTGGACCGTTACTCGGCGCGCGAAGGCCTGGCCAGCCGCTTCTATGACCGGCGCCTGTCGGTTGCCACCGGCCAGCATGCGGTGGAGCGCGTGCGTCAATTGTTCGCCATGGCCCTGGCCTACGACCTGCCGGAAGGCATCGGCAACTACGGCCTGGACCTCGACCGGCTGCAACTGCCGCCAGCGGCCCCTTACGTGGTGTTCCTGCACGGTACCACCTGGGCGACCAAGCACTGGCCTGAAGCCTACTGGCGCGAACTGGCCGGACGCATGGGCCGGCGCAAGCTGGAAGTGCGCCTGCCGTGGGGCAACCCGGCCGAGAAGGCACGGGCCGAGCGCATTGCCCAGGGCTTGAACAACTGCCAGGTGCTCCCCAAATTGAACCTTGCCGGCGTAGCGCGTGTATTGGCGGCGGCAAAAGCCTGCGTGGCGGTCGATACCGGCCTTGGCCACCTGGCGGCGGCACTCGATGTGCCGACCATTTCGCTGTTTGGTCCGACCAACCCGGGCCTGACTGGCGCCTACGGACGGACCCAGATTCACCAGGCCAGTGACTGGCCTTGCGCTCCCTGCCTGCAGAAGAAGTGCACCTACAAACCGAGCGCCGACGACCTGCGCCGGTTCGATCTGAAACGCGAGTGGCCACTGTGCTTCACTCGCCTGAATCCCGAGCATGTGGCGAGCCGCTTGAGCGCGTTGCTGCTGGCTGAGGATGTCCGTTGATGCAACTGGCTTTCGTGCTTTACAAATATTTCCCCTTCGGCGGGCTGCAGCGCGATTTCATGCGCATTGCCCTGGAATGCCAGAAGCGGGGCCATCAGATCCGTGTGTACACGTTGATCTGGGAAGGTGACATTCCACCGGGCTTTGAAGTACTGGTGGCGCCGGTGAAGGCGATCTTCAATCACCGGCGCAACGAGAAACTCAGCGCCTGGATGGCCGCCGACCTGGCCAAGCGCCCGGTCGACCGCCTGATCGGCTTCAACAAGATGCCGGGGCTGGACGTGTACTACGCCGCCGACGGCTGCTTCGAAGACAAGGCGCAAACCCTGCGTGGCGGCCTGTACCGCCGCTGGGGCCGCTACCGGCATTTTGCCGAGTACGAGCGGGCGGTGTTCGCCAAGGACGCGCATACCGAAGTGCTGATGATTTCCGAAGTGCAGCAGCCGCTGTTCATCAAGCATTACGGCACGCCGGTGGAACGCTTCCACCTGCTGCCGCCAGGCATTTCCCAGGACCGTCGTGCGCCGGCCAATGCTGGCGAAATCCGCGCCGAGTTCCGCAAGGAGTTCAACCTGGGCGATGAAGACCTGCTGCTGGTGCAGATTGGCTCGGGCTTCAAGACCAAGGGTGTGGACCGCAGCCTCAAGGCGCTGGCCGCGCTGCCTTCGGCCTTGCGCAAACGCACCAGGCTGATGGTGATCGGCCAGGACGACCCCAAGGTGTTCCAGCTGCAGAGCGCCACCCTGGGCCTGGGCGACCAGGTGCAGTTCCTCAAGGGCCGCAGCGACATTCCGCGCTTCCTGCTGGGTGCCGACCTGCTGATTCACCCGGCTTACAACGAGAACACCGGTACGGTGCTGCTCGAAGCGCTGGTGGCCGGCCTGCCGGTGCTGGTGTCGAAGGTGTGCGGCTACGCCCACTACATTGCCGAGGCCGATAGCGGCCTGGTGCTGGACGAGCCACTCGAACAGGACCAGCTCAATGGCTACCTGCAACGCATGCTCGAAGACCCGCAGGCCCGTGCCAACTGGTCGCGCAACGGCCTGGCGTTCGCTGAAACCGCCGATCTGTACAGCATGCCGCAGCATGCTGCCGACGTGATCCTGGGGCAGAAAACCGCATGAAGCTGATACTGGCCGAACCCTTCAAGCGCCTGTGGGCCGGGCGTGATGCCTTCGACGCCGTGGAGGCGCTGCAAGGCGAGGTCTATCGCGAGCTGGAAGGGCGCCGCACGCTGCGCACCGAGGTGGCTGGCGAGGGCTTTTTCGTCAAGATCCACCGCGGCATCGGCTGGGGCGAGATCTTCAAGAACCTGTTCACCGCCAAGCTGCCGGTGCTCGGTGCCGGCCAGGAATGGCAGGCCATCCAGCGCCTGCACGAGGTGGGTGTGCCGACCATGACCGCAGTCGCCTATGGCGAGCGCGGCAGCAACCCGGCCACACAGCACTCGTTCATCATCACCGAAGAGCTGGCGCCGACCATCAGCCTGGAAGACTTCAGCATCGACTGGGTCAAGCAGCCGCCCGAGCCGCGCCTTAAGCGTGCGCTGATCGCCGAAGTGGCGAAGATGACCGGCGGCATGCACCGCGCCGGGGTCAACCACCGCGACTGCTACATTTGCCACTTCCTGCTGCACACCGACCGCCCGGTGACGGCGGATGACTTCAAACTGTCGGTGATCGACCTGCACCGCGCGCAGACCCGGGCGACGATCAGCCGCCGCTGGCGCGACAAGGACCTGGCCGCGCTGTACTTCTCGGCGCTGGACATCGGCCTGACCCAGCGCGACAAGCTGCGTTTCCTGCGCGGTTACTTCCAGCGCCCGCTGCGGCAAATCCTCAAGGACGAAGCCGCGCTGCTCGCCTGGCTGGAGCGCAAGGCGCAGAAACTTTACGACCGCAAGCAACGCTATGGGGATGCACTCTGATGGCGAGTTGGACACTGGCGCCGGGCTATGAACAGCTGGCGGCGGACTTCGGCAGCCTCGATGCAGTGTTTGCCATTCAAGGCGAACGCCTGACCCGCGACCCGTTGAGCGAAGTGGTGCGCATCGAGCGTGACGGGGTCAATTACTACGTCAAACGCTACACCGGCGCCGGCAAGCACATGCGCCGCTACCTGGGCCGGCCACGCATCAAGGCCGAATGGCAGAATCTCAAGCAGTTCGCCAAGTGGGGCATACCCACCGCCGAAGTGGTGGCCTGGGGCCTGGAGCGTAATGGCCTGGCTTTTGGCCGCGGGGCAATGATCACCCGCGAACTGCCCAACACCGAAGACTTGTCGGCACTGGCCGAGCGCAACGATGCGCGCCTGGCCGACCGTGCCTGGGTCGACCACCTCAGCCGCCAGCTGGCGCGCCATACCCGGGTGATGCACGAGCACCACTTTGCCCACAACGACCTGAAGTGGCGCAACCTGCTGGTGGATGACCAGGGCACGCTATTCTTCATCGACTGCCCCACCGGCGACTTCTGGCGCGGCTTCATGTGGCGGCACCGGATGATCAAGGACCTTGCATGCCTGGACAAAGTGGCCAAATACCACCTGTCGGCCACCCAGCGCCTGCGCTTCTACCTGCAATACCGTGGCCGCGACCGGCTGAATGAGCGTGACAAGAAGCGCATTCGCCAGGTGCTGGGCTTTTTCGAGGGAAGGGAATGACCGATTACCTGGCCAGCGCGGACCTCGCGCTGCTCAAACGCCATGGCCTGGACGACTTCGAGGCGCTGTGGGCGCTGCAACTGGAAGCCGTGGATGAACCCAACACCGGCCGTGGCGGCTGGAGCAGCGTGTATCGCCTGGAACTCGAAGGCAAGGGCTACTACCTCAAGCGCCAGAGCGACTACCTGACCCGCACCCTGCACCGGCCGTTTGGCGAGCCCACGTTCGCCCGTGAATTTCGCAACATCAGCCGCTACCAGAAGCTGCACATCCCTGCCTTGCAGGCGGTGTTCTACGGCGAGCGCAAGCAGGCTGGCAAACACCGGGCAATCCTGATGACCCGTGCCCTGGACGAATGGGCCGACCTCGACAGCCTGCTGGCCCAGTGGCCGCAGCTGGGCGATGCCGACCGCCATGGCATCTTGCAGGCCTGCGGCCAGCTGGCGCGCACCCTGCACAGCGCCGGCCAGGTGCACGGCTGCTTCTACCCCAAGCACATCTTCCTGCGCCAGCGCCGCGAAGGCTGGGATGCGCAACTGATCGACCTGGAAAAGACCCGGCCTTTGCTGTTTGGCATGCGTGACCGCCTGAAGGACCTGGAACCACTGCTGCGCCGAGCCCGGGCCTGGAGCGAGGCCGATGTGCGCACCCTGCTGGCGACCTACCTGGCGCAGCCGGCCGACAGCTCGCTGGTCGGCACCTGGCTGCAACGCCTGACGCAACGCCGTCGTGAAAAAGAGACCCGCTGATGCGTTTGTCTGAATTGAAGGATGCCGGGCGCAGCCCGTCGTTGCCCCTGAGTATCACCCTGGCCGATGCCGCTGGCAGTGCCGAGCTGCAACTGCTCAGCTTGCTGCGCGTGCTGCCGGGCCAGCGCTATGTCGGCGCTGGTGTCTGGCGGGGTACCCCGGTGCTGGCCAAGCTGCTGGTGGGCGCTGGTGCTGCCCGGCATTTCCAGCGTGAGCTGCAAGGTGTGAAGCTGCTGGCCGAGCAAGGCCTGACCACGCCCAGGCTGTTGGCCGATGGCCTCAAGGAAGGCGAGGGTGGCTGGCTGCTGTTCGAATTCCTGGACGGTGCCGAAAGCCTGGCCGATGCCTGGGCGGCGGTGGAAAACCTGCCGGTGCTGGCTGACGAACAACACCTGGTGCTGGGTGAAGCGCTGACGGCTGTCGCGCACATGCATGCCCAAGGCCTGTGGCAGGAAGACCTGCACCTGGACAACCTGCTGCGCCACGGCGGCAAGCTGTACCTGATCGATGGCGCCGGCATCAAGGCCGAAACGCCCGGCCAGCAGCTGTCGCGCCCACGCGTGCTGGAAAACCTCGGGGTGTTCTTCGCCCAGTTGCCCAAGCGCCTGGAACCGTTCATTGAAGAGCTGCTGGTGCATTACCTGTTGGCCAACGCCGAGCACGCGCTGCCGCTGGAAGCCTTGCAGAAGCAAGTGGACAAGGTGCGCAGCTGGCGCCAGAAGGACTACCTCGAAAAGGCCGGTCGCGAATGCAGCCTGTTCAGCGTGCAGCGCAACCTGTCGGGCTTGCAGGCGATCCGCCGCAGTGAAGTCGACGCGATGGTGCCCGTGCTGGCGCAGGCTGATGCGCTGATCGACAAGGGCCACCTGTACAAGACCGGTGGCGCTGCCAGTGTGGCGCGCATCGAGGTGAACGGTCGCAAGCTGGTACTCAAGCGCTACAACATCAAGAACACCGCGCACTGGTTCAAGCGCTTCTGGCGCCCGAGCCGTGCCTGGCATTCGTGGATCGAAGGCCACCGCCTGGAATTTCTCGACATTGCCACGCCCAAGCCGTTGGCGGTGCTTGAGCAGCGGGTGATGGGCCTGCGCAGCCGTGCCTACCTGGTCACCGAATATGTCGAAGGCCCGGACCTGACGGCCTGCTTCGCGCCCTACGTGGAGAACGGCGAGGCGCCGGAGGAGCAGGTGGATGCGCTGGTGCATGTGATGCAGCAGCTGATTCGCGAGCGCATCAGCCATGGCGATTTCAAGGGCCACAACCTGTTCTGGGACAACGGCCAGTGGTCGCTGATCGACCTCGATGCCATGTGCCAGCACGCCACTCAGCTCAGCTTTGCCCCGGCTTATGCCCGTGACCGCGCACGGCTGTTGCGCAACTGGCCGAGTACCAGTGCCTTGCATCAACGGCTGGACCGGTTGCTGCCAAAGTTGACCGAGTAAGCCTCGGGCAGGGCCAGCCACTCGCTGCTGCGCCCTGCCTGACGCAAGCGTATGCGCCATTGGCCATCTTGCCAGCGCATTACGGCCCAGGGCACCACGCCGGCCCCATCAGCCCCGGGAATCGGCAGGTGAAAGTGGTCGGGCAACAGGTGCCGGCGCAGCGGTAGCTGACCGCCTCGGGTCTGCAGGTAAAGTTGTTCGGGAGCTTGATACAGGCCCTCGGCCTGGCTGACCAAGGTACCTGTCAGCGGTACCTGCAGCCGGCACTCTTCAAACAGGTGCTGCAGGTCCGGCAGGCCGTCATGCCACAGTAATGGCGAGTCGATAACCCAGTTGCCATTGGCGAGGCGCTTGACCGGCTGGGTCAGGTACGCGTCCGGCTGGTCCGGGTCGACTGCCCGCCAGCGGCTACCATCGAACGCCACCTTGAAATATCGCTGGTGGGCATCTTGGATGAAGTACTCCGACAAGCCCTCGAAGCTTGATACCTTTTCGTACACCTCCTCGCCATACACCCCGTCGATTCTATAGCGCAGGTTGCTGGTGGAGGGGGTGACGCTGAAACGCAGGGGTAACGGCAACGGGGGCTGCTTGGGCATGCCGCGCATGATGCGGCGCAACATGCCAGTGCTGGCAAGGCTTGTGCCCGCATCGTTGACATAGCTGAGCGCATTGTAGGCATGGGTCAGGACCCCATTGAGGTCTTCGGCGCGATAGGCCTCGACGCCTCTCCAGACCTCTATTGCCATACGCCCCAATGCCAAGGGGATCATCACCTTGACTGGCAGAAAGATGCTGATCAGGTCCAGCAAGGTCATGGCGAACGTCAGCCCTTGCCTGGCGTCGGCTTGCGCAGTGGTTTGGCTGCTGGCACTGACCGCAGCCAGCATGCTGCGGACTTCGGCCAGGTAACAGGTGAAGAACAGGTCGTCATCGACATCGGGTGTTTCCAGCACCTTCCCCAGTTGCCCTTTGAGCAGCAGACGTTCGACATTGGCAGCTGGCAATAGCGGCAGACGCTGGATGATATAGGTACGCAGGGCCGGCTTTTGGCGCAGTTGCCTGAGCAATGCGAGTGGGCTGGAGTACGAGCGCCAGGCGCGCCGGTCGGGAGCGTCTGGTGTGTAGAGCACGAACGAAGTGACGCTGGGGGAGGTACTGGCAAGCAGCAGCACGCCTTGCAAGGTGTGCCGGTCGATCAGCAACTGGCGCACGACCACGGCATGCCCGTCCACGCGTGGGCGCAGGGCATTGTGCGGCTGTGACAATACTTGCTGCACCCAGCGGTAATCGCGCTCCGACCACGCTTGCGAGAGATGGCCGGCATAGCGCGCCTTGGCCGCCTCGGCGCGCATGCGTGCCCGGTTGACCTTGGCATGAGCGTGCAGGCGCCACTTGCCCGCGGGCGATTCAATCAGCTGGGTACGCAGGTAGCTGGCGTAGCTGTCGCCAACGTTCAGGTTCCTGACCAGTGCTTTGACATAGGTGCTGCTCAGCCCGCTCGGCAGGGGTGTGCCATCTTTGGTGATCACCCTTGCGGTCAGCCAGTAGTCATAGTCGAACCAGGCCAGGTTACGCATGGCAAGCTCATCGAGCGGATAGCTCACGCGAACGGCTTCAACCATATTGTCCTTGACCTGTTCGAACCCTCTCCAGGTGACATAGCTCGAGGGGTGCAGAGGGTAGATCCATGGTCCGCTCTGATGGGTGTGAGTAACGTTGACCAGCACATTCTCGGGCGCCAAGGTCAACCCCAGATCATTGCGAAGTTGCGCTTGCAGGCGCTCTCTGGTCCAGTGACGCAACGTGTTGGCTTGTTGAAACTGGCGCAGCGTGAGAATCCCCGGTGCAGCGACGCTCTGCCCGACCGCGATGAGCTCCTGCATGCTTTGCATGATGTGCGCGAGCGCCGAGGGGCTTGCCGAGCGTAGCCAGGAGGGCAGGTTTTTTTCGAGCAGCAGCCCATAGCGGGTGTTGAGCAGCGCTTTGCTGCCTGACTCATCGGCGAGCGCCATGGCCTTGGCCAGTGTTGCTGCTGCATCAGGCGCATTGGGCTGTAATGTCGACCAGGCGAGGTTCAGGCGCTGACGCTGCGCCGTGAGCAAAATGTCGACTTGCGCTTGCAAAGGGTCATCGGCATACCACTCGTAGCGCAGGCGGTCGGCTTGCCGGGCGTTTTCCCGGTGTCGTTCATCTACCAGCAATTGCAGCAGCGGCGCGCCCTGCAGAGAGTCGTCCAGGCGCTCGCACAAATCCTGGTGCAGTTCACCCAGTGAAGGGTAAACCTCGATACCTTGGCATAGCCCGCACAGTAATACCGCGCCGGTTTTCTGGTCATGGGTAAGATTTTGCCCTTCCTCCATGCCGGTCACGATCACGAACATCCCTGGTAGCGCAGCCCGCCAGGCCGGGCGGCTTCGCAACAGCATCGGTCGGTATGCCTGGGCGCGCTTTGCCAATGGCTGGGGCCGACGTTGCCAGGCGCAGGGCAGGTCAAGAAACGTGCTCATGACGCTGGCCAGGTCGGGGCTCAAGGTCTGGTCACCCTGGCGAAGGGAAACCTCAGCGTGCATCATCGCCCGGCGCAGGTCGGCCAGGCGAACCTGCCGTGAGCGGCCCTGGTTGTCAGCTGCGGACCAGAACGCGGCAAGATCACCCTGCAACTGTTGCCGTGACGGCAGTGGCAGGCCGGGAGCCGGCATGGCCCCGAGCAGGTCCAGCAGTTGCTGTTGGAGAAAGTCGATACGTTGCAGGGGTAGCATGCTCAGCTCCTGGCTTCAGGGAGCGGGCATGGTGAATCGGCGTGCAGTGGCAGGGTGGTAGCGGGCTACCTCACCGCCACAGGCCGCGCAGGCCCAGCCACGATGGTATACCCAGGCCCAGCCAGGCCAGCGCGTCCCAGGCGCCATCGCCGAGCAGCGCCGCAAACAGCCCCAGCGCGCCGAGCACGGCGATGGCTGCCGGCCAGGCAAGGATTTTGGCTGTGGATTGCGAGCGGTGGCTCATGCCTTGGCCTCCCGGCGGCGGTGTTTGCCAAGCCACAGGTACACGCCGCTGCCGAGCACGATGATGGTCAGCACGTCGAGTACCGCCCAAAGGATCTGCATCGGCCGCCCGCCGTAGTCGCCAAAGTGCAGCGGCTGCGACAGGCCCATGGCGTCCATGTACCAGGGGCGCTCGCCCACGGCGGTCACTTCGAGGGTGCGTGCATCGATCAGCACCGGGGTGAACAGGTGCGACGTAAGGTGGGTGGAGCCGTTCATGAACACGGCGTAGTGGTGCTCGCTGGAAAAGCGCGTGCCGGGGAAGGCAATGAAGTCCGGGCGCATGCCGGGGGCGGCCTGTTCGGCAATTTCCAGCAGGCGGCTAGCGGGTGCGCGCTCGGTGAGCGGTGGGGCGTTGCGGTAAGGTGCAACCATGGTGGCCAGGCTGTCATTACGCCAGGCGGCGATGACCAGGTCGGACAGGGCGCTGATCACGCCGGTTACGCCTACGGTCAGTGCCCAGGCCAGGGTGACCACGCCGATCAGGTTGTGCAGGTCGAGCCAGCGCAGGCGGCGGGATTTGTCGTGGCGTACTGTGCCGAAGTCCAGCCGGCGCATGAATGGCGCATAGAGCACGGTGCCGGAGATGATCGCGACGATGAACAGCACGCCCATGAAGGCCAGCAACAGTTTGCCGGGCAGGCCGGCGAACATGTCCACGTGCAGGCGCAGCATGATCATCATGAAGCCGTCATTGGCCGCCGGCATGGCCACGGCTTCGCCGGTGCGGGCGTCGAGCATGAAGGTGTGCGAGAGATTGGGGTCGGTACCGGCCGTGGCGGCGGTAATGGCTACTACACCGTTGGGTTCGTCTTCGTCGTAGCCAAAGTACTGCATGACCTCGCCGGGACGGTGCTGCTCGGCTTTGAGCACCAGCTGCTGCAGGTCGAGGTGCGGGGTATCTGCCGGCATTGCGCGCAGTTCGGGGGCGTCGCCGAGCAGGTGTTCAATTTCATGGTGGAAGATCAGCGGCAGGCCGGTGACTGCCAGCAACAGCAGGAACAGGGTGCAGACCAGGCTGCTCCAGGTGTGGACCACCGACCAGCGGCGGATGGTTGTGCTTTTCATCACGGTACCGTTGTTTGCCTGATGAAAGTCGGGGGCCGCTTTGCGGCCCTTTCGCGACACAAGGCCGCTCCTACAGGGGAGCGCGTACTCCTGTAGGAGCGGCCTTGTGTCGCGAAAGGGCTGCACAGCAGCCCCCAGCTCACTCAGAACTTATAGTTGGCGCTGGCCACTACGCTGCGCTCGTCGCCGTAGTAGCAGTAGTACCCGTCACAGGTCGACAGGTAATCCTTGTTGAACAGGTTCTTGGCATCCACCGCTACGGTTATACCCTTGAGGGTGTTGTTGAGGCGGCCCAGGTCGTAATGTACCGAGGCGTCGTAGACAGTGTAGGAACCTACATAACCCCAGCTTGTGTTGGTGGTGTTCCCGTAGGTATCGCCTACGTAGCGCACGCCAACGCCGACACCAAATCCATCCAGCGGACCACTGTGCCATGTGTAGTCAGCCCAGGCAGTGGCTTGGTTTCGCGGTACCTGCGCCATGCGCTTGCCTTTCTCTTCACTGGTACCTTTAGTGATTTCGCTGTCGTTGTAGGTATAGGAGCCCACCAGTTTGAGGTTCTCGGTCACATCCGAGGTGGCCTCCAGCTCCAGGCCTTTCACACGCACTTCGCCGACCTGTCGGGTCACACCACCTTCGGTGACCGACATATTCTCTTGTGTCAGGTCGAACACAGCGGCAGTGAACAGGCTTTTGCTACCTGGCGGCTGATACTTGATACCTAGCTCGTACTGCTTGCCTTCGGTTGGTTTGAATGCATCAGTGCTGTTAACGGACGAGCCGGTTGCAGCCTGAAACGACTCGGCATAGGAGATGTAAGGCGTCAGACCATTATCAAACACGTAGCTGAGCGCTGCGTTACCACTGAACTTCTTGTCGCGCTGGGTATTGGTAGCGTCGCCCAGATTGTGGAAGGTGGTGCCGGTGTGCACCCAGTCCTCACGACCGCCGAGCGTCAGGCGCCACTTGTCCAACGCCATCTGATCCTGGACGTACAGGCCAGTCTGCTGGGTTTTCTGATCGTAGTTGTACATGTCGAAGTACTGGACGTTCGAAAAATCCTGGCCGTAGATCGGGTTATGGATGTTGCTCGATGGCACTCCGGCCGAGCCCCAGCGCCAGCGAGCGTTGCTGTCCGAGCGCTGGTGGTCAAGTCCCAGCAGAAGCGTGTGGGCGAGCCGGCCAGTCTGGAAGTCTGCCTGGAAGTTGTTATCCACTGCGAATTGAGAGATATCTTCCTCGACGATACCGGCAGTGCGCTGCACGGTGCCATCGGCGCTGACAGCTTCGTCCGGACCGGCTGGCCAGATCGAGCCACCGGCGGTTATGCCCTTGAAGTCCAGTTCGTTGCGCGCATAGCGCAGGTTTTGGCGGAACTGCCAAGTGTCGTTCAGACGGGTTTCAAACGCATAGCCCAGGTGATAGTAGGTGCGGTCGTAAGACTCCCAATCCGGATCACCCAGGTTTTTGTGGTGTGAAATCTTGCCAGCCGGGCTGTCCAGCTTTGTGCCCTGCAGGGGCAGGAACTGGCCAGTTATACCCGTGTCGTCGCGGGTGTACTGGGAGATGAAGGTCAGCTTGGTGTCGTCGTTGATGTTCCAAGTCAGACTGGGCGCTACGTTATAGCGCTTGTCTGGGATATGGTCGATGGGTGAGCCGCTGTCACGCACGGTACCGCTCACGCGATACAGAAACTGACCTGCATCGTCGAGCTTGCCGGTGCTGTCGAAGTTGATCTGCTTGTGATTGTTACTGCCAACCTGGGCTTCGATTTCATGGCTGCTTTCCAATTGCGGCCTACGGCTGGTCATGTCCAGCAACCCACCTGGCGGGGTCTGACCATACACCGACGAAGCTGGGCCGCGCAGCACCGCGATGCGCTCCAGGTTCCACGGTTCGATCTTTGGGGTGGCATAGTTCCCCTTGGGCAATGGCAAGCCATCGAGGAACTGGGTGGGCACAAAACCACGTACCAGCAACCAGTCGCTTCGCGAGTCGGAGCCGTAGCCGCTGCTCTGCACACCTGCCGTGTAGCGCAGAGCATCATTCAGGCTGAGCACTGGACGATCTTCCATCTGCTGTCGGGTGATGACGCTAACCGAGCGGGGTAACTCGGCGATGGCGGTGTCGGTCTTGGTGCCTGCTGCCGTGCGGGTTGCGGTGTAACCATCGACCGCGCCCCAGGCGGTTTCATAATTGGATGTAGCGTTGATCGCTGTTTCTGGCAGCGCCAATGTCCCTTCTGGCGTAGCTACCAGGCTGTAGCTACCTGCACTGCTCTGTTGCAACTGCAGACCGGTGCCGCGCAGGGCCGCTTGCAGGGCGCCGAGGCCGTTGTACTGGCCGCTGACCGGGGCCGAGGTGCGGCCGCTGACCAGTGCCGGGTCGATGGCCAGGGCGATGCCGGCCTGGCTGGCGATCTGGTTGAGCGTGGTAGCCAGAGGAGCGCTCGGCAGGTCGTAGGCGCGTGGTGCGGATTGCTCGGCGGCGTACAGGGCAGGGCTGGCCAATGGGGCGGTCAGGCCGATGGCCAGGGCCATCAGGCTGGGGCGCAGGATACGATCAACAGCACGGGACATGCAGCGGCTCCTCGATAATTAAGTGTTTATTGCTTCCTTGCCGAACGAGATTTCAGAAGTGACAGGGCAAATATGAAAAATATTGAGAATTATTTGAAATAGGTTTTTGCCTGTACCGGCCTCTTCGCGGGTGAACCCGCTCCCACAGGTATCACACAGGTTCCAAGGACTACGCAGTCCTTGTGGGAGCGGGTTTACCCGCGAAGAAGCCGATGCAGTTTTACTTGGGAGTGACTTTTACCCACCACTGGGTATGCCGCTCGATCTTCACCGGCAATGCCGGCACCAGCGATGCCAGTGCCAGGTCGGTGTCGGTCAGCGGGAAGCTGCCGGTCACGCGCAGGTCGGCGACTTTGGCATCGACCCCGAGGTAACCGCTGCGGTACTGGCCCAATTTGGCCAGCAGGTCGCCCAGGCGCACGTTGTCCACCACCAGCATGCCGCGGGTCCAGGCATCGGCGCCGGCCGGTACGGCTTCAACCTGGCCAAGACCGTTGGCGTTCATCAGCACCTGCTGGCCCTCGCGCAGCACTTGTTCGTCGCCGCTGTTGATTGGCATGGCGGCGACCTGGGCCTGCAACACCTCCAGGCGCGTGCCGTGCTCTTCACGTCGTACCAAAAAGCGCGTACCTAAAGGACGCAGGCGGCCATCGCCGGTGCGCACCAGCAGCGGACGCGGGTCCTGGTGGCCGGTTTCGACCGAGATTTCGCCCTGGTGCAGCACAATGATCCGCTGCTCGCCCTCGTAGTCGATATCCACGGCGGTGTGGGTATTCAGGCTCAGCAGGGTGCCGTCTTCCAGGCGCAGGGTGCGCAGTTCGCCGGTAGCGGTGCGCTGGTCGGCCAGCCAGTAGCCGGGTGCCAGCGACGGGGCGCCGACCCAGGCCAGCAGCGAACCGAGCAGGAACATGCCGGCCAGGCCCCCGCCGACCTTGCCGACGCGTTGACGCAGGCTGACGCGTGATTGCAGCAGGGCCTGGCGTGCCGGGCCGGCAGCCGCGCTGACGCGCTGGTCCATGGCGCCGAGCTGGCGCCAGGCGCGTGCGTGCTCTTCGCTGGCGGCATGCCAGCGCATGAATTCACCGCGTTCGTCGGGCGTGCCGCTGGCGTGGTCGAGGCTGAGTTTCCAGGCGATGGCGGCTTCCAGCACCTGCGACGAAACCGGTGCATTGCTCACGTCGGCTCCCCGTACAGCGCCACATAGCACTGGCGCATGCCCTGGGCGAGGTACTGGCGCACCCGCGATACCGAAACGCCCAGGCGCTCGGCGATTTCAGCGTGGCCCATGCCGTCCAGGCGGTTGTGCAGGAACGCCGCGCGGGCTTTGCTCGACAGCTTGCCGAGCAGGCGGTCGATGGCTTTGAGGTCTTCGAGAATCAGGTACTGCACTTCCGGCGAGGGCTGTTCGGCTTCCGGGATCAATGCCAGCTCGGCCAGGTAGGCCTGCTCCAGTGCGGCGCGGCGGAAGTGGTCGAACATCAGGCCCTTGGCCACGGCAGCGAGAAAGGCGCGGGGTTCGCGGGGGGTGTCCATTTGCTCACGGCCGAGCAGGCGCACAAAGGTGTCCTGGCTCAGGTCTTCGGCACGCTGGCGGCAGGCCATGCTGCGTTGCAGCCAGGCAAGCAGCCAGCCGCGGTGGTCGCGGTACAGCGTACCGACCAGATCGGCGTGTGGGCTCTGTGCTGAAGACAAGCAGCGTCCCCCCGGAACGTATGCATTAACTAACGATAATTATTCGCGATTGTTGCAGAGGGGAGGGGGTGGGTGCAATGGACGCTTATCGGATTGCCATCATGGAAAAGGCTGATGGCCCCATCGCCGGCCAGCCAGCTCCCACAGGTACCGCGTTAACTTAAAGCCAGCGCAGTACCTGTGGGAGCGGGCGTGCCCGCGAAGACGCCAGCAAGGCCAATGCAAAGCTAAAGGCCATGACTCTGCACCTTGCGCCGCCGCCACCCGCGCAACCGCTGCTCTAGCTGCAGCGGGCTGTCCAGTTGCTGGCGCCGGGCCTGGCTGAGCAGGATCAACGCCAATTCGGCGGTCACCTGGGCGTCGGCGCTGGCATGGTGGCGCTCTTCCACCTGCAAGCCAAAGCGCGCCATCCAGTCATCCAGCCCGGCTTCGCGCAGTACGGTATCGGGGTTGAGCATCGGCGCCAACTCGGCAACGTCGAGGAAAACAGACTGCAAGCGATGGCCAAGGCTCTCTTTCAATGCGCGGGCCAGCATGCGTTGGTCGAACGGCGCGTGAAACGCCAGTACCGGGCAATCACCGATGAAATCGAGCAAATCCAGCAGCGCCCCGGCCGGATCGCAGCCAGCCGCGAGGGCCCCAGGCCCCAGGCCGTGAATCAGCACGCTGGCGTTGGTCTTCTGCAAGGGCCGGTACAGGGTGCGCTCGAACTGCTGGGCAAAGTCGATGGCGCCATCTTCGATGGCTACAGCCCCGATTGACAGCACCTGGTCACGGTTGGGGTTGAGCCCGCTGGTTTCCAGGTCCAGCACCACCCAGCGCTGCTCACGCAAGCTGCACACACCCAGTGCTGCGGGCCTGGGCAACCGGGCCAGGCGCTGGCGTGTGGTGTGGTCCAGTTCGGGCGCGTTGGGGCGCAGCCAGGCAAACAGGCTCATAGCTGGTACCGCAGGGCCAGGCTGCTTTGCAGACGCTGGGCCTGGCGTAGGGACTCGCGCAGGATGCGCCGGTCCAGGTGGTTGAGGCTGTCCGGGTCGAGCCGGTTGGAATACGGCAGGTTGTCGCGGGTCTGGCGCTGATGCTGTTGCATGCGCGTTTGCTGGATGAAGTGGTAGGCCTCTTCATAGGCCGCGCCATCCAGCGGTTCGATCACGCCCTTGGCCACCAGCAGGCGCAGCCGCTCCAGGGTATTGCAGGCGCCGATGCCATTAGCCAGGGCCAGCAGCCGGGCACCGTCGACGAAGGGTGTAAGGCCCTGGACCTTGAGGTCTAGGGTGGCGGCCTTGTCGTTGCCTTGTCGGGTCAGCACGAACTCGCGCAGGCGGCCCACGGGTGGGCGCTGGCGCAGGGCATTGTCGGCCAGCATGCGCTGGAATATGCGGTTGTCTGCCACCTCCTCCAGCAAACCCTGGCGCAGTTGCTCGCAACCTTGCTCGTCGCCCCATACCACGCGCAGGTCGAAGTAGATGCTCGACCCCAGCAGGTTCTCCGGGCTGGCTTCGCGGACAAAACCGGCAAAGCGTCGCGCCCACTCACTGCGCGACAGGCACAGCTGCGGGTTGCCGGCCATGACGTTGCCTTTGCACAGGGTGAACCCGCACTGGGCCAGGCACTGATTGATGTACTGCGCCAGCGGTAGCAGGCGGGCGCGGAGGGTGTCAGCTTCGTTGCTGTCGGCAGCTTCGAAGAGGATGCCGTTGTCCTGGTCGGTGTGCAGGGTCTGCTCGCGGCGCCCTTCGCTGCCAAAGCATAACCAGCTGAAAGGCACGCCCGGGTCGCCGCGCTCGGCCAGCGCCAGTTCGATTACCCGGCACACCGTGTGGTCGTTGAGCAAGGTGATGATCTGGGTGATCTGCGTGGATGATGCACCGTGGGCGAGCATGCGTTCGACCAGTTGGCTGATTTCTCCACGCAGCGATACCAGGGTTTCCAGGCGCGGCGCGTGACGGATGGTACGCGCCAGGTGCACCAGGTCGACCCGCTGCAGCGAGAACAGGTCACGCTCCGAAACCACCCCGCACAGGCGGCGGTTCTGCACCAGGCACACGTGGGCGATATGCCGCTCGGTCATGGCCATGGCTGCGTCGAAAGCGCTGGCCTGGGGGCTGAGGTAGAAGGGCTTGGCCGTCATGTGCCGCTCGATCGGCGAGCCCAGGTCGGCGTCGGTCGCGGCCACCACTTGGCGCAGGTCGCGCAGGGTGAAGATACCGATGGGGTAGCGCTGCGGGTCGACCACCACGATGCTGCCGACCTGTTGTTCGTGCATCAGCCGCACGGCTTCGCGCAGGGGGGTATCTGCATCGCACACCACAGGGTGGCGCATGGCGAGTTCGCCCAGGGGGGTGTTGAGCGAATACTGGGTGCCGAGGGTTTCTACGGCGCGCTGGCGTACTTGCTGGTTGACCTGGTCGAGCAGGCTGCTGACCCCGCGCAAGGCAAAATCCCGAAACACTTCAGACATCGAGAACACGCGGATGAACGCAGCCTTGTTCAGTTGCAGGCAGAAGGTGTCTTCTGCGGCCAGGTGCTCGGTGCGGGTCGCCCGCTCACCCAGCAGTGCCGCCAGCGGGAAACACTCGCCGCTGGTGATCTCGAAGGTGGTCTCCACGCCAGGCTTGACCAGGTGCTGGCGTTCGCCAACTACCCGGCCCTGCTTGACGATGTAGAAGTGCTCGACCGGCCCGTCGGCAGGCTTGACGATGCTTTCGCCGCTGGCATGAAAGCGCAGCTGGCACTGTTCGACCAGGTAGGCCAGATGGCTGTGTTCCATCTGGTTGAACGGCGGAAAGCGCTGCAGGAACTGCAAGGTGCCCTGGATGTTCTGCAGCACTGCGGTTCTGCCCGCCTGGTTGTAGGCGTCCTTTTTGCTCATGAAACTGACCGTATCGCTATGCCGAACTATATATATCTATATATAGGTGCCGGCCCTGTTGTTCTCTGCCTCCATGGTCGGCTTGCGGCGGGGTGGTGCCCATTGGACGTAAGTCTATGAGCGCCCCTGTCAAAGACCCGACGAAAGGCGCACCGGGTAACGCAAGTAATGTGGTCCTAATGCTGAAGCGGAATTTTTTTGACGAGATGGCCATGCCCGAGCAAACCGACATCCTCAGCGACGCCGAACGGGAAGCATTGGCCGTGGTGAGCGCGCCTGTGGCGCCCAAGCCGTTGGTGCTGGTGGTGGACGACAACGCGGTCAACCGCGAGGCGCTGATCCTTTACCTGAAAAGCCGGGGCATTGATGCTGTGGGTGCGGACGGGGCCGAGGAGGCCAGGTTGTACCTGCATTATCAGCAGCGAATCAGTTTGATGATTACGGATTTGCGCATGCAGCCGGAGGATGGCCTGGACTTGATACGGACCATTCGTGAGTCGGAGCGGGCGGCGTTGTCGATCATCGTGGTGTCGGGCGACACCGATGTGAAAGAGGCGGTGGACGTGATGCACCTGGGGGTGGTGGATTTCCTGCTCAAGCCGGTAGACCTGGGCAAGTTGCTGGAGCTGGTGAAGAAAGAATTGAAGATCGAGTGAGGCTGAGAGGGGCTGCTCTGCAGCCCAATCGCGACACAAGGCCGCTCCCACAAGTGGCGCGCTGTACATGAGTCTTGCGCGGAACCTGTGGGAGCGGCCTTGTGTCGCGATAGGGCCGCAAAGCGGCCCCCGTTCGCAGGTGTAACTTACAGCCCGTTACGCGCCTTGAACTCGCGGCGACGGCGGTGCAGCACCGGCTCGGTGTAACCGTTCGGCTGCTTGCCACCTTCCACCACCAGCTCGATAGCCGCCTGGAACGCGACGTTGTCGTCGAAGTTCGGCGCCATCGGGCGGTACAGGGCGTCGCTGGCGTTCTGCTGGTCAACCACCACCGCCATGCGCTTGAGGCTTTCCAGCACCTGCTCCTGGCTGACCACGCCATGGCGCAGCCAGTTGGCCAGCAGCTGGGCCGAAATACGCAGGGTGGCGCGGTCTTCCATCAGGCCGACGTTGTTGATGTCCGGCACCTTCGAGCAACCCACGCCCTGGTCGATCCAGCGAACCACGTAGCCAAGAATGCCCTGGGCGTTGTTATCCAGTTCGTTGCGGATCTCTTCAGCCGACCAGTTGGTGTCGGCAGCCAGCGGGATGGCCAGGATGTCGTCCACCGACGCAGGGGTACGCGAGGCCAGCTCACGCTGGCGCGCCTGTACGTCGACCTTGTGGTAGTGCAGGGCGTGCAGGGTGGCGGCGGTTGGCGACGGCACCCAGGCGGTGTTGGCGCCGGCCAGCGGGTGGGCGATTTTCTGCTCGAGCATGGCGGCCATCAGGTCGGGCATGGCCCACATGCCTTTGCCGATTTGCGCACGGCCTTGCAGGCCGGTGGCCAAGCCGACGTCGACGTTGTTGTTCTCGTAGGCGCCGATCCACTTCTCGTTTTTCATGGCGCCTTTGCGCACGACGGCGCCGGCTTCCATCGAGGTGTGGATTTCATCGCCCGTGCGGTCGAGGAAGCCGGTGTTGATGAACACCACACGCTCGGCGGCTGCCTTGATGCAGGACTTGAGGTTGACCGTGGTACGGCGCTCCTCGTCCATGATGCCGACCTTGACGGTATTGCGCTTCATGCCCAGCAGGTCTTCGACCTGGCTGAAGATTTCGGCGGCGAATGCCACTTCTTCCGGGCCGTGCATCTTCGGCTTGACGATGTACACGCTGCCGCTGCGGGTGTTCTTGCGGCTGGTGTTGCCGTTGAGGTTGTGCAGGGCGACCAGGTTGGTGAACAGGCCGTCCTGGATGCCTTCGGGGATTTCGTTGCCCTGGGCATCGAGGATCGCCGGGTTGGTCATCAGGTGGCCAACGTTACGCACGAACAGCAGCGAACGGCCATGCAGGGTCACGCTGCCACCGTTTGGCGCGGCGTACTCGCGGTCCGGGTTCATGGTGCGGGTGAAGGTTTTGCCACCCTTGCTCACGGTTTCGGCCAGGTCGCCTTTCATCAGGCCCAGCCAGTTGCGGTAGACGATTACCTTGTCGTCGGCGTCGACGGCGGCAACCGAGTCTTCGCAGTCCATGATGGTGGTCAGTGCCGATTCCATCAGGATGTCTTTCACACTGGCGGCGTCGGTGCTGCCAACCGGGGTGCTGGCATCGACCTGGATTTCGAAGTGCAGGCCGTTGTGTTTCAGCAGCACGGCAGTCGGTGCAGCGGCATCGCCGTGGAAGCCGACCAGTTGGGCATCGTTGCGCAGGCCGCTGTTGCTGCCGCCTTTGAGGGCAACAATCAACTTGCCGCCTTCGATGCGGTAGCCGGTGGAATCGACGTGCGAGCCGGCGGCCAGTGGCGCAGCTTCGTCGAGGAAGGCGCGGGCGAAGGCGATGACTTTGTCGCCACGTACTTTGTTGTAACCCTGGCCTTTTTCGGCGCCGCCTTCATCACTGATGGCATCGGTGCCGTACAGGGCATCGTACAGCGAACCCCAGCGGGCGTTAGCGGCGTTCAGGGCGAAGCGGGCGTTCATCACTGGAACAACCAGCTGCGGGCCGGCCATGTGGGCGATTTCTTCGTCCACGTTCTGGGTGGTGGCCTGGAAATCGTCGGCTTGTGGCAGCAGGTAGCCGATTTCCTGGAGGAATGCTTTGTAGGCTACGGCATCGTGTGCCTGGCCTTTGCGTGCCTGGTGCCAGGCGTCGATCTTGGCTTGCAGCTCGTCGCGCTTGGCGAGCAGGGCTTTGTTCTTTGGAGCGAGGTCATTGATGATCTTCTCTGCACCCGCCCAGAACTGCTCGGCGACGATGCCGGTCCCGGGGATGGCTTCGTTGTTCACGAAGTCGTACAGGACCTTGGCGACCTGAAGGCCACCGACTTGAACGTATCCAGTCATTGCTTGCCTCACTCTGCTCAGCTATTTCGCTCTTCTGTATTAAGCCTGTAGCGCTTCTCTAAACACGTACCAGTACTTGCCCCCGGGGGTGAGCCCGAACGCGGCTGGGTGCAGCCTGCCAGACAGGCTGGCGGGCAGTGTGCGTATTTTCACAGGCGCCTTGGCAGACATCCAAACGACGTTTTGTAGTCCGCGCCACGGGATACTACATGAAGCAGTAGGCGGGGCAAAATCAGACTAAAAGCGCCGTTATGCGACCGTTTGGTCGCGTATGGTCACGCTGGGAGTTGGTATGTTCGCAAAAAACAGGTGGATTGTTCCAGATAAATCTTGAAACAGTACACGATTGGCTATGCTGATTGCCCTGCGGCAGGTTGCCGCGCCTTGCCTATACTGAGTCGATCCCCTGATTTTCAGCCGCACGGCGCGGTCCGACACGAGGAAGGGCTTGTGGATCATCTTGTACTGACTGTAATCGCTCCCGACAAGGCCGGGCAGGTTGAACGCATTGCCCAATGTATCGCCGACCACAGTGGCAACTGGCTGGAGAGCCGCATGTCGCGTATGGCCGGGCAGTTCGCCGGCATCCTGCGGGTGGCCGTGCCGGCCGAGAATTACGCTGAGCTGGTGGCGTCGTTGCAGGCGCTGGCCAGGTATGACATTCGGGTACTGATTGCCGAAAGCGGCATCGAGCCTTCGTGTACCTGGAAGCCGATTGCGATGGAGTTGGTGGGGAATGACCGGCCGGGGATCGTGCGTGATATCACCCGCCTGCTGGCGGATCTGGGGGTGAACCTTGAGCGGTTTACCACTGAGGTGCGGCCGGCACCCATGAGCAGCGAGCCACTGTTCCATGCCGATGCCTTGCTGGCATTGCCGTTGACCCTGTCGCTGGAGGATTTGCAGCAGAAGCTGGAGAGCCTGGCGGACGACTTGATGGTGGAGTTGAAGCTTCGGCCGGAGGATTGATCCGAGATTGCCGGGCTGCAAAGCAGCCCCCTGCGGTTATCCCGATATCACGGGGAAGGCCCTGTGGATAACCTGGGGGTTCACCTCTCCAGCCCAGGCCGCGCGCGCCTTCCACGGCTTTGATCAAAAAACGCTCAAAAATCAGCACCTTGTGCACAAAGCACGGGGACGAGGTTGTGGATAACCTTTGGAGATGTCTCTGCAAGCCACGAACCACATGGCCTGCAGAGTTTTGATCATTTATTGATCAGCTGCGCTTGCGCAAACTCAGCCACGCATCGACGCTGTAAATCGCCAAACCCGCCCAAATGAACATGAACGCCACCAAGGTGCTCGACGACAGATGCTCATCAAACAGCAGTACCGCCTGCAACAACACCAGGGTCGGCGCCAGGTACTGCAAGAAACCCAGCGTGGTATAGGGCAGGTGGCGCGCCGCCGCGTTGAAGCACACCAACGGTATTAGCGTCACCGGCCCAGCGGCCATCAGCCACAGCGCCTCGCTGCTGGTGTAGAACGCACCCTGGGCACTCATCGCCGCCGGGTGCAGCAGCAGCCAGCCAGCGGCCAGCGGCACCAGCATCCAGGTTTCCACCACCAGGCCCGGCAATGCTGCCACCGGTGCCTGCTTGCGAATCAGCCCATAGAAGCCGAAGCTCAGCGCCAGTACCAGCGACACCCAGGGCAGGCTGCCCACTTGCCATACTTGCTGTGCCACACCCACGGCCGCCATGCCCACCGCCAGCCATTGCAGACGACGCAAGCGCTCGCCAAGAATCAGCATGCCCAGGAGCACATTGATCAGCGGATTGATGTAGTAGCCCAGGCTGGCCTCAAGCATGCGGCCGTTGTTCACCGACCACACATAAGTCAGCCAGTTGCCCGCGATCAGTGCCCCGCTCAGCGCCAGGATGGCCAGGCGGCGAGGGTTGTCACGCAGTTCGCGCCACCAGCCAGGGTGTTTCCACACCAGCAGCAGCAATGAGCCGAACAGTGCTGACCACAGTACCCGGTGGACAATGATCTCCACTGCCGGGACGTTCTGGATCGCCTTGAAGTACAGGGGGAACAGGCCCCAGATGATGTAGGCACTAAGGCCCAGTATGTACCCGCGACGCGGGTTTGCGGCGTGCATGCAGAATCCTTGCTTAGGTAGCTAAATAAAGCGACGCCTATTGTAGACAGAGGCGGGCGTGCTTCTAGAACAATTTCAGCGGTGCTTCATCCAGCGCTGCCATCTGTTCACGCAGGGCGAGGATCTGGTCGCCCCAATAACGTGGCTGGCCAAACCAGGGGAAGCTGGGCGGGAACGCCGGATCGTCCCAGCGCCGTGCCAGCCAGGCGCTGTAGTGCAGTTGGCGCAGGGCGCGCAGGGGTTCGATCAGGGCCAGCTCGCGCGGGTCGAAGTCGTGGAATTCGTTGTAGCCGTCGATCAGCTCGGCCAGTTGCCCCAGGCGCTCTTCGCGGTTGCCGGCCAGCATCATCCACAGGTCTTGCACCGCCGGCCCCATGCGGCAGTCGTCGAGGTCGACCACGTGGTAGACCTCGTCGCGGTGCATCAGGTTGCCGGGGTGTAGGTCGCCGTGCAGGCGGATGAGGTTGTGCGGGGTGCGGGCGTAGATGTCCTCGACCCGCTTGAGCAGGTCGCGGGCTACGGATTCGAACGCAGGCAACAGCTCGCGCGGGACAAAACCGCCTTCCAGCAGGGTTTTCAGCGAGGCATGGCCGAAGTTGTCCACAGCCAGCGCTTCGCGGTGTGCGAACGGTTTGCTGGCGCCCACGGCATGCAGGCGGCCGAGCAACTGGCCGAGGCGATACAACTGGTCGAGGTTGCCCGGCTCCGGCGCGTGGCCGCCACGGCGGGGGAACAGGGTAAAGCGAAAGCCCTGGTGTTCGAACAAGGTACGGCCGTCGTGCTGCATGGGCGCCACCACCGGCACTTCGCAGTCGGCCAGTTCGGCGGTGAAGCTGTGTTCTTCGAGGATCGCCGCATCGCTCCAGCGGCCTGGGCGGTAGAACTTGGCGATCAGCGGCTGTGCGTCTTCGATGCCTACCTGATAGACACGGTTTTCATAGCTGTTCAGTGCCAGCACCCGGGCGTCGCTCAGGAAGCCAATGCTCTCCACGGCGTCCAGGACCAGGTCGGGGGTGAGGGTGTCGAAGGGGTGGGACATGGGGGCTCCGGGGGTAAGCGGCGTGGGGCCATGTTACCGCGTTCCACCTGTGGCGGCCTCTTCGCGGGCATGCCCGCTCCCACAGGTACGGTGCACATGCTGCGGGCGGCGCGGTCCCTGTGGGAGCGGGCAAGCCCGCGAACCGCGCACAGCGCGGCCAGGTTATGCAGGTACCCCGATCAACACATAAGACGGATGAAACTGCACCCGTACCGCGCTGCCATCCACCACCTGCTGCCCGACCAACCAATCCGCCTCGGCAATCGCACACAGTGTCTGCCCATTTCCCAACGCCAGTCGGACCTCACTGGGCCCATCAACATCTGTCAGCACTTCCTCCACCGTCGCCTGCAGGCAATTGCTGCCCACTTCAGCCTCATCCCCCACCGCCAGCAACCGCACCCAGCCAGCCTTGAGCAGCGCCACCACCATCGTGCCCAGCGTCAATTCCAGCCGCGCGGTACTGTCATGCGTGATCAGCGCATCGATCTCCAACCCGCCGCCCAACGCCAGACTGACCCGGTCATACCGGCCCTCACGACGCAAACCGCTGACCTGGCCCTGCAACTGGTTACGCGCACTGGTGCGCAGCATCAGCCGCCCGAGCAGATCGAGGTCGCTGGACTCTTCGGCAGCTTCGAGTATCTGCGCCTGCAACGCCTGCAGCCTTTGATAAAGGCGCAGCACCCGCTCACCTTCCGGTGACAGACGCGCACCGCCACCACCACGGCCACCCGTGCTGCGCTCGACCAAGGGCTGGTTGGCCAGGTTGTTGAGCTCGTCGATGGCATCCCAGGCGGCCTTGTAGCTGATGCCCGCCGCCTTCGCGGCGCGAGTGATCGAGCCTTGTTCGGCGATGTGCTGCAACAGCGCAATGCGCTGAGGGCGGCGGGCGATGTGCTGGGTGAGGAGGGTGGGTAGGGACATGGGCATCCGGTCGTTGTAAGGCCTGAAGATGGATAGTGTGTAGGAGCGGCCTTGTGTCGCGAAAGGGGCGCGTAGCGGCCCCACGGTTTCTGCCCGGGCAGAGATCGCTGGGGCTGTTGCGCAGCCCGATCGCGACACAAGGCCGCTCCTACAGATGGAGTGCCGATTTCGAGTCATACATAGCCAGGCTTGGGCGTGCGTGCCAGGCAGTAGACATCCACCCGCCGTGCCCCGGCCTTTCGCAGTACCTGTGCAATCGCCTGAGCGGTGGTGCCGGTGGTCAACACATCATCGACGACAGCGACATGCTGGTCCGCCAGATCGCCTGTGGCTGTAAACGCCTGTTGCAAGTTACGTCGCCTTGCCTTGGCATCCAGCTTTTGTTGCGCAGGTGTATCGCGCGTGCGTACCAGTAACCGCTCGTCGCAGCGTAGCCCCAGTTGCGACGATAACCATCGCCCGAGCATCGCGGCCTGGTTGAACCCTCGTTCACGCAGTCGACGTTTGGCCAAGGGTACTGGCAACAGGAGGTCAGGGCGGGGCAGCCCTTCGGCAAAGCGATGCAGTAGCCCATGCCCCAGCAGTTCAGCCATCAACCGCCCCAGGGGCCATTGCCGATTGTGCTTGAAGCGGCTGACCAGGGTGTCGACCGGAAAGCCGAATTGCCACAGCGCAATCACCTGCTCGAAGGCCGGCGCACGGCGGCAGCACTGGGCGCAGGTCAGGCCAGCCATGGGCAGTGGCAGGGCGCAGCGCAGGCAATGATCGCCCAACCAGGGCAGTTCCTGCTCGCAGGCGATGCACAGTGGGTAGGCCTGTTCGGCGGGTTCATCGCACAATAAACACGATTGATTAATAAGTGAGCACTTGTAAACCAGTCTTTTCCAATGCGGTTGACAGTTCATAGGCCTTCCATGACTATGCGAGCTATCCGTGATGCGCTGGCGGGCTTTCCTGCCCCGGCGCCTGCTTCAGCCTAAACAAGGAAACGCCGATGAGCGCCAGCACAACTGCAACAACACGTCACGACTGGTCCCTGGCCGAGGTCAAGGCGCTGTTCCAGCAACCGTTCAATGACTTGCTATTCCAGGCGCAGACTGTGCACCGCGCGCATTTCGACCCTAACCGCGTGCAGGTTTCGACCCTGTTGTCGATCAAGACCGGCGCCTGCCCGGAAGACTGCAAATATTGTCCACAGTCCGGCCACTACAACACCGGGCTGGAAAAACAGAAGCTGATGGAAGTGCAGAAGGTGCTGGAAGAGGCTGCCCGCGCCAAAGCCATCGGCTCCACCCGCTTCTGCATGGGCGCAGCCTGGAAGCACCCGTCGGCCAAAGACATGCCCTACGTGCTGGAAATGGTCAAAGGTGTGAAGGCCATGGGCCTGGAAACCTGCATGACCCTCGGCAAACTCGACCAGGAGCAAACCGCTGCCCTGGCCCAGGCTGGCCTGGACTACTACAACCACAACCTCGACACCTCGCCGGAGTTCTACGGCAGCATCATCACCACCCGTACCTACAGCGAGCGCCTGCAAACCCTGGCCTACGTGCGCGATGCCGGGATGAAGATCTGCTCCGGTGGCATCCTGGGCATGGGTGAGTCGCTGGACGACCGCGCCGGCCTGCTGATCCAGCTGGCCAACCTGCCCGAGCACCCGGAGTCGGTGCCGATCAACATGCTGGTCAAGGTGGCCGGCACGCCGCTGGCCGAGGAAGAGGATGTCGACCCGTTCGATTTCATCCGCATGCTGGCCGTTGCCCGCCTGCTGATGCCCAAGTCGCACGTGCGCCTGTCCGCCGGCCGCGAGCAAATGAACGAGCAGATGCAGGCCCTGGCCTTCATGGCGGGCGCCAACTCGATCTTCTACGGCGAAAAACTGCTGACCACCGCCAACCCGCAGGCCGACAAGGACATGCAGCTGTTCGCCCGCCTGGGCATCAAGCCCGAGGCACGTGAAGAGCACGCCGACGAAGTGCACCAGGCCGCCATCGAGCAGGCGCTGGTCGAGCAGCGTAGCAGCGAGATGTTCTACAACGCCGCGTCGGCCTGAGATGGCCTTTGACCTGGCGGCGCGCCTGGCCGAACGGCGCGCCGCAGACTTGTATCGGCAGCGGCCGCTACTGGAAAGCCCGCAAGGGCCGGAAGTGGTGGTCGACGGCCAGCGTTTGCTGGCCTTTTGCAGCAATGACTACCTGGGCCTGGCCAATCACCCTGAAGTAATCGCCGCCTGGCAGGCCGGCGCCGAGCGCTGGGGTGTCGGTGGTGGCGCCTCGCACCTGGTGATCGGCCACAGCACGCCGCACCACCAGGTTGAAGAGGCGCTGGCCGAACTCACCGGGCGCCCGCGTGCGCTGTTGTTCTCCACCGGCTACATGGCCAACCTCGGCGCCATCACCGCGCTGGTGGGGCAGGGCGACACGGTGCTGCAAGACCGCCTGAACCACGCCTCGCTGCTGGATGGCGGGCTGCTCAGTGGCGCCCGTTTCAACCGTTACCTGCACAATGACCCGGCCAGCCTGGCCAGCCGCCTGGACAAGGCCGTCGGCAATACCCTGGTGGTGACCGATGGCGTCTTCAGCATGGACGGCGACCTGGCCGACCTGCCGGCGCTGGCCGATGTGGCCCGGGCGCGCGGTGCCTGGCTGATGGTCGACGACGCCCATGGCCTGGGGACGTTGGGCGCACAGGGTGGTGGTATCGTCGAGCACTTCGGGCTTGGCGTGGATGAAGTACCGGTGCTGATCGGCACATTGGGCAAGGCCTGCGGTACGGCGGGCGCCTTTGTTGCCGGCAGCGAAGAGCTGATCGAGGCGCTGGTGCAGTTTGCCCGCCCCTACATCTACACCACCAGCCAGCCACCGGCGCTGGCCTGCGCCACGCTCAAGAGCCTGGAGTTGCTGCGCCGCGAAACCTGGCGCCGTGAGCACCTGGCAGCGTTGATCCGCCAGTTCCGCGAAGGCGCACGACAGATCGGCCTGCAACTGATGGACAGCCCGACACCTATCCAGCCCATCGTGATCGGCGACAGCGCACAGGCCCTGCGCCTGTCGCGCATGTTGCGCGAACGCGGCTTGCTGGTGACGGCCATCCGCCCACCCACCGTACCGGCTGGCAGCGCCCGCCTGCGGGTGACCCTGAGTGCCGCGCACAGCGAAGCGCAGGTGCAGCTATTGTTGAATGCATTGGCCGAGTGTTATCCACAGTTGGAGAACGCCGATGCGTAATCGCCTTGTACTGCTGCCCGGCTGGGGCCTGGGCACTGCTTCACTGGAGCCGCTGGCGGCCAGCCTGCGTGCCCAGGATTCACGTTTGCAGGTAGAGCTGATGCCCCTGCCCGAGCTGGCCGACAGCGATGTTCAGGCATGGGTGGACCACCTTGATCGCAAGCTGCCGAGCGATGTGTGGCTGGGTGGCTGGTCGCTGGGCGGCATGCTGGCCAGCGCCTTGGCGCACAAGCGTGGTGACCACTGCTGCGGCCTGCTGACCCTGGCCAGCAACCCCAGCTTCGTGGCCCGCCCGGGCTGGCTCCACGGCATGGCCGAAGACACTTTCGGCACCTTCCTCGATGGCTGTCGCAGCCATACCCAGGTCACCCTCAAGCGCTTCCGTACCTTGTGCAGTGATGGCGCGCAGCAGCCACGCACGCTGCTACGTCAGCTGGGCGTCGGCGTGCCGGATACCGACCCGCTGTACTTGGCCACCGGCCTTGAAGTGCTGGCCAAGCTGGATACCCGTGAGGCGTTGCAGGCCTATGGCGGCCCGCAGTTGCACCTGTTCGCCGGCAGCGATGCACTGGTGCCGGCAGAGGCGGCAAAAGCGTTGAGCGAGCTGCTGCCCGATGTGGAAGTGGGCCTGGTTGAAGACAGTTCCCACGCGTTCCTGCTGGAGTACCCGCAGGAGCTGGCGGCGGGCATCAAGAGTTTCCTGCATGAGAGTGGCGATGACTGACCTATCCCGTCCGACCCCTGGCGCGCTGCCCGACAAACGCCAGGTGGCGGCCTCGTTCTCTCGCGCTGCGGCCAGCTACGACAGCGTGGCAGCGTTGCAGCGCGCAGTAGGTTTGCACCTGCTGGAGCAGCTGCCGGCAGGCTTGCAGCCTTCGCGTTGGCTGGACCTGGGCAGCGGGACCGGCCATTTCAGCCGTATTCTGGCCGGGCGTTTTGCGTACGCCAGCGGCGTGGCAGTGGATATCGCCGAAGGCATGCTGCGCCACGCCCGCCATGAGCAGAACGGGGCTCAGTATCACGTGGCTGGCGACGCCGAACGCTTGCCGCTACGTGATGCAAGCGTCGATCTGGTGTTCACCAGCCTGGCCGTGCAATGGTGCGACCAGTTCGCCAGTGTGTTGGCAGAAGCCCTGCGCGTGCTGCGCCCAGGTGGTGTGCTGGCCTTCAGTAGCCTGTGTGTGGGCACCCTCGATGAACTGCGCGCCAGCTGGCAGGCGGTGGATGGCCTGGTGCATGTGAACCGCTTCCGCCGGTTTGAGGATTACCAGCGCCTGTGTGCCGATAGCGGCCTTGAACAACTTGGCTTGCAGCGCTGCCCGCATGTGCTGCACTACCCGGATGTGCGCAGCCTGACCCATGAACTGAAGGCGTTGGGTGCGCACAACCTGAACCCGGGCCGCCCTTCCGGCCTGACTGGCCGGGCGCGGATGCAGGGCCTGTTGCAGGCCTATGAAGCATTTCGCCAGCCCGAGGGGCTGCCAGCCACCTATCAGGTGGTCTATGGTGTGTTGCGCAAGCCACTGGGGTAAGGGGAGCGAGATGAGCCAGGCCTATTTCATTGCCGGTACCGATACCGATGTCGGCAAGACCACCATCGCCGCCGGGCTTTTGCATGCGGCGCGTTTGCAGGGCATGAGCACATTGGGTGCCAAGCCGGTGGCCTCGGGTTGCACGATGACGGCCAAAGGCTTGCGCAACAGTGATGCCCAGGCGCTGATTGATGAAAGCACGATCAAGCTGCCGTACGAGCAGGTCAACCCGTTTGCTTTCGAGCCTGCGATTGCTCCGCACGTGGCGGCGCGCGAGGCGGGGGTGACGCTGGGCGTGCCGGAGTTGCTGGCGGCGATGCGCAATGTGCTGCAACAAAATGCCGACTTCACCTTGGTAGAGGGGGCCGGTGGCTGGCGCGTGCCGTTGTCGGGGCTGGAGAACTTGTCTGACCTGGCTGTTGCCTTGCAGCTGCCGGTTATCCTGGTAGTAGGGGTGAGGTTGGGTTGTATCAGCCATGCCTTGCTCAGCGCCGAGGCGATCGAGCGTGACGGGCTGCAACTGGCCGGGTGGGTGGCGAACATCATCGAGCCGCGTACTTCACGGTTGGAAGAGAACCTTGCCAGCCTTGCCGAGCGCTTGCCGGCGCCTTGCCTGGGGCGGGTGCCCAAGCTCAAGCAGGCCAGTGCCGACATGGTGGCTGAGCACCTTCAGCTGGATCTGTTGGATTAGTGGTTTTCAGGCCCGGCCCTATCGCCGGCAAGCCAGCTCCCACAGGTACTGCACAAACCTCAAGGGTTGTGGAGGACTTGTGGGAGCTGGCTTGCCGGCGATAGGGCCGGTGCAGGAATACCCAAGGCCTATCAGCTGGCACCAAGCCATTAGGGATTTAAACGGGCCTTTTCACCGCAGGCCTGCTTTAATTGAGCCTGTTCGTTATCCAGCGTCAATGGAGTCCTGACATGGAAATCACCGGTAGCTCCGCCTATTACGCGGGCCTGAGCGCAATACACACCGGCCAGAACCGCGTCGATCAGGCTGCAAGCCAGATCGCCAACACCGCCGCCGAACGTACCGCCACCAGCCAGTCCAGCGATTTTCAGGCTGAACGCCTGCGCGCGGTCGACCGCAGCCAGCAGATGGACCTGGCCACCAGCGTGGTGCAACAGGCGGTGGGCAAGACCGAAGTCGAGCTTGGCGCAAAAGTCGTCAAGGCTTCCGACGAAATGCTCGGTCGGATCATCGACACCTACGCCTGACCGGGCGCCCACCCGAATTACACACACATACCCCCTGTGGGAGCGGGCATGCCCGCGAATGCGTCAGTTCAGGCACCTCTATTGCCTGGTCTGGCCTCTTCGCGGGCATGCCCGCTCCCACCGGGGGAATGGTATTTTTCGGGCTTGGCGTAAACGACATTTTTCGTGGCGTAAATGGCGCCATAGTCCCTCCTTGACAGAATGCGGAGCTAAACGTAAGTTTCAAACAACTGTTTGATAAGACGGCCGCCAAGAGCTGGTCACCCCCACAGAACTGACCCAGAGGTTCATCGCAATGCCTGATTACAAAGCCCCCTTGCGTGATATCCGCTTCGTTCGCGACGAGCTGCTCGGCTATGAGGCGCACTATCAGAGCCTGCCGGGCTGCCAGGACGCCACGCCCGACATGGTCGACGCGATCCTCGAAGAAGGTGCGAAGTTCTGTGAGCAGGTGCTGTCGCCGCTGAACCGTGTGGGTGACCAGGAAGGCTGCACCTGGAGCGAATCGGGCGTGAAAACCCCGACTGGCTTCAAAGAGGCCTACGAGCAGTTCGTCGAAGGCGGCTGGCCGAGCCTGGCCCATGACATCGAGCACGGTGGCCAAGGCCTGCCAGAGTCGCTGGGCTTGGCCCTGAGTGAAATGGTCGGCGGTTCCAACTGGTCGTGGGGCATGTACCCAGGCCTGTCGCATGGCGCGATGAACACCATTTCTGCGCACGGCACCGAAGAGCAGCAGCATACCTACCTGACCAAGCTGGTGTCCGGCGAGTGGACCGGCACCATGTGCCTGACCGAGCCACACTGCGGTACCGACCTGGGCATGCTGCGCACCAAGGCCGAGCCACAGGCCGACGGCAGCTACAAAGTGTCGGGCACCAAGATCTTCATTTCGGCCGGTGAGCACGACATGGCCGGCAATATCGTCCATATCGTCCTGGCCCGCCTGCCGGATGCGCCAGCCGGTACCAAAGGTATCTCGCTGTTCATCGTGCCGAAGTTCCTGCCCAATGCCGAAGGCGGCGTGGGTGAGCGCAACGGTGTGAGCTGCGGCTCTATCGAGCACAAGATGGGCATCCACGGCAACGCTACCTGCGTGATGAACTTCGATGCGGCCACCGGTTACCTGATCGGCCCGGCCAACAAAGGCCTGAACTGCATGTTCACCTTCATGAACACTGCTCGCCTGGGTACCGCGCTGCAAGGCCTGGCCCACGCCGAGGTGGCGTTCCAGGGTGGCCTGAAGTACGCCCGTGAGCGCCTGCAGATGCGCTCGCTGACTGGCCCGAAAGCACCGGACAAGGCTGCCGACCCGATCATCGTCCACCCGGACGTGCGCCGCATGCTGCTGACCATGAAGGCCTTCGCCGAAGGCAACCGGGCAATGGTGTACTTCACCGCCAAGCAGGTGGACATCGTCAAGTACAGCCAGGACGAAGAAGAGCGCAAGAAGGCCGATGCCCTGCTGGCGTTCCTGACCCCGATCGCCAAGGCGTTCATGACCGAAGTCGGTTTCGAAGCGGCCAACCATGGCGTGCAGATCTACGGCGGCCACGGCTTCATCGCCGAGTGGGGCATGGAGCAGAACGTGCGCGACAGCCGTATCTCCATGCTGTACGAAGGCACTACCGGCATCCAGGCGCTGGACCTGCTGGGCCGTAAAGTGCTGATGACCCAGGGCGAAGCACTGAAGGGCTTTACCAAGATCGTGCACAAGTTCTGCCAGGCGCAGGAAGGTAACGAAGCGGTCAAGGAATTCGTCGAACCGCTGGCGGCAATCAACAAGGAGTGGGGCGAGCTGACCATGAAAGTGGGCATGGCCGCCATGAAGGACCGCGAAGAAGTGGGCGCGGCCTCGGTCGATTACCTGATGTACTCCGGTTATGCCTGCCTGGCCTACTTCTGGGCCGACATCGCCCGCCTGGCGGCCGAGAAGCTGGCAGCCGGTACCAGTGAAGAGGCGTTCTACACCGCCAAGCTGCAGACTGCGCGCTTCTACTTCCAGCGTATCCTGCCGCGTACCCGTACTCATGTGGCGACCATGCTGTCGGGTGCCAACAACCTGATGGCAATGGACGAAGAAAACTTCGGCCTGTCGTACTGATTCATCGGTTGTACCGAAAACCCGCCTGCCCTCACCGGCAGGCGGGTTTTTGCATTCTGACGAGGCTGAACACTATCCCTTGTGGGAGCGGCCTTGTGTCGCGATCGGGCTGCGCAGCAGCCCCGACAATTTCGACTGTGGCGCAGAAGGCGGGGCCGCTTCGCGCCCCAATCGCGACGCAAGGCCGCTCCCACAGGGATCGCGTGCAGACAGGAGGATGGCTGCTCTTTACTTCTTGGATTCAACTGTTCATGTGCACTGCCGATGAAGTAAGGGCACAATGCCACTATTGATCTGCCGGGTTGGAGATTACCCTTGTTTCGTTTTAATGCTGTTCGCGCAAGCCACTTTCTGCCATCGCTCGTTTTGTTGCTGGCAGGGCTCGCTGCGGCCTACGTGAGAGACCTCAGTGTCTTTTTCACATCGCTGTTCAACGTCCTGCCCACCTTGGTTCTGTTGCTGGGCGGCGCCTACTGCGCGGTTTACCGCCGCCAGCGTGAGCTGTTCATGATGCTCACCGTGTACATCGCCTACTTCCTGCTCGATACCCAGACCGACTTCTACCGTGACCACGGCCGCGTGCGCGAGGACGCCGCGGTGATCTTCCACCTGGTATGCCTGCTGCTCCCCGCGGTGTTCGGGCTGTATGGCGCCTGGCAGGAACGTACTCACCTGCTGCAGGACCTGGTCGCCCGTGGCGCCGTGCTGTTCGCCGTGGGCAGCGTGGCAGTGGCCCTCGAACAAAGCTTCCCCGAAGCCCTGCTGACCTGGCTGGCGGAAATCCGCTGGCCCGCCCTGCATGGCCAGTGGATGAGCCTGATCCAGCTGGTCTACCCCTTGTTCCTCGGCGTGTTCATCTTGCTGGTGGTGCAATACTTGCGCGCACCGCGGCCTCTGCACGCGGCGCTGATAACGGGGCTGCTGGGCATCTTCTGGATGCTGCCGCAAACGTTCATCCTGCCGTTCACCCTGAACATCATGTGCAGCCAGGTGATGCTGATGATCGCCGCAGCGGTAGCGCACGAGGCCTACCAGATGGCCTTCCGCGACGAACTGACCGGCCTGCCGGGGCGCCGTGCGCTGAACGAGCGCATGCAGCGCCTGGGGCGTAACTATGTGATCGCCATGACCGATGTTGACCACTTCAAGAAATTCAACGATACCCATGGCCATGATGTCGGTGACCAGGTGTTGCGCCTGGTGGCCAGCCGTTTGTCCAAGGTGACCGGAGGCGGCCGGGCCTACCGTTATGGCGGCGAGGAGTTTGCCCTGGTGTTCGCTGGCAAGACCGCCGAGGAATGCGTGCCCCACGTGGAAGCGGTGCGCGAGGTGATCGCCAACTATGTGATGCACCTGCGCGACCAGAGCAACCGCCCGCAGGACGATACGGCCGGCCGTCAGCGGCGGGCGGGCAGCGCTGGCGGCACGGTATCGGTCACTATCAGTATCGGCGTGGCCGAGCGCCAGGCTGATCACCGCAACCCCGAAGCGGTGCTCAAATCCGCCGACCAGGCGCTGTACAGCGCCAAAGGTGCAGGGCGCAATTGTGTCATGGTGCATGGGCAACAATCGCAACGAGGAGCAGTGCGTACAGTGTGACCGGCGGCGACCATGCGGTCGATTGATGACCCTATGTCTCGTAAAAGTTGTTCGGTTACACTGCAAGCAACCCCAGTGTCGCGGTTCCCCGAGACCGCCCCGACCCGACTAGCGAGAGGTTGTCATGGCTGACTATAAAGCGCCGCTGCGCGACATGCGCTTCGTACTGAATGAAGTCTTCAACGTGGCCGAGCAGTGGGCGCAGTTGCCCGGGCTGGCCGAGGTTGTCGATGCCGACACTGCTATGGCCGTGCTGGAAGAAGCCGGCAAGGTCACCGCCAAGTCCATCGCGCCGCTCAGCCGCGCCGCAGATGAAGAAGGTTGCCACTGGCAAAACGGTGCGGTACGCACCCCAGCCGGTTTCATCGAGGCTTACAACACCTACGCCGAAGGCGGCTGGGTGGGCGTGGGCGGCGACCCGCTGTTTGGCGGCATGGGCATGCCCAAGGCCATCTCGGCCCAGGTCGAGGAAATGGTCAACGCCTCCAGCCTGGCGTTTGGCCTGTACCCGATGCTGACCGCGGGCGCCTGCCTGTCGATCAATGCCCACGCCAGCGAAGCGCTGAAGGAGAAGTACCTGCCGAACATGTACGCCGGCGTGTGGGCCGGCTCCATGTGCCTGACCGAGCCACATGCCGGTACCGACCTGGGCATCATCCGCACCAAGGCCGAGCCCCAGGCAGATGGCAGCTACAAGGTCAGCGGCACCAAGATCTTCATCACCGGTGGTGAGCACGACCTGACCGAGAACATTATCCACCTGGTGCTGGCCAAGCTGCCTGATGCGCCAGCGGGGCCGAAAGGCATTTCGCTGTTCCTGGTGCCCAAGTTTTTGGTCAACGAAGATGGCAGCCTCGGTGCACGCAACCCGGCCACTTGCGGTTCGATCGAGCACAAGATGGGCATCCAGGCCTCGGCCACCTGCGTGATGAACTTCGACCAGGCAGTGGGCTACATCGTCGGTGAGCCGAACAAGGGCCTGGCCGCCATGTTCACCATGATGAACTACGAGCGCCTGGGCGTGGGCATTCAGGGCCTGGCCTCGGCCGAGCGTTCCTACCAGAACGCAGTGGAGTACGCACGCGACCGACTACAAAGCCGTGCCCCGACTGGCCCGCAAGCCAAGGACAAGGGCGCTGATCCGATCATCGTTCACCCGGACGTGCGCCGCATGCTGTTGACCATGAAGGCGCTGATCGAGGGTGGTCGGGCTTTCTCCACTTACGTTGCCATGCAACTGGACAGTGCCAAATACAGCGAAGACCCTGCCGTACGCAAGCGCAGCGAAGAACTGGTGGCGCTGTTGACCCCGGTGGCCAAGGCCTTCCTTACCGACCTGGGCCTGGAGTGCACGGTGCACGGCCAGCAGGTATTCGGCGGGCATGGTTACATCCGTGAGTGGGGGCAGGAGCAACTGGTGCGTGATGTGCGCATTACCCAGATCTACGAAGGCACCAATGGCATTCAGGCCCTCGACCTGATGGGTCGCAAGGTGGTGGCCAGCGGTGGGGCTTACTACAAGCTGTTCTCTGACGAGATTCGCCAGTTCATTGCCAGCGCAGGTAGCGAGCTGAATGAGTTTGCCAAGCCACTGGGCGCTGCACTCGACCAGCTCGACGGGCTGACCGAGTGGGTGCTGGAACAGGCCAAGGGCAACCCGAACGAAATTGGCGCGGCGTCCGTCGAGTACCTGCATGCATTTGGCTATGTTGCCTATGGCTACATGTGGGCACTGATGGCCCGGGCGGCGCAGGCGGGTGATGGGGATACGGCGTTCTATTCCGGCAAGCTGGGCACGGCACGGTTCTACTTTGCGCGGTTGCTGCCACGGGTGAATTCGCTGGTGGCTTCGGTGAAGGCGGGGAGTGAATCGCTCTACCTGCTGGATGCCGAGCAGTTCTGACGATTTTTGGGGCTGCTTTGCAGCCCATCGCGACGCAAGGCCGCTCCCACATTGATCGGCGTATGCAGGACCTTGTGGGAGCGGCCTTGCGTCGCGATGGGCCGCAGAGCGGCCCCATGTAGGGTGTATCTGCGAATGCTTCGCCCTTGTAAGCTTTTTCCTACACGACGTGGTGACTTTTCACCACTGTTCTCAGATTGGATCCACGGTTAATCTTTACCACATGGACGTTGCGCAGGAAGCGCAAAGGACAGACTAGGGACAGCGACGAAGGACCACCTGCCAGGATGGCGGGGCGATACGGATGTCACAGGGAAACAGTCTGGGAAACCCCGCTTCGGCGGGGTTTTCTTTGTGTGCGTTTTTTCAGCCCAGCACATCCAGTGGCGATGCACCCAGCAGCCGGGCGTCCGTCTCTTCTTCCAGCAGCGTGCGCAGCAGCTCCACCGAGGCCTGCTGGCGCTGGGCATCGCGGAACACCAGGCCAACCTTCAGCGGTACCCGCGGTTCGCTCAACGGCTTCCACAGCAGCCCCTGGCCGTCCTCGGCCGCCTCCTTGGCCCGGCCGGGCAGAATGGTCGCCAGTGCCGTGTGCGCCAGGCTGTCGAGAATCCCTGCCATGTTGTTCATCTCCGCCTGCACGTGTGGCCGTCGCCCCTGGCTGGCCAGCTGCGCCTGCCAGATCTGGCGGATCTGGAACTCCTCGCCCAGCATCAGCATGGGCAACTCGGCGGCCTGGCGAATGGAAACCTTCTTGAAGTCCTTCAGGGGATGGGTATCCGGGATGACCAACTGCAGCTCATCTTCATACAGCAACAGGCCATGTAGCCCAGGCTGGCGTGGCGGCAGGTAACTGATGCCGATGTCCAGGCTGCCATTGAGCAGGCGCCGTTCGATTTCCAGCCCCGACAATTCATAGATCTGCACCACCAGGTGTGGCTGTGCCTTGCGTAGCCGTTCGAGCAACTGCGGCACCAGGCTTGGCCGCACGGTCTGCAATACACCAATGGCCAAGGTGCGCAGCGACTGGCCCTTGAAGTTGCGCATGGCCTCGTGGGCCCGCTGCAACCCGTCGAGCAACGGCAAGGCGTGGTTGTACAGGGTGTGCGCTGCCAGGGTCGGCAGCAGGCGCTTGTTGCTGCGTTCGAACAAGCTCAGGTCGAGGCTGTGTTCCAGTTGGCGGATCTGCTGGGAGAGTGCCGGCTGGGACAACGACAGGCGCTCGGCGGCACGGCCGACATGGCCTTCTTCATACACCGCGACGAAATAACGCAGTTGGCGGAAATCCATAAGTAACACTTATCGAAAATGCTGGAAAAACGAAATGGTCGAAACCCCCTGTGAGGCCTAGTCTATCGCCGTATTCCAACGGGTTACAGCGATCAATCGGTTGATTGTTACCCCGGATGAAAAACACTTTTGATAGGCAAGGCAAAATATCGAGCGGCGGCACCAAGACCGCCCCGCGCCTGCCCCTTACCGTGCAAGGCTGGAGCCCTGATGAACCTGTTCAACCTGCGCCGCTCGGCCCCTGCTGCGGCCGCCGAGCCCAAGCGCGCGCCCGTGATGGTGCCGCCAGCCGAGCTATCGCGTGAGCGCCTGATGCCAAGCGCCGAGCGCGCAGAGCAGGTATTCGTGCGTGGCCAGGGCTCGTGGTTGTGGGACAGCGAAGGGCACGCCTACCTGGACTTCACCCAGGGCGGTGCGGTCAACAGCCTGGGCCACAGCCCCAGTGCGCTGGTGAAGGCGTTGGGCAACCAGGCCCAGGCGCTGATCAACCCGGGCGCGGGCTTTCACAGCCGTGGCCTGCTGGGGCTGGTCAACCGCCTGTGCCAGAGCACGGGCAGCGACCAGGCTTACCTGCTCAACAGCGGTGCCGAGGCCTGCGAAGGTGCGATCAAGCTGGCACGCAAGTGGGGCCAGCTGCACCGCAACGGCGCCTATCACATCATCACCGCCAGCCAGGCTTGCCATGGCCGCAGCCTGGGCGCGCTGTCGGCGTCCGACCCGCTGCCGTGCAACCGCTGCGAACCTGGCCTGCCGGGCTTCAGCAAGGTGCCGTTCAATGACCTGGCTGCCCTGCATGCCGCAGTGGATTCGCGCACCGTGGCGATCATGCTTGAGCCAATCCAGGGCGAGGCGGGTGTGATCCCCGCCACGCAGGAATACCTCAAGGGCGTGGAAACACTGTGTCGCGAACTGGGCATCCTGCTGATCCTCGATGAGGTGCAGACCGGAATTGGCCGTTGCGGTGCGTTGCTGGCCGAAGAAACGTACGGTGTGCGCGCCGACATCATCACCCTGGGCAAGGGCTTGGGCGGTGGAGTGCCACTGGCCGCCTTGCTGGCCCGGGGCACAGCATGCTGCGCCGAGCCCGGCGAACTGGAAGGCAGCCACCATGGTAACGCGCTGATGTGCGCTGCGGGCCTGGCTGTGCTGGACACGGTGCTGGAGCCTGGCTTCTTCGCGCAGGTGCAGGACAACGGCCGCCACTTGCGCGAAGGCCTGAGCCGCCTGGCCGGGCGCTATGGCCAGGGTGAAGTGCGCGGTCAAGGCCTGCTGTGGGCACTGCAACTGAAAGAAAACCTGGCCTGTGAGCTGGTGGCCGCGGCCCTGCACGAAGGCTTGCTGCTGAATGCCCCGCAAGCGGATGTGGTGCGTTTTTCACCGGCGCTGACCGTGAGCAAAGGCAACATCGACGAAATGCTGCTGCGCCTGGCGCGCGCCTTTGCCCGCCTGCATGCCCAGCAGCAGGCCCGCCGCGAAGTTCCGGCTTAGTGGCACGTTAAAGAATTCTACGAACCGTCTGGCGTTCCTGCGCATCGCCCCTGGCCTGTTTCATTCGGCCCGGGGCGTTTTTTTTTGCCTGTGGAACCTCTGCGGCGGGCGGCTAGTCTGTGATGTAACCCCTTCAGGAGAGACTCGCATGGACTTTATCCGCATCATCATTGCCATCATTCTGCCGCCGCTCGGCGTGTTCTTGCAGGTGGGGTTTGGCGGGGCGTTCTGGCTGAATATTCTGCTGACCTTGCTGGGGTATATTCCGGGGATCGTGCACGCGGTGTACATCATCGCCAAGCGTTAGCCTGTCAGGGCCTCATCGCCGGCAAGCCGGGCTCCCACAGTGTTGCGTAGCAATCAATGCCTGTGCAGTACCTGTGGGAGCTGGCTTGCCTGCGATTGGGCTGCGAAGCAGACCCCAGGGTCAGCCTTCTAGTACCCGGCAATAGAACTTCCACTCCTCTTCCAGCGCATGCGCCAGGTTTTCCGCCTTACGGAAACCATGCCGCTCGCCCGCATAGAAGTGCCCCTCAGCCTCAATCCCGTTAGCCTGCAACGCCGCCAGCATTGAACGCGTCTGCTCCGGCACCACCACTGCATCCAGCTCACCCTGGAAGAAAATCACCGGCACCTTGATCTGCCCCGCATGCAGCAGCGGCGTGCGCTGGCGATAGCGCTGCGCATCCTGTTGCGGATCGCCGATCAACCAGTCCAGATAATCGCCCTCGAACTTGTGCGTGGCACGGCCAAGCGCAATCGGATCGCTGACCCCGTACAGGCTGGCGCCGGCGCGGAACACGTCATGAAACGCCAAGGCACACAGTGTGGTGTAGCCACCGGCACTGCCCCCACGGATGAAGGCCTTACGCCTGTCGACCAAGCCTTGAGCCGCCAGGTACTCAACCGCCGCGCAGGCATCGGCCACATCGCTTTCGCCCCAGCGCAGGTGCAGTGCCTGGCGGTACTCCCGGCCGTAGCTGGTGCTGCCCCGGTAATTCAGGTCGGCCACGGCAAAGCCACGTTGCGTCCAGTACTGGATGCGCGGGTCGAGCACGGGATAACAGGCCGACGTCGGCCCGCCGTGGATGAACACCACCAGCGGTGCGGCGCCTTGCGATTGCGCTGGCGGATAGAAGAAACCATGGGCCAGTTCGCCGTCGCGGCCATAGTTGATCGACTGTGGCAGGCTGATCTGCTCTGCCGGCAGCATTTCGGCACCACCGGCCAGCACGCGGACCTCGTGGTTGATGCGGTCGATGGCAATCACTGCCGGCGGGCTGATGGGCGAGGCGGCAATGGCATAGAGGTGCTGCGCATCCATGGCCAGGCTGCGAAAGCGGGTATAGGCACTGGCGAAGCGTTCCATGCGGCCATCGTCGTGACGCAGCCCCAGTTGCCCGAAGCCATCCTTGAACCAGCTGGCCAGGTAGCTTTGCGGGTTCAGCGCCAGCCAGGTACAGCTGCCCAACTGCCAGGGCGCAGCCGCGTGGTCCGCAGGCCCTGCAGGCAACGCCTGCCAGTGGCCATCGACCTCACCCCAAGGCTGCCAGAAGCCATTGCGGTCGGACAGGCAGTAGAGTCGGCCTTCGGCATCGAAACGTGGCTGTTGCAGGGACTCGACGTCGTTGGCCACACACTGCGCTGGCCCCCAGTGGCCATTGCTGGCGCGAGCACGGCACATCAACCGGGTGACAGTCCAGGGCTGGGCCGGGCGGTCCCATTCAATCCACGCCAGGCGCATGCCATCGGCACTCACGGTAGGTGAGGCGTAGAAATCGGCGCCCTCGGCGAGCACCTCGTGGCTGCTGTTACCCAGAGCGACCAGGCGATGCTCCACCTGCCCGGCATGGCGCTCCTCCACGGCCAGCACCAGGCCTGCGTGCCACTGCACATCGCCGTAGCGGCAACTGGCATCCTGGGTCAGCGCGCGCGGTTGCAAATCTTCCAGCGACTGAGTGTAGACCTGCTGGTCCTTTTCGTTGACGAACACCAGCCCGTCGCCACCCAGGCAGAAGCTGCCACCACCATATTCGTAGACCCGGCTGCGCACGCTGAAACCATCCGGGGTCAGGCAGCGGGCCTGGCAGTACAGCCAGTGCCAGATACGGCAAGCACCGTCGGCCGGGCGAAATTCGACCCAGAACACCCCGTCGGCACTGACCTTGAGTTCGGCAAAGTCGGTACCGGCGGCAACCGCCTGCGCCGCGCTGAACTCAGCCGCGGGCGATGACACGTGAGTTTCTATCATTGCGGAAGGTCATCTGTTCAATGGCGAGCTGGGCGGTTTCCGCCTCCTCGCGGGCCTTGAGGATGATGCCGTGGTCGGCCGACTTGGCGCACACAGGGTCGGCGTTGCTGGCATCGCCGGTGAGCATGAAGGCCTGGCAGCGACAGCCGCCGAAGTCCTTTTCTTTTTCATCACAGGAGCGGCACGGTTCGCGCATCCACTCGTAGCCACGAAAGCGGTTGAAGCCGAACGACTCGTACCAGATATGGTGCAGGTCATGATCACGTACATTGGGGAACTGCACCGGCAGCTGCCGGGCGCCATGGCAGGGCAGCGCGGTGCCGTCCGGGGTGATGGTGAGGAACAGGTTGCCCCAGCCATTCATGCAGGCCTTGGGGCGCTCTTCGTAGTAGTCCGGGGTGACGAAGATCAGCTTGCACGGGTTGCCTTCGGCCTTGAGCTTGCTCCGGTACTCGTTGGTGATGCGCTCGGCCCGCTCCAGTTGCGCACGGGTTGGCAGCAGGCCCAGGCGGTTGAGGTGCGCCCAGCCGTAGAACTGGCAGGTGGCAAGCTCGACGAAGTCGGCGTCCAGGGCAATGCACAGCTCGATGATGCGGTCGATCTTGTCGATGTTGTGCCGGTGGGTGACGAAGTTGAGCACCATTGGGTAACCGTGGGCTTTTACCGCACGGGCCATTTCCAGTTTTTGCGCAAAGGCCTTCTTCGAGCCGGCCAGCAGGTTGTTCACTTGCTCGTCGCTGGCCTGGAAGCTGATCTGGATATGGTCCAGGCCGGCCTTCTTGAAGGCGGCGATGCGCGCCTCGGTCAGGCCTATCCCTGAGGTGATCAGGTTGGTGTAGTAACCCAGGCGCCGGGCTTCGCCGATCAGCTCGGCAAGGTCCTGGCGCACCAGCGGTTCACCACCGGAAAAGCCGATTTGCGCGGCGCCCATTTCCCGCGCCTCGGCCATCACCTTGAACCACTGTTCAGTGGTCAGCTCCTGGCCCTGGGCGGCAAAGTCCAGCGGGTTGGAACAGTACGGGCACTGCAATGGGCAGCGATAGGTCAGCTCGGCCAGCAGCCACAGCGGCAGGCCGACCGCGGGCGTGGGCGGCACCTCAGGCGAGGACGATCCAGTGTTCGGCACGGGCCACCTCCATGAACTGCTCGATGTCGTCGGCCACTTCCGGGGCATCGGGGAATTGCTGTTCGAGTTCGCTGATGATGGCGGCCACGTCACGCTGGCCGTCGATCAGGCCACCGATCAGGCTGGCACTTTCGTTGAGCTTGATCATGCCCTCAGGGTACAGCAGCACATGGCCCTTTTGCGCCGGCTCGTACTGGAAGCGGTAGCCGGGGCGCCAGTTCGGCACCTGGTTGCGGTCGAAACTCATAGGGTGATCCCCTTGTGCCACACCCGGTCCTGGGTGACGGAGTGATAAGGCGGGCGGTTCAGCTCGTAGGCCATGCTCATGGCGTCGAGCATGCTCCAGAGGATATCCAGCTTGAACTGCAGGATCTCCAGCATACGCTCCTGGCCCGCGCGGGTGGTGTAGTGCTGCAGGGTAATCGCCAGACCGTGCTCCACGTCACGCCGGGCCTGGCCCAGGCGGGTGCGGAAGTACTCGTAGCCGGCCGGGTCGATCCACGGGTAATGCTGTGGCCAGCTGTCCAGGCGCGACTGGTGGATTTGCGGGGCAAACAGCTCGGTCAGCGAGCTGCTGGCGGCCTCTTGCCAGCTGGCGCGGCGGGCGAAGTTGACGTAGGCGTCCACGGCAAAGCGTACGCCGGGCAGTACCAGTTCTTGCGAGCGCAGCTGGTCCGGGTCGAGGCCGACAGCCTGGCCCAGGCGCAGCCAGGCTTCGATGCCGCCGTCTTCACCGGGGGCGCCATCGTGGTCGAGCAGGCGCTGGATCCACTCGCGGCGCACTTCGCGGTCCGGGCAATTGGCCAGGATCGCGGCATCCTTCATCGGGATGTTGACCTGGTAGTAGAAGCGGTTGGCCACCCAGCCCTGGATCTGTTCGCGGGTAGCGCGCCCTTGGTACATCGCCACATGGTACGGGTGATGGATGTGGTAATAGGCGCCCTTGGCGCGCAGGGCCTGCTCGAATTCGGCAGGGGACATTGGCAGTGCGTCGCTCATTCGGCTGGCTCCTGTAAACGATTCTCTGGCCTGGCACACGACTCCCCTGTGGGAGCGGGCATGCCCGCGAACACCGGCGCAGCCGGTGCCATACACTGTGTTGGGTTCTTCGCGGGCATGCCCGCTCCCACAGGGGCTCGTGTGGCCTCGCTGACTTTTTACAACTCGATACTCATGCCATCAAAGGCCACTTCCACACCCCGGTGCAGCACTTCGGCGCGCTCGGGCGAGTCTTCGTCGAGGATCGGGTTGGTGTTGTTGATGTGGATAAGCACCTTGCGCTGGCGCGGGAAGCCATCGAGCACTTCCAGCATGCCGCCGGGGCCGTTCTGCGCCAGGTGGCCCATTTCGCGGCCGGTGCGGGTGCCCACGCCACGGCGCTGCATTTCGTCGTCTTCCCACAGGGTGCCGTCGACCAGCAGGCAGTCGGCGCCGTGCATCATCGCCAGCAGCTTTTCGTCTACCTGGCCCAGGCCCGGGGCGTAGAACAGCTTGCCGCCAGTGCGGGTGTCTTCTACCAGCAGGCCCAGGTTGTCACCGGGGTGCGGGTCGAAGCGGTGTGGCGAATAAGGCGGTGCGGCGCTGCGCAGCGGGAATGGGCTGAACTTGAGGTTGGGGCAGGCCTCGATCACGAAGCTGCCTTCCAGCTCGATACGGTTCCACTGCAGGCCACCGTTCCAGTGGCTGAGCATGTTGAACAGCGGAAAGCCGGTGGTGAGGTCCTGGTGGACCATGTCGGTGCACCACACCTGGTGCGGGCAGCCTTCACGCAGGCTGAGCAGGCCGGTGGTGTGGTCGATCTGGCTGTCCAGCAGCACGATGGCGTTGATGCCGGTGTCGCGCAGGGCACGTGCCGGTTGCATGGGCGCAAAGGCCTGCAGTTGGGCGCGGATATCGGGCGAGGCATTGCACAGCACCCAGTGTACGCCGTCGTCGGACAGGGCGATGGACGACTGGGTGCGCGCCGTGGCCCGCAGGGTGCCGTCACGGTAGCCCTTGCAGTTGACGCAGTTGCAATTCCACTGCGGGAACCCGCCACCGGCGGCGGAGCCGAGAATCTGGATGTGCATGGCCACTCTCTTTGCTGTGCGAAAATCCGTCGCTAAAAAACGAAAACGCCCCGGCGGGCCGAGGCGTGGAACCGCAAGCCGGCTTAGCGGCTAGCGAAGTACATGGTGACTTCGAAGCCGATACGCAGGTCAGTGTAAGCAGGTTTGGTCCACATGGGATTACTCCTTCGGGATGGGTTTTGGGGTTACTCAGCTACTACTTGGGTACCACCATGAACAGGAGGTTCCCGGAACTGGGATTGCGCTATCTTACAAGAAAATTTTGTACCGAAAGGTTAATTATTCGGAAAGTGCCTTTGCACTTTGCGTAACAATCACGGGTTTGGCTTATCGCCAATCAGGGTCTGGCGCGGCAGCGTTGGCCAGACATAGCCAGGATGAACCTGCATCAAGCAGGCTACCCAGCAGCTGGTCCAGATCCGTCTGCCGCGTGTTCAGGATAGCCTTGCGCAGTACATCCAGCTGGCCGGGTTGTGTAGCCAGGTGTGTCTGCCATGCCCACTCGGCGACATCGGCGTTGGCCATTGCGGGTTCGTCGAATTGCCCGGCCAGGGCCCGTTGGGCGGCGGGGTCAAGGGTGACACCCTGGCGCAGCAGGCTGAGCAAGTGGTCGAGAATCTGTGCCGGGCTGGTATGGGGTGACTGCACGCCGAACAGCAAGCCATTGACGCCCTCGACCTGACGAAAGGCGCTGAATACTGCATAGCCAAGTTGCAGTTCTACCCGCAGGCGCTGGTAAACCGGCCCTTGCAGCAGCTGCGCGAGCAGGCGGCCGCTGGCTTCGTTGGCCGCTGGCAATGGGCAGAACAACAACAGGGCATGTTCGCTGCCCGCTACGTCGACGTGCTCCCAGCGATGGTTGGCCCATGTGGGCAAGGCGGCAGGTCGCGAGCCTCGTCCGGGACAATGCTGTAATGCGCTACCCAAGCCCTCTAGCGCGGCATCATCGAAGCCTGCTGCCATGCCATGCCAGCTTGCGTGTTGCCACAGGTCATCGAGTTGCGGCTGTGCCAGTGTGCAGGCCGTTACCGCCGTGGGCTGGGTATTCAGTACCGCGTCGGGCAAGTGCTTGATCAAGCCCCTGATCGGGATCAGCGCCGGTAGCGTTGCCGTGCGCGGCTGCCAACAACTGGCTGCTGGCTTGAGCATCAAGGCCAGGGCCTGCTCTACAGTGCGCAGCACCGCCGCCGGTAGCCCGGCGCAGCGCAACTGCCAGTGCTCACCCGCGGCACTGAACTGCAACTGCACCGCCGCACGTTCGCAGCGCGCTTGCAGCGGGGCGAGCGCTTGTTCAATTACGCCCTGCATGCGTTGGCGCAGGGCTGACCGCACATGCCAGCGCAGATAAAGCGCGGCGTACTGGCGAGTGCCAGGCAGCTGGTCGCAGCGCTTCAGGGCCTGCGGCAGAGGTTTCGCTGCACCAGTGGGCAAAGCTGTGATCAGTAAAGGGTCGACCGGGGGCAGTTGCCATTGCCCGTGTGCCTGGCTCGGCAGGCCTTCCAGCAGGCTGCGCAGGGCTTGCATGGCTTGCGTATCCAGCTTGGCGAACGGCTGGCCTGTGCTGTCGCGACGGGCCAGCTCAAGCGCGCTGGCACTTGATTCATGGCTGTGCTGCAGCAGGCCGAACTCGCTGTTCAGCTGTTCAAGGTCGGCCTGACGGATGAAGCTGAACCAACCTTGCAACAGGTCATGGGCATCGCCCGGTCTGGCGCTTGCGCTGAGTTGCAGGTCGATGTGCCAAAGTAGCTGTCCGGCGAAGGCGTACAGCTTCTCGGCCTTGAAATTGTGTAGCCAGCCACGCTGACGAAGGGCATCCAGCCAGCTTCCCGGGCGGCTGTCGCCGAGGCTGGCAACCAGCAGCTCAAGGGCGGGCTCGGCGCCAGCCGGCAGGTTCTCGTGAGCGAAAACCAGCGGTGTAGTCCTCGTCGACAGTGGCGGTGGCGGGGTTTGGGGCATGCGTCGGCCCGTTGCGAACAGCTCGGCATGCTGCCGGCCAAGTTGTTCCAGCGCTTCGAGCGGCTGTGGGCCGCACAGGCTCAAGACGATCTGGCCGCCCTGGTAGAAGCGTTGATGAAAGCCGCAAAGGGCGTCCTGGAAGGCTGGATCCTGCAAAGCCAGGGTGTGCCGGTTACCGGCGTGAAAGGCGCTCAGCGGATGGCCCGGTGCCGCTGTTTGCAGCAGGGCGAACTGTTGCTGGGCCTGCGGGTTGCGCGACCAGGCAATGAACTCTGCGTGAATCACTTCACGCTCGCGGCGTTGGCGCTCGATGCCCAGGTCTGGTTCGGCCAGCATCTGGCACAGGCGCTCAAGCCCCCCGGCCAAAGCATGGGGGGGCACTTCGAAGAAAAAATCGGTGACGCGTTCCCGGGTGCTGGCGTTGACCTGGCCGCCGAGCGCCTGTACGTAACGCATCAGGCCGTCGTGCAGGGGGAAGCGTGGGGTGCCGAGGAAGAACAGGTGTTCAAGGAAGTGAGCCAGGCCGGGCCATTTGCCGGGCGCGTCGTGGCTGCCGGCGTGCACCCGCAGGGCGGCTGCCGAACGCTTCAGGCGCGGGGCGTGGCGCAGGGTAAGCTGCAAGCCGTTGGCGAGGGTGAGGTGGCGGGTGGCGTCAGGCATGGGGGCTCCAGTGGCTGGTTTCCATGCTAACCCATTTGTTGGCAGGCCCGGCCTCTTCGCGGGCTTGCCCGCTCCCACAGGTACGGCGTGATCCTCAGATTGACGCGAATCCTGTGGGAGCGGGCATGCCCGCGAAAGGGCCTTCAGCCTTTACGCACATGCAGCTCCTGGCGCAAATCGTCCAGATAAGGGAAGGCCAGGCGCCCCTGCACCACCCGCTCATGCTCAAGCTCCGCCAGCAACTGGCATTCATCCCGCCCAGCCATGGCCAGCAGGCTGCCATCCGGGCCAATGATGCTGCTCTGCCCGCAATACTGGATCTCGTCTTCCGCGCCGCAATAGTTGGCATACACCAGGTAGCACTGGTTCTCTTGCGCCCGTGCCCTCACGGTCACCTGGCAGACGAAGTCGTAAGGCGTCATGTTCGCCGTCGGCACCAGGATCAGCTCGGCCCCGTCCAGTGCCAGGCGCCGGGCGTTCTCCGGGAACTCGATGTCGTAGCAGATCAGCAGGCCGACCTTCCAGCCATCCAGCTCCACCACCGGGAAGTGGTCGGGACCTGCACTGAACATAGCGCGGTCCAGCTCGCCGAACAGGTGGGTCTTGCGGTAGTTGCTCAGGCTGCGGCCGTGCGCATCGATCAACTGCACACTGTTATAGATCGCCCCGTCATCACCACGCTCCGGGTAGCCATAAACGATGGCGATGCGGTGTGCCTGGGCGATCTCCATCACCTCCATGGCTGCCGGGCCATCAGTGGCCTCCGCCAGGCGCCCGGCCTGGGCCAGGCCGATGTTGTAGCCGCTCAGGAACATTTCCGGGCACACCAGCAACTGCGCACCGCGTTCAGCCGCCAGCTGCGCCTGCTGGCGCAGCCGTTGCAGGTTGCCGGGTACGTCCAGTGGCTTGGGTATGCCCTGGAACAGAGCAATGCGCATGCTGCCTCCTTGTGTCAGTCCGCCAGGGCGATAGGGCCGATCTCGTCGAACACGTCGCCAGGGCCTGGGTTGTCCGCGTGGGTGCGGCCACCAAAGTGGTTCATGATACCCCACACCGCATTCAGCGAGGTCTGCACCGCGCCTTCCACCCAGGCCGGGGTCCACGACACATCGTCACCGGCAATGAACATGCCGCGCTGTTCGGCGGGCATGTCCTGCTGCATGAAGTGCGCGTACATGCGCTGGTTATAGCGGTAGTGGCCCGGCAGCGCGCCCTTGAAGGCACCAAGGAAGTGCGGGTCGGCCTCCCAGGAAATGGTGATCGGGTCGCCGATGATATGCCCGGCGATGTCGGTCTTCGGGTAGATCTTCTTCAGCGCATCCAGGGCCAGCTGCACGCGCTTTTCCACCGGGTGCGGCAGCATCTTCAGCGCGTCGCTCATCCAGGCGTAGGACAGGCAGATCACCCCCGGTTTGTCGTCGCCGTTGTCGAACAGGTAGGTGCCGCGAGTGAGGCGGTCGGTGAGGGTCATGCTCATCAGGTCGCGACCGGTTTGCGGGTCCTTGTCCTTCCAGAATGGCCGGTCGACCATGACGAAGGTTTTCGACGACTGCATGTAGCGGGTGCGGTCCAGGGCCATCCACATCTTTTGCGAGAACAGCGATTCCTCGCAGTCGATCTGGGTGGTTAGCAGCCAGGTCTGGCAGGTGGCGAGCACGGCTGCGTAGTGGCGGGTGTCGCCCCAGTTGTCGGTAACCGCCAGGCGGCCATCGGCGGCGCGGGCGATCCGTTTAACCCCGGTACGCGGTGCACCGCCATGCAGGCCGCTCAGGCTGGTGCCCTGCGGCCAGTGGGCGCAGCGCTCCGGCACATGGCGCCAGATCCCTTGTGGCACCTGCTCCACACCGCCGACGACCAGATGCTGGTGGTCGTCGCAGTTGGTCATCACCACGCGGAAGATTTCCAGCATCGAGTTGGGGAAGTCCGAGTCCCAGCCGCCGGTGCCGAAGCCGACCTGGCCGAACACTTCGCGGTGCTGGAAACTGAGCTTGGCGAACGAGCGCGAGGTGGCGACAAAGTCGTAGAAAGTGCGGTCGTCCCACAGCGGCACCAGCTTGTTCCACAGCTCCTTCAGGCGCGGCACGTCGCGGTCGCGGATGGCTTGCTGGATGTCTGCAAACTGGGCGCCGCTTTCCAGCGCATCTGCCCAGGCGTCGGCCACTTCGTGGAACAGCTGGGGCAGGTCGGTGGCTTTTTCGGCGTAGTAGGTCTGGCCTTCCAGGTCGATCACGGTGCTGCCCGAAGCCGGGGTCAGCGGGTTGGGGAAGGGTTTGGTCTCCAGGCCGAGCTTGTCCACGTAGTGGTAGAAGGCGGTGGACGACACCGGGAAGCGCATGCCACCGAGTTCGGCGATGATCCCGTCGGTGCCGTTGAAGGCTTGCGAACGCAGCCGGCCACCCAGTTTGGAGGCCTCGTATACCACTGGTTTGAGGCCCAGCTTCATCAACTCGTAGGCCGCGACCAGGCCGGCGATACCGGCACCGACGATGGCCACTTCCTCACCGTGGCGCTCAGCTGGGATGCTACCAAGGCCTGCGGGGTGTTCCAGCCAGTCGTCGAAGGCGAAGGGGAAGTCCGGGCCGAAGATAGTAATCGGCTGCTTGCCGTCGGCGGGGTGGCGGTTTTTCTTGTTCATGAAGTGACCTTGCCAGAGGGGCTGCGCGGGGAGCGGAGCCTGAGTATAGGAGATGCCTGGGGGTCATTTTAGGGAGTGGGGTGTTCGTTAATAAGATGCAGAGTGGTGTCTGAATGTAGTTTGTTTCGTCGAAATCTAGTTAATAGATAATCTTATGACGAACAGGAGGAACATTACCTCCAGAGCAGCACCGGACTTTGTGGGAGCGGGCAAGCCCGCGAAGAAGTTGACACGGTGTATGGCACGGGCTGCGCCCGTGTTCGCGGGCACGCCCGCTCCCACAACGGTCGCGGTGGGCTTAGCATCAACGGCAATCCTGGAGGGCCTGCTCGACGGCCAGGAGGCCTGACCGCCAGCTCAGAGCGGCTGCCCGCGGTCCACCTTGCTGCTGAGAATTATCGACGTGGTGGTCTTCTCCACCCCGTCGACACTGCCGATCTGGTCGAGCAGCTGGTCCAGCTGTTCGGGTGAATCCGTGCGCAGCCAGGCCACATAGTCGAACTCGCCGCTCACCGCGCACAACTGCTGCACTTGCCCCATGGCACTCAAACGCCGCACCACCTCCTTGCCGGAGCGCGGCTGCACCTTGATCCCCACATACGCCTGCAGCCCGCCGCCGATCACACTCTGGCCCAGGCGCACGCCGTAGCCTGAGATGACCTTGTTCTTCTCCAGCCGCTCCAGGCGCGAGTTCACCGTGGTGCGGGCGATGCCCAACTGGCGGGCGAGGGTGGCGACGCTTTCGCGCGCGTTGATCTGCAGCAGGGCGATCAGCTGGCGATCGATTTCATCCAGCGTGATGGAGCGGGAATCCGACATGGCGAGTCTCTACGGTTGGCCCGCTAGCCTAGCCAGCCAGCGGCAAGCAGGGCAAGACCACGTCACACTGTGGGAGCGGGCGTGCCCGCGAACACGGGCGAAGCCCGTGCCATCCACCGCGTTGCCTGTTTCGCGGGCACGCCCGCTCCCACAAAGGGATCGCGTATGCCCCGATGGCTGCGTCTCAGGTGGTAATGCGGCATGATGAAACGCTAGTCCAACGAGAACCCCAGTGTGAACCTCGACCACCTCCTCGAATGCTGGCGACTGGAAGTCTCCAACAAGAAAAGGCCCGGACGCCGCATCAGCCTGCTGTTCAACGTGCTGCGCCGCGCACGCAAGGACAACAAACTACGTTTCCTTTTCACCTACCGCCTGGCCCAGTACCTCGACGCCCGCGGCGGCCTGGCCCGGCGCCACGCCCGGCGCATGCAGCAGCGGCTCAACCTCAGGTACGCCGTGGACATCGACATCGGCGCCCAGATCGCCCCCGGCCTGCGCATCGCGCATCTACCGGGGGTAGTGATTACCCGGCACGTGAGCATCGGGCGCAATTTTTTCATCCGCCAGAATTGCTCGATCGGCATCAAGACCCTCGGTCTGGAAGAATACACGCTACGTCTCGGCGACAACGTGAGCATGGGCGCCAACAGTTGCATCGTTGCCGACCGTATCGACATTGGCGACGATGTGGTGATTGGCGCTATGTCGCTGGTTACGCGGGATATTCCGGCTGGGATGACCTTCTACAATCCGCGGCAGGTCGAGATGCGGCCGCGGCTGGAGTAGTCGCTGGGCATGGGCCAGGCATGAAAAAGCCGCGCAATAGCGCGGCTTTGTCGTATCTGGTGGGCCCACACGGACTCGAACCGTGGACCAAAGGATTATGAGTCCTCTGCTCTAACCGACTGAGCTATAGGCCCTCAGTAAGTGGCCGGATTATAACGAGGGTTTCGCACCAGTGCCATCTGAAAGATCCGATAGTGCTATGCGAAGAAACGCTGCCGCAAATTCCTCTGGCGGCAGCGGCAGGCTGACGATATAGCCCTGGATCTGCTCACACCCTTCCGCTGCCAGAAAACGCTGCTGTGCCTGGTTTTCCACGCCTTCTGCAATGATGGTCAGCTGCATGCTGCGGCCCAGGGCGATGATTGCGCGGGCGATGGCGGCGTCGTGTGGGTCGTCGGGCAGGCCGCGGATGAACGACTTGTCGATCTTGAGGATGTCCAGCGGCAGGCGCTTGAGATAGCTCAGGGACGAATAGCCGGTGCCGAAGTCGTCGATGGCCAGTTGCACGCCCAGTTTCTTCAGCTGGTACAGCACGGCCAAGGCTTCTTCAGCCTGGCTCATGATGAAGTTTTCGGTGATCTCCAGCTGCAGGTCACCTGCCTTGAGCTGGTAATGCTTGAGCAGCTGTTCGATGCGTCGGGCCAGGTGCGGCTGGCGTAGCTGGGCGCCGGCCAGGTTGATCGACAATGGGCCGAAGGGTTCGTAGTGCTGCTTCCAGGCCTGCATCTGCCGGCAGGCCTGTTCCAGTACCCAGTCGCCGAGCTGGAGTATGGTGCCGTTCTCTTCCGCCAGGTGGATGAAATGCTCCGGTGGCACTTCACCCAGCGTGGGGTGGCTCCAGCGGATCAGCGCTTCGGCGCCTACCAGGCTCTGCGTCTTGAGGCTGAGCTTGGGCTGGAAGCACAGGCTCATTTCGTTGCGTTCGACGGCGCGGCGCAATTCGTGCTCCAGGGCAATGCGCTCGCTGGCCTGGGCGGTGAGGTCGCGGGTATAGGCCTCCACGCGGTTGCGGCCTTTGGCCTTGGAGCGATACATGGCCGCGTCGGCGTTGCGGATCAGCGTGGCAACGTCGGTGCCGTCCTGTGGATAAAGGCTGATTCCGATGCTGGCGCTGGTGAAGAACTCATGCTCACCGGCCTGGAACGGCGCGACGAAGCAGGCCAGCAGCTTGTTGGCGATGGTACTGGCGTCGCTGGGCTTGTGCAGGCCGGGCAGCAGGATGATGAACTCGTCGCCACCCAGGCGGGCCACGGTGTCGACGTCACGCACCTGCTCCTTGAGGCGCTGGGCGATACCCTTGAGCAGCAGGTCACCAACCGGGTGGCCGAGGCTGTCGTTGATGTGCTTGAAACGGTCGAGGTCGAGGAACAGCACCGCACCCTGGCGGTTGGACACTTGTGCGCAGGTCAGTACAGCCTGCAAGCGGTTCTCGAACAGGGCCCGGTTGGGCAGGCCGGTCAGCGGGTCGTGGTGGGCCTGGTAATCGAGCTTGGCCTGGGCGTGCTTGAGGCTGGAAATGTCGGCAAATACCGCGACGAAATGGGTGATTTCACGCTCGCTGTTGCGCACGGCACTGATGGTCAGCCAGCCGGGGTACAGTTCGCCATTCTTGCGCTTGTTGTAGATCTCGCCTTGCCAGTGGCCTTCGGCGGTAAGCTGGTGCCACATGGCGGCATAGAAGGCGCTGTCATGCTGGCCGGAGGCGAGCAGGCGCGGGGTTTGGCCCAGGGCTTCAAGTTCGCTGTAGCCGGTGATTTCGCTGAAGGCGCGGTTCACGGCGCTGATGCGCTGGTCGATGTCGGTGATCAGCACGCCTTCGGCAGTGTTCTCGAAGACGGTGGCAGCCAGCTGCAGTTTTTCCTGCATCAGGTAGCGTTCGGTGATGTCGCGGGCGATGGTAAGCATACAGTCGACGCCGGCAATCGGCAGCGGCCTGGCAGATAGCTCGCACAGGCGGATCTGCCCGTCGCTGCGGCGGATATGGCAGGTGAAGTCACGCACGAAACCGTCGCGGTTGAGCTGGTCGACCAGGCGCTTGCGCTCGTTGAGGTCGACCCATATTCCCAGGTCCAGCGAGGTCTGGTCGATGGTCGGGTTGAGGTCATAGCCGGTGAGGCGGCAGAAGCCTTCGTTGACCTCAAGCAGCAAGCCGTCGCTTTGACGCGACAGCAGCAGGCCGTCGGGGGAGGCGTGGAAGGCCTTGGCGAACTTCTCTTCGGAGGTTTGCAATTGCTCCTGGGTTTCCTTGAGCTGGCTGATGTCGCGTACGGCCACCACCAGCGCGGGCGTGCCGTCGAGCTCGAAGGTTTCGGCTGAGGTGAGACCGGTGAACAGTTGGCCATTGCTGCGGCGAAAGCTCATTTCCAGGTTGCGGATGCCGCCCTGGTGCAGTCGCTCAAGCAGCAGGGGGCCAGTGCCCTCTACCCCCCACAGGTTGAGTTCGGTGGCCGTGCGCCCGATCACCTGGCCTGGGGCTAGGCCGATCTGCTCCTCGAAGGCTTCGTTGACCTCCAGCAGGCAGCCGTCGCCGTGGCGGGCGATCAGCAAAATGTCGGGGCATTGCTGGAACACCGAAGCGAACTTTTGCTCGGAAAGGCGCAGGGCATCTTCGGTGCGCTTGGTTTCGCTGATATCGATCATCAGCCCGCGCATCACCGGCTGGTGGCCGTGTTCGATCATGCTGACGATATTGCGTACCCACAGCGGCTGGCCGTCGGCGCGGATTACCCGGTAATCCAGGCTGTGGTCACGGCCGGCTGCGGTTTCACTGTCGCAGTAGGCCTGGGCCCAGAGGGCGTCCTCCGGGTGCAGGATGCTGCGCCAGAAGCCCGGTTTGAGCCAATCGCCCAGTGGGTAGCCGAGCAGGTCTTCGGCATGCGGCGAGACGTAGCTGTAGGTAAAGTCGTTGGCATCGGCTTCCCAGGCAATGGCTGACAGGCTCTCGACCAGGCCGCGGTAGTGGTACTCGCTGCTGCGCAGCTCTTGCTCCAGGGCAATGCGCCGGGAGATTTCCGAGCTGAGCCGGCGGTTGATGCGGATGACCACAGCCAGCACGCCCATCAGCAGCAGCACCGTTGGCAGGCCATAAAGCAGCAGGTCCGACCAGAACATCCGCTGGTCGACCACATTGCCTACCCAGCGCTGCTGGATCTGGTTGACCTCGCTGCTGCTCATGTCGGCAATCACTTTGTCGAGTATGCCGACCAGAATGTTCTTGTCGCGTGGTGTGGCCATGGCCAACTGGTAGCGGTAGGGCGTTTCACCACTGACGTACAGGCCATCAAGCTTGAGCTGGCGCAGGCTCCAGATGCTCGATGCAAGGTCGCCGACCACTGCATCCACCTGGTCGGTGGCCAAGGCTTGCAGGGCAGAGCTGACGTTGGGCAGCGCCACCAGGTTGAGGTCGGGGTGGTGGGTGCGTAGCAGTTCATGCGGGGCATAGTTCTCGACCACGGCGATCTTCAGGCCGTAGAGATCGTCCAGGTTGCGCGGCTGCGCACCACCTTTGTGGGCAAGAATGACAATGGGGAAGTCGAGGTAGGGGCGGGTAAACGCCAAGTAGCCTTGGCGCTCGGGCGTGGACATGATGCCGGGCAGCAGGTCGATGCGGTTTTCCCGCGCCTGCGCCAGTACTTCGGTCCAGCTGCTGGGTTCGACCGGTTTGAGCGTCACACCCAGGCGTTGCTGGATCATGGCGATGTAGTCGGCGGCCAATCCCTGGTACCGGCCCTCCTGGTCGCGAAACTCGAACGGTGGCCAAGAGGCGTCTATGCCCAGGCTCAGCTGCGGGTGGGCAGCCAGCCAGGCTTTCTCCTCGTCTGTCAGGGTCAGGGCGCCGGCCGTTGTGTTCCACAGAATCAGAAGCAGCAACAGAATGGCCGGCTTCAAGGACATGGCAGCCTCGCATTCAGGTGGTCTGAACTCGAGTGTAGACGGGCATTGCTGCAGATGTGCGGTGGAAGGTGGGGTCTTTTGTCAGATACAACAGGGCCTTGCGCAAACCTTGGGGCGGTTCAGTTACTGTGGGAGCGGCCTTGTGTCGCGAAAGGGCTGCGAAGCAGCCCCCAGGGTTGAGCATGACGCAGGATCACCGGGGCCGCTTTGCGGCCCTTTCGCGACACAAGGCCGCTCCCACAGGGGCCGTGCATATGCTGGGCAGAAACCAGAAAAGAAAAACCCCGGCCTGGGCCGGGGTTTTGTCATCACTCGTCGAGGAAGGAGCGCAAGTGCTCGCTGCGGGTAGGGTGGCGCAGTTTGCGCAACGCCTTCGCTTCGATCTGACGGATCCGCTCACGGGTTACGTCAAACTGCTTGCCTACTTCTTCAAGGGTGTGGTCGGTGTTCATGTCGATACCGAAACGCATGCGCAGCACTTTGGCTTCGCGTGCGGTCAGGCCCGAGAGCACGTCGCGGGTGGCTTCCTTGAGGCTTTCGACCGTGGCTACGTCAATCGGGGACTGCATGGTCGAGTCCTCGATGAAGTCGCCCAGGTGCGAATCTTCGTCGTCACCGATCGGGGTTTCCATGGAGATCGGCTCTTTGGCGATCTTCAGTACCTTGCGGATCTTGTCCTCAGGCATTTCCATGCGTTCGCCCAGCTCTTCCGGGGTCGGTTCGCGACCCATTTCCTGCAGCATCTGGCGGGAAATACGGTTGAGCTTGTTGATCGTCTCGATCATGTGCACCGGAATACGGATGGTGCGCGCCTGGTCGGCGATCGAGCGAGTGATCGCCTGACGAATCCACCAGGTGGCGTAGGTCGAGAACTTGTAGCCGCGACGGTATTCGAACTTGTCCACCGCTTTCATCAAGCCGATGTTGCCTTCCTGGATCAGGTCGAGGAATTGCAGGCCACGGTTGGTGTACTTCTTGGCGATGGAGATCACCAGACGCAGGTTCGCCTCGACCATTTCTTTCTTGGCGCGGCGGGCCTTGGCTTCACCGATCGACATGCGACGGTTGATGTCCTTGATCTCGGCAACGGTCAGGCCGGTTTCGGTCTCAAGGTCGATCAGCTTCTGCTGGCAAGCGACGATGGCAGCGTCCTTTTCACCCAGGGCAGCTGCCCATTTGGTGTTGCGCTTGGCCAGGTCACCGCTCCAGGTCTGGTCGGTTTCGTTGCTTGGGAACATGCGCAGGAAGTCGGCACGCGGCATGCGGGCATCACGCACGCACAGCTGCATGATGGCGCGTTCCTGCTGACGCAGACGGTTCAGGGCGTCACGTACACGCTCGACCAGTACCTCGAACTGCTTGGGTACCAGTTTGATCGGCATGAACAGGTCGGCCAGGGCCTGCAGGGCCTCGATGCTTTCCTTGTGGGCACGACCGTTTTTCTTCAGCACCTTGGAGGTTGCCTGAAGCTGGTCGGATACCGCACCGAAGCGCTGGGCTGCGACTACCGGGTCCGGGCCGCTTTCGGCCTCTTCCTCGTCGTCACTGCCTTCGGACTCTTCATCTTCGTCGTCGGACTCTTCCTTCGCAGCAGCGGCCTTGGTGCCAGGGATCGGCACTTCTTCGGTCGGTGCGGCGATGTTGTCGTCAGGGTCGATGTAGCCGCTGAGCACGTCGGACAGGCGGCCACCTTCGGTGGTGACGCGGTCATATTCGCCGAGAATGTAATCGACGGTGCCCGGGAAGTGGGCGATGGCGCCCATGACTTCACGGATGCCTTCCTCGATACGCTTGGCGATTTCGATCTCGCCTTCGCGGGTCAGCAGCTCGACGGTACCCATTTCGCGCATGTACATGCGCACCGGGTCGGTCGTGCGGCCGATATCGGTTTCAACTGCCGCCAACGCAGCAGCGGCTTCTTCGGCCGCGGCTTCGTCGGTGTCGGCTTCCGCCAACAGAAGGGCATCCGCATCCGGAGCACTCTCGAATACGTTGATCCCCATGTCGTTGATCATGCGGATGATGTCTTCCACCTGTTCCGGATCTGAAATATCCTCAGGCAGGTGGTCGTTGACCTCCGCGTAAGTCAGGTAGCCCTGCTCACGACCGCGGGTGATCAACTCTTTGATACGAGACTGCTGTTGCGCTTTTCCGGACATAACACCCTATCCACTGAAGGTCTTGGCGGGCAAAAAACAAGCCGAGGATTATACCCGAGCATGGGCCTCACGCGCCAGATGAGGTCGGCGTTTGTGCGGGAACATTCCGGCTCAGCAGGGCGAGGAGCTGAATTTTTTCCTCGCTGGTCAATTCGCTTTGACGTGATTTCCTGAGCAGTTGTTCCAGGCTGCGCTCGCGTTGGCGGGCGGACAAGCTAGTTATAGTGTCGAAAAACTGTTGTTCAAGGTTGTCGGCCACGATCAGCCATTCCTTTTCTGCCAGGGCCCGCAGCAGGCGGCCCTGTTCGGTACCGTGCCAACGTGCGATCAACTGCATTGAGCTTAGCCCAGGATTTTTCTGCGCGGCTTCGATCAGTGCCACCAGCAGCTGGCTGTACAGGTGTTCTTCATCGGCAAAGTGGCTGGCATCTTCTACCTTGCCGGCCAGCAGTGGGTGGTGCAGCAGGGTGCGCAGGGCGGCGAGGGTGGGCGGCTCGACCGGGGCGGGCACGCGGGGTGGTGCTTCGTCGCGTTGCTGCCAGGGCTTGCCGCCCTTGCCGCCCTTGCGGTTCTTGTCCCAGGGCTTGTCGCTCCATTGCTTCTTGCCGCCGCCCTTGTTCGGCTGCCATGCCTGCTCCTGGTGAGCGGGCGCGTAGTCGTGCTGCGGCATGTCGCCGTAGTCGGGGGTATAGCTGGCCATGGCGTCGTAGTCGTAGCCAGGGTCGTAGTCCGGCACGCTGCTGGGTGCTGGTGCCTGCTGCGCCAGTTGCTCCACCTGCTGTGGGTCGAGGCCGGTGATTTCTTTCAGGCGGTTGCGCATCAATTGACGCAGGTTGGCGCCGGGGATCTTTTCGATCAGCGGTGCTGCCAGGGTCGCCATGTGCGCCTTGCCTTCCAGCGAGCGTGGGTCGGCTTCGACACTCAGTTGCTCGAAGAAGTAGTCGGCCAGTGGCTGGGCGTGCTGGTTGATACGGGCCATGAAGGCATCGGTACCTTCGGCGCGCACCAGGCTATCCGGGTCTTCGCCCTCGGGCAGGAACAGGAACCGCGCGCGGCGGCCGTCCTGCAGGTTCGACAGGGTCGACTCCAGTGCGCGCCAGGCGGCCTTGCGCCCGGCTTGGTCGCCGTCGAAGCAGAACAGTACGCTGGGTACCACGCGGAACAGCCGTTTGAGGTGCTCTTCGCTGGTGGCGGTGCCCAGGGTGGCCACGGCATTGCGCAGGCCTTGCTGGGCCAGGGCGATGACGTCCATGTAGCCCTCGACGACGATGATCTCGTCGAGGTTGCGGTTGTGCTTGCGCGCCTCGTACAGCCCGTACAGTTCCTGGCCCTTGTGAAACACCGGGGTTTCCGGCGAGTTCAGGTACTTGGGCTTGTCGTCGCCGAGCACCCGGCCGCCGAAGGCAATGATACGCCCGCGGCTGTCACGGATCGGGAACATCACCCGGTCGCGGAAGCGGTCGTAGCGCTTGCCGCTTTCGGCATTCTCGATCAGCAGGCCGGCATCGATCATCACTTTCTGCTGCAAGGTGTCTGCACCCAGGTGCTTGAGCAGGTTGTCCCAGCCCGGCGGGGCAAAGCCCAGGCCGAAGTCGCGGGCAATTTCCCCGGACAGGCCGCGGCCCTTGAGGTAGTCCACCGCCGCCTTGCGGGTCGGGTGGCTGCGCAAGGCCTGGCGGTAGAACTCCGAGGCGGCATCCAGCAGCGGGTACAGCGGCGAATCTGTAGGCTGGCGTGGCTTGTTGTCACGACGGCCTTGCTCGCGGGGTACTTCCATGCCAGCGGCGCGGGCCAGTTCCTCGACGGCCTGGGGGAAGTCCAGGTTGTCGTGGTCCATGACGAAGCCCAGGGCGTTGCCGCCGGCACCGCAGCCGAAGCAGTAGTAGAACTGCTTGTCGGGGCTGACCGTGAAGGAAGGGGTCTTTTCCTTGTGGAACGGGCAGCAGGCGGAGTAGTTCTTGCCGGTTTTTTTCAGCTGGACGCGCGAACTCACCACGTCGACGATGTCGAGGCGGTTGATAAGGTCGTCAATGAAGCTCTGGGGAATCAGCCCGGCCATGGCAGTCTCGTCATCTGGCAACTGGCAAGTCTAATCGCTCACGCGCCGGTCGTTTGGGGATGTGCGAGGGAATGTGTGCTCGTCGCCAGCCCCTGGGGGCCCGTCAGTCGGACGTGCACGTCTGGTCATACAGCAAGAAGGACCAGCTCTGACGTTTCAGGCAGGTTGCCCATGAGCAATTCGCATAAAGCGCGTTGCAGGGCCTTGAGCTAGCTGCTCAAGCTTGAATCGACCACTGCCATCGCCCGGCGGTTAGCCGGGCAGGGCAGAAGCTTTGCGTTGAACGCCTGTATTAGTACAGACGAACGGCGCGGCGCTGTTCGCGCTGAACTTTCTTGGCGTGACGCTTAACAGCAGCAGCTGCCTTGCGCTTACGCTCTGCGGTCGGCTTCTCGTAAAACTCGCGGCTACGAACTTCAGCCAGTACACCGGCTTTTTCGCAGGAGCGCTTGAAACGACGCAGAGCTACGTCGAAGGGTTCGTTCTCTTTAACTTTGACGGCTGGCATCCAGGGCTACCTTAATTCATTACCGGGGTAGACGTGCTCCTGGCAAAACAAAGGTGTGCTGGAGAACGTCGGTTTTCAAGGGTTGCGGATGTTAACCCTTAGCAAGCAGGAATGCAAAGCCTCTGATCGAAAACCGCTGGTCGGCATCCGACACGGGGACTATCATGCGCGGCTTCGAATTCAGCCCCCACAAGGGACGAACCCATGCTAGTACTGGGATTGGAAACATCCTGCGACGAAACTGGCGTCGCATTATACGACAGTGAGCGCGGCTTGTTGGCCGACGCGCTGTTCAGCCAGATCGACCTGCACCGTGTGTTTGGCGGCGTGGTGCCCGAGCTTGCCTCGCGTGACCACGTAAAGCGCATGCTGCCGCTTATCCGCCAGGTGCTGGACGAGGCTGGCTGCGTCGCCACCGAGATCGACGCCATTGCCTATACCGCGGGCCCCGGGCTGGTCGGCGCATTGCTGGTGGGCGCCTCCTGCGCCCAGGCGCTGGCCTTTGCCTGGGACATCCCGGCGATTGGCGTGCACCACATGGAAGGCCACTTGCTGGCCCCCATGCTGGAAGAAAACCCACCGCAGTTTCCGTTCGTCGCTTTGTTGGTTTCAGGCGGGCATACCCAGCTGGTTCGCGTCGATGGCATCGGCCAGTACGAGCTGCTGGGCGAGAGCCTGGATGATGCTGCCGGCGAAGCCTTCGACAAGACCGCCAAGCTGATCGGCCTCAACTATCCAGGTGGCCCGGAAATCGCGCGCCTGGCCGAGCAGGGCGTGCCTGGGCGCTTCGTGTTCCCACGGCCGATGACCGATCGTCCGGGCCTGGAGTTCAGCTTCAGTGGCCTCAAGACCTTCGCCCTGAACACCTGGCAGCAATGCAAGCAGGCGGGTGACGACGGCGAGCAAACGCGTTGCGACGTGTCGCTGGCATTCCAGCAGGCGGTGGTGGAGACGTTGACCATCAAGTGCAAGCGTGCCCTCAAGCAGACCGGCCTCAAGCGCCTGGTGATCGCGGGTGGTGTGAGTGCCAACAAGGCCTTGCGCGCATCCCTTGAGGACATGCTCGGCAGCATGAAGGGCAATGTGTACTACGCTCGTCCGCAGTTCTGCACCGACAACGGTGCGATGATTGCCTATGCCGGTTGCCAGCGCCTGTTGGCCGGGCAGCAGCAGGACCTGGCGATCAGCGTGCAGGCACGCTGGCCGATGGAGCAGTTGCCTGCGCTGTAAGGTTCAGAAGTGTCGCTCGCGCCCGGCAAACAGGTCGCGCAGGTTGCTGCGGTGGCGCCACACGATCATTACAGTCAGCACGCTGATCGGCAGCAGGGCTTCGGGCTCGCGCCAGGCCAGCAGTGGCAAGGTGAGTGGCGTGGCTATCAGTGCCGCCAGCGAGCTGGTACGGGTGAGGTAGAAGGTCAGCAGCCAGGCGCCGATGGCCAGCAGTGCGGCCGGGAAGTACAGGCCCATGAGCATGCCGGCTGCGGTGGCCACGCCCTTGCCGCCCCGGAAACAGAAGTACAGCGGGAACAGGTGGCCCAGCACCGCGCAGACGCCTACCCAGGCTTGCGCCTGCAGGTCCAGCCCGGCAAAGCGTGCGAGCAATACCGGCAAAAGGCCCTTGCACAGGTCGCCAAGCAGGGTCAGGATCGCCAGTTTGCGGCCCGCCAGGCGTAGCATGTTGGTGGCGCCGGCATTGCCTGAGCCGCTGGAGCGCGGGTCTGGGCTGCCCGAAAGGCGGCTGAGGACGATGGCAAAGGACAGCGAGCCGAGCAGGTAGGCGAGCAACGCCAGTAACCAAAACATGCTAACTATTCCGGGCGAGGACGCCCTGATTCTAACGGCGCCAGTCGCCCTTGTCGTGCTGTGGAGAGAAGTGCTTGGACAGAGTGTTCATCGAAGGCCTGGAAGTCGATACCGTGATCGGTGCCTATGACTGGGAGCGGGATATTCGCCAGTGCTTGCGCCTGGACCTGAGCTTTGCCTGGGACAACCGCCCGGCGGCAGCGGGTGACGACCTGAGCCTGGCGCTGGACTATGCCAGCGTGTCGGCGCGTGTGCAGGCGTTTGCCGAGCAGGCGCGTTTCGAGTTGGTGGAAACCTTTGCCGAGCGCCTGGTGGCCACCTTGATGGATGAGTTCCAGATCCCTTGGGTGCGGTTGAAACTTACCAAGCCGGGGGCGGTGCCGGCGGCTCGTGGTGGTGTTGGCGTGGAGATTGAGCGCGGATGTCTCTGAGCACGGTTTACCTGGGCCTTGGCAGCAACATCGACCGCGAGGCGCACTTGTGCGCCGGGTTGGATGCGCTGGCCGGCATCCTCACCGACATGCGCTGCTCGCCGGCGTTCGAAAGCCAGGCGGTGGGGATCAAGAGTGGACCGTTCATCAACTTCGTGGTGACCGGGCAAACCGAGCTGCCGCTGATCGAGCTGGACCGCCGGCTGAAGTTCATCGAGGCCGACAATGGTCGCTATGCGCCGGATCGCAAAGGGCTGCCGCTGGATATCGACGTGTTGATGTATGACGATTTGCTTGGCACCTTCGATGGCTTGGTACTGCCCCGGGCCGAGATCCTGAAGAACGCGTTTGTGCTGTGGCCGCTGTCGCTGCTGGCGCCTGAGCTGGTGCACCCGGGGGTGGGCAAGCGCATGGCGCAGTTATGGCAGGAGGCGCAGATCGATCAGGTACTGGCCCCGGTCGCCTTTGAGTGGCGTGGGTTGCAGCTGACCCCAGCATAAGCCTGTACTGGCCCTTTCGCGGCTAAAGCCGCTCCCACAGGACCGCGCCAACTTGAAGGCAACGCTACACCTGTGGGAGCGGGCAAGCCCGCGAACACCGGCAAAGCCGGTGCCATCCACTGCGTCGCCTGTTTCGCGGGCATGCCCGCTCCCACAGGGACTGCGCTGGCTTCGAGTTAACACAGTACCTGTGGGAGATTCTATGGTTTTCAGCAAGCCGGTTTGACGCCTTTGGTAGTGTATTCGTCCTGATTCTTCATCAGGGCGAATGCCACCCTTGCTAGCTTCCTGGCGAGGATTACCAACGCCTGGGTCGTTGCTTTTCCGTTGTTCAGGTGCCGTTTATAGTCCCCGTTCCACGCGGGCGACTTGCTGGCTGCCATCGCTGCGTTGTGTAACAAACGACGGATCTCTGAGCAGCCTCGTTTTGTAAGGCAGCGCCGTCCGTTCTTCTGCCCGGAATCGCTGACACGTAGATCCATCCCCAAGAAGGCGATGTACGAATCACTGCTCTTGAACTCACCCCTCGTAAAAGCCATTACCAGCGCTGTGGCGGTGAGAAAACCAATGCCCTCTACTGCCTGGCAGCGAGCGACTTGCTCGTGCAAGCCAGCCTCTCGCAGCACGTCTTTAATCTTCTTCTGAATCAACTGATCCAGTCGATCTATTGATTTCACAAAAGTATTGAACGCGGTTTTCAGGAGGCCTTCATTAGCCCAGCTCTGGGTCATTGCAGTGCGGGCACTCACCAAGGCAGCTCTGCGTCGCAGGAGGCTCTGAAGCTTGCCGTAGACGGCGGGCGGCGGGCTCCAGGGACGAAGATCCTCACCTTCGTTTTTCAGAAAGCGGGACAGCAACCGAGCGTCGGACGGATCGGTTTTCACCCGTCCGCCAACACTTTTCCGGTAGTTGCTCAGTTGAAAGCCATCGATGATATAAACCTCGAAGCCCTGACGATGAGCCAGCTCAACTAAGTCCAGGTGATAGACATTGGTCGCCTCAACAGCGATAGCTGTATTGAGTGGCTGCTGCTTCAGCCATTTCTTAATTTCGAGCTTGGAGTTTTTCAGCCTGACGATCTCATCGCGCTCATCGTGATGGATAACCAGCTCAGCTTTTGCGACATCCGCACCCACAATCAACTTGCCCACCTGCATTGCCATAGGTGACTCCTCACGTTATGGTTTTTCAGCTTGAAGGGGTTTCACCAAGAGGCGCTGGCTTGCTTCTATCGTCGCTTGCAAACGATGCATTCTTTATCGGCGCTTTGGTGGAAGGGGTGGGGCGATGTCTCCCACGGTCTGTACTGCTGTGAACAGTCAGAATCGGCTTTTTCGTCCCACCACCCCTTCAAGTATCACCATACAAGCGGCTTTAGCCGCGAAAGGGCCGGTAGCTCTAACCGGGTTGGTAAGCCTCAAGCGCTTTCAGCCGCTCACCTTTGAGCGCTTCGCCCAAAGCCTGGCCGGTATGCCCGGCCTGCACCAGCGGCTTCACATCCACTGCCCGCGCCGCCGCCGCTGCGCCACGCAGATAATCGGCCTGTGGATAACCCGCTTTGCCCACGCCCAGCGCAGTCATTTCGCAAGCACTGAGGAAATCCTCGAAGCGCTGCGGCCGCCGGTACACATCAAACTTTTGCAGCAGCTCCAGCAATGCCGTAGCAGGTAGCGACAGCGCCTGGTCGGCCTGTGCCAGGCACTCACCCGTCAGCAATGCCAGTTCCTGGCACTCCCGTGGCGCCTTGAGGCGCTGATTGACCGCCTTGATCGAGGCCGAGGGCAGAGCGTGCAGCAGGCAGGCCCAGCGCACGTGCAGAGGTTGTTCGTGCAGCGCGGCCTGTTCCAGTGCTGCCAGTGCCTGGGCGTCGTCATCAAGTTCAGGCAGCAGCTGTTGCAGGGCCCCACAAGCACGTAGTACCTGGAAGAACACCTGCGGTTTCGCCTCCATCAGCGCTCGCTCGATTTCCTTCCAGCTGCGTTCAGCGGTCAGTGCCTGCAACTCGCCCGAAGCACTGATCAGGCGCATCAGCTCCAAGGTTTCGTCGGCAACCCGGAAACCCAGTGGCGCATAGCGGGCAGCAAAGCGGGCAACGCGCAGGACGCGCAGAGGATCTTCGGCGAACGCCGGGGAAACGTGGCGTAAAAGGCGTTTATCGAGATCGTTTTTGCCGTGGTAGGGATCGTACACCGCGCCAGCTTCATCCTCGGCCATCGCATTGATGGTCAGGTCGCGGCGGATCAGGTCTTCTTCCAGGGTAACGTCGGGGCTGGCGTGGAAGGTGAACCCGCCATAGCCGCGTCCGCTCTTGCGCTCGGTGCGCGCCAGGGCGTATTCCTCGCCGGTTTTCGGGTGCAGGAATACCGGGAAATCGGCACCCACCGGCCGATAGCCCTTGGCAAGCATTTCGTCGACGGTTGCGCCAACCACCAGCCAGTCGATATCGCTGACCGGGCGGCCTAGCAGGCGGTCGCGTACGGCGCCGCCAACTTTGTAGATGTGCATGTGCAACTCTCCATAACTGCCGACAGGATACCCTGCCGGCAGTCATTGCGTTGCACTAGAGGTGGTGGATGACGGCCAGGTCCATGCGACCGTAGTCGGCGCTTTCGCCGTGCTCGCCGCGCGGTGGCATGTGGTGGGTCTTCATCACCTGATCGCCCTGCACGGTCTCCAGGTGGATATCGAAGCCCCACAGGCGGTGCAGGTGCTTGAGCACTTCATCGGTCGATTCGCCCAGCGGTTTGCGGTTGTGCTGCTGGTGGCGCAGGGTCAGCGAGCGGTCGCCACGGCGGTCGACGCTCCAGATCTGCACGTTGGGTTCACGGTTGCCCAGGTTGTACTGCGCTGCCAATTGCTCACGAATCACCCGGTAGCCTGCTTCGTCGTGAATGGCGGGCACCAGCAGGTCGTCGCGCTGGTCGTCATCGAGGATGCTGAACAGCTTGAGATCGCGCATCACCTTGGGCGACAAATACTGCAGGATGAAGCTCTCGTCCTTGAAGCTGCTCATGGCGAACTTGATGGTAGAAAGCCAGTCGCTGCCGGCAATTTCGGGGAACCAGTAGCGATCCTCCTCTGTCGGGTTTTCGCACATGCGGCGGATGTCGCTGTACATGGCAAAGCCCAGTGCGTACGGGTTGATGCCGCTGTAGTACGGGCTGTCGAAACCGGGCTGGAACACAACGCTGGTGTGCGACTGCAAGAACTCCATCATGAAGCCTTCGGTGATCAGCCCCTCGTCGTACAGGTCGTTCATCAGCGTGTAGTGCCAGAAGGTTGCCCAGCCTTCGTTCATCACCTGGGTCTGGCGCTGCGGGTAGAAGTACTGGGCGATCTTGCGCACGATACGCACCACCTCGCGCTGCCAGGGCTCGAGTAGCGGTGCATTTTTTTCGATGAAATACAGGATGTTTTCCTGCGGTTCGGCGGGGAAGCGCCCATCATCACGCTCGTTACCCTTTTCGGCGCTTTTCGGAATGGTGCGCCAAAGGTCGTTGATCTGCCGCTGCAGGTGCTCCTCGCGCTCCTGTTGCCGGCGCCGCTCCTCCTCGGCGGAAATGGGGTAGGGCCGCTTGTAGCGGTCTACACCGTAGTTCATCAGGGCATGGCAGGAGTCGATCAGGTCTTCCACTGCATCAATGCCATGGCGCTCTTCGCACTGGGCGATGTATTGCTTGGCGAACACCAGGTAATCGATGATCGAACTGGCGTCGGTCCAGGTGCGGAACAGATAGTTGCCTTTGAAGAAGCTGTTATGGCCGTAGCAGGCGTGGGCAATCACCAGTGCCTGCATGCACATGGTGTTTTCTTCCATCAGGTAGGCGATGCAGGGGTCGGAGTTGATCACGATCTCGTAGGCCAGGCCCATCTGGCCGCGGCTGTACGACTTTTCCGTGCTGAGGAACTGCTTGCCATAGGACCAGTGGTGGTAGCCCAGTGGCATGCCGACCGAGGCATAGGCGTCCATCATCTGCTCGGCAGTGATCACCTCGATCTGGTTGGGGTAGGTGTCCAGGGCGTAACGCTCGGCCAGGCGGCTGATTTCCCGATCGTAGGTCTGGATCAGCTCGAACGTCCACTCGGACCCGGTGGAAATGGGTTGGCGTCTCTGTGCTCTGGCGGTCATGTGGCTAACCTGCGCTGGAAGAGTTCACGGAAGACCGGGTAGATGTCGCCGGCCGATACCAACTGCTGCTGGGCGAACGTGTCGGGGTAGGCTTCACCGATGCGTTCGTATTCATACCACAGCGCCTGGTGTTCACGAGGGGTGATCTCTACGTAAGTGTAGTACTGCACATGCGGCATGATCTGTTTGGAGAGGATCTCGCGGCAGATCGGCGAGTCGTCGTTCCAGTTATCGCCGTCAGACGCTTGCGCGGCATAGATGTTCCAGTCGCTGGCCGGGTAACGTTCGGCCATGATCTCCTGCATCAGCTTGAGCGCACTGGAGACGATGGTGCCGCCGGTCTCGCGCGAGTAGAAGAACTCTTCTTCGTCGACTTCGCGGGCGCTGGTGTGGTGGCGGATGAACACCACTTCGATGCGGTCGTAGTTACGCTTGAGGAACAGGTACAGCAGGATGAAGAAGCGCTTGGCGATGTCCTTGGTGGCCTGGGTCATCGAGCCGGACACGTCCATCAGGCAGAACATGACCGCCTTGGAGCTGGGGTTGGGCTGCTTGACCAGCAGGTTGTACTTGAGGTCGAAGGTGTCGAGGAAGGGCAGGCGATTGATGCGTGCCTTCAAACGGTCGATTTCCTGTTCGACTTCCTGGATATCAGTGAAATTGTCCGGTTCCTCGACCCGCAGGCGGTCGAGTTCCTTTTGTGCCTCACGCAACAGTGCGCGGCTGCTGCCGGTCAGGGCAATGCGCCGTGCATGTGCCGAGCGCAGGGTGCGCACGATATTGATGCGCGACGGGTTGCCTTCGTTGGCGATGCCGGCACGTACGGTCTTGAAGGTGTCGGCGCCCGTCAGGTGACGCTTGACCAGGTTGGGTAGCTCGAGGTCTTCGAACATGAACTCGAGAAACTCTTCCTGGGTGATCTGGAAGACGAATTCGTCCATGCCTTCGCCGGAATTGCCCGCCTTGCCGCGGCCGCCGCCGCCACCACCACCGCCTTGCGGCCTTGGGATGTGTTCACCGGCAGTGAATTCCTTGTTGCCAGGGTGCACGATGGTCTGCTTGCCCCCGCGACCATGGTGCAGCACGGGTTCGTCGATGTCGCGACCGGGAATGCTGATCTGCTCGCCATGTTCCATGTCCATGATGGAACGGCGGCTCACCGCCTCTTCGACGGCCTTCTTGATGTGTTCGCGGTACCGCCGCAAGAAGCGCTGGCGGTTGACCGTGCTCTTGTTCTTGCCGTTCAGGCGTCGGTCGATAACGTAGCTCATGGTCCCTCCGGTAGCTGGGAACAGCTGCAAGCCACAAGCCATAAGCTCCAAGCGGCAAGCTTCAAGCTGCAAGTAAAAGCAGCTATCACTGCCGCAGATGTTGGCGCCTGGCTTGCGCTGGCGCCAGACAGCGTGTGGCTTGCAGCTTGTAGCTTGTCACTAGGCAGCCTGTCGCTTTATTGCGATTTCCTGACCCGCAGGTACCATTCCGACAGCAGGCGCACCTGTTTGTCGGTGTAGCCACGTTCCACCATCCGGGTGACGAAGTCGTTGTGTTTCTTCTGGTCCTCTTTGCTGGCCTTGGCGTTGAAGCTGATGACGGGCAGCAGGTCTTCGGTGTTGGAGAACATTTTCTTCTCGATCACCACCCGCAACTTTTCATAGCTCAGCCAGCTTGGGTTCTTGCCGTTGTTGTTGGCGCGTGCGCGCAACACGAAGTTGACGATCTCGTTGCGGAAGTCTTTCGGGTTGCTGATGCCGGCCGGTTTCTCGATTTTTTCCAGTTCTTCGTTGAGGGCGATGCGGTTGAGGATTTCGCCGGTTTCCGGGTCGCGGTACTCCTGGTCCTGGATCCAGAAGTCGGCGTACAACACATAGCGGTCGAAGATGTTCTGGCCGTATTCGCTGTAGGACTCCAGGTAGGCTGTCTGGATTTCCTTGCCGATGAACTCGATGTAGCGCGGTGCCAGGTATTCCTTCAGGTAGCGCAGGTAGCGTTCGCGCACTTCGGCCGGGAACTGTTCCTGTTCAATCTGCTGTTCCAGCACATACAGCAGGTGCACCGGGTTGGCGGCAATCTCGTGTGGGTCGAAGTTGAATACCTTGGACAGGATCTTGAAGGCGAAGCGGGTCGACAGGCCGTTCATGCCCTCGTCGACGCCGGCCGAGTCGCGGTACTCCTGGATCGACTTGGCCTTTGGATCGGTATCCTTGAGGTTTTCCCCGTCGTAGACGCGCATCTTCGAATAGATGTTGGAGTTTTCAGGCTCCTTGAGGCGCGAAAGCACGGTGAACTGGGCCAGCATCTTGAGCGTGTCCGGCGCGCAATGGGCCTTGGACAGCGAACTGTTGACCAGCAGTTTGTCGTAGATCTTGATTTCGTCACTGACGCGCAGGCAGTACGGCACCTTGACGATGTAGATCCGGTCGATGAACGCTTCGTTGTTCTTGTTGTTGCGGAAGGTGTGCCACTCCGATTCGTTGGAGTGGGCCAGCAGGATACCAGTGTAAGGGATGGCCCCAAGGCCTTCGGTACTGTTGTAGTTACCTTCCTGGGTGGCGGTGAGCAAGGGGTGCAGGACCTTGATCGGCGCCTTGAACATTTCGACGAATTCCATCAGGCCCTGGTTGGCCCGGCACAGTGCGCCCGAGTAGCTGTAGGCGTCGGCGTCGTTCTGAGGGAATTCTTCGAGTTTGCGGATATCGACTTTACCGACCAGGGCAGAGATGTCCTGGTTGTTCTCGTCACCGGGTTCGGTCTTGGCGATGGCGATCTGGTTGAGAATCGAGGGGTAGAGCTTCACCACCGTGAACTTGGAGATATCACCACCAAACTCTTGCAGGCGCTTGGTGGCCCATGGCGACATGATGGTGTTCAGGTAACGCCGTGAGATCCCATACTCTTCCTCGAGAATGGCCCCATCTTCGGTGGCGTTGAACAAGCCCAAAGGCGATTCGAATACCGGTGAACCCTTGATGGCGTAGAACGGTACCTTTTCCATCAGTTGCTTGAGCTTTTCGGCCAGCGACGATTTACCGCCACCTACCGGGCCCAGCAAATAGAGGATCTGTTTCTTCTCTTCCAGGCCTTGGGCGGCGTGGCGGAAGTAAGAGACGATCTGGTCGATGCACTCTTCCATGCCATGGAAGTCGGCAAAGGCCGGATAGCGGCGGATAACCTTGTTGGAAAAGATGCGCGACAGCCTGGAATTGGTAGAGGTGTCGATCAGCTCTGGCTCACCGATTGCCAGCAACAGCCGTTCGGCCGCAGATGCGTAGGCGCTCTTATCTTGCTTGCATAGGTCAAGATACTCCTGCAGCGAGAGTTCTTCCTGGCGCGTAGACTCGAAACGTTGTTGGAAGTGGCTAAAAATACTCATGACGTCACCTCGCTCGATACGTGGAGACGACGCCGGATCAGTCAGCTGATGCTGGCATGCAACCGGGCTCGCCGATTGCTGTATACCCCCCAGAACACCCTGTAACGCTACCGATGACCCGCACGCCGGTGTACCGGCTCTCCCCTTTTTTGGATGGCCTGAGCTTAAGCGTAGTTGGTTATCTGCAAGGTCAAGGGGCGAGGTGGGCAGAAGTTACGAACGACCGTTCGTCAGATAAGCCGCAAGCCCGCACAGGGCGCGGGCTGCAGTAAAAATGAAAATATTTATTCGGCAGCGCCTTGGGCTGTCTCGGCCGGGTAGGTAGTACGCCACAGTTCAAAGCCGCCGTCGACGCTGTAGACGTCGGAGAAGCCCTGGCCTACCAGGTAGGCGGCAGCGCTCTGGCTGGAGTTGCCGTGGTAGCAGACAACCAAGGTGGGGGCGTCGAGGTCTGCATTGCGGATGAACTCGGCCACCGAATGGTTATCCAGATGCTGGGCGCCAGTGATATGGCCGGCAGCGAAGGCCTGCGGGTCGCGAATGTCGACGACTACCGCACCTTGCGCGCGCAGGGCCAGGGCCTGTTCGGGAGGGATGCGCTTGAATTCGCTCATGGGTACGGCTCTCTTCAGGGTTGATCGTTCAGTGTAGTGGGTTGTGCCGGTTGCCGGACGGTGCCGTCGTCGGCGCAGTCGCAGCGGTGGTACTCGCCGCTGTCGACGTTGTACAAGGTCATGGCGCCGCCCCACACGCAACCGGTGTCCAGGGCGATGACGTCGGGCTCGTCGACACGGCCTTCAAGGGCCGCCCAGTGGCCGAAGATGATCTTCACATGCCGCGAGCGGCGGTCCTTGTGGGCAAACCAGGGTTTGTAGCCCTTGGGCCCGGTGCCCAGCCCTTCTTTGCTCTTGAGGTCGAGCTTGCCCTCGGCGGTGCAGAAGCGCATGCGTGTGAAGTAGTTGGTAATGACCCGCAGGCGCTCGACGCCGGTGAGGTTCTTGCTCCACTTGTTCGGCTCGTTGCCGTACATGCCGTCGAGGTACAGCTTCAGGCGGCCATCGTCGCGCAGTACTTCTTCCACCTCGGCGGCAAGGCCAAGGGCCTGGCCGAGCGTCCACTGTGGCGGGATGCCGGCGTGCGCCATGGCAATGCCGCGTGCCTCGTCGTAATGCAGCAGTTTTTGCTGGCGCAGCCAGTCGAACAGCTGGTCGGCGTCGGGTGCTTCGATGATTTCGCGCAGGGTGTCGCTTTTTTTCAGCCGCTCGACGTTGTGCCAGGTGGCCAGCAGGTGCAGGTCATGGTTGCCCAGCACGCAGACCAGTGACTGGCGGATCGAATACAGGAAGCGCAGGGTTTCCAGTGATTCCGGGCCGCGGTTGACCAGGTCGCCGACCAGCCATAGGCGGTCGACTGCCGGGTTGAAGCTGACGCGTTCGAGCAAACACTTTAGCGGTTGCAGGCAGCCCTGCAGGTCGCCCACGGCATAAGTGGCCATTAGTGCAAGGCCCCGGGTACCGCCAGGCGGAACGGGGCGATCTCAGCGTCGAAGCGCTTACCGTCTTCGGCAAACATCTGGTAGCTGCCCTGCATGGTACCCACGCGGGTGCTGATGACTGCGCCACTGCTGTAGGTGTGGCTCTGCCCCGGGTCGATGTTGGGTTGCTGGCCGACTACGCCAGCGCCGCGAACTTCCTCGACTTCGCCGTTACCGTTGGTGATCAGCCAGTGGCGCGACAGCAACTTGGCCGTGATCGAACCATTGTTCTGCACGGTAATGGTGTAGGCGAACGCGAAACGATCGTTTTCGGGGTCGGATTGTTCTTTCAGGTAGCGGGTCACGACGCTGACGTCGATTTGATAGCGGGGGTCGGACATGCAAGGGCCTTGGGCGAGCTGACGCAATAATGCAGTCTAGGCCATTGGGAGGGGGGAGGGCCAGCGGTGTAGGGGCTTGAGGGTTTGTGTTGTCTGTACCGGCCTCTTCGCGGGTGAACCCGCTCCCACAGGATCTCACCACATTTGAAGGTAGTGGTGTAACTGTGGGAGCGGGCAAGCCCGCGAAGGGGCCGGTACAGGCTGAATCAGGCTTGCTGCTGATCAGCCAACTGGTCAGCCAGGCGCACAAAGGCCGCCAGGTCCAGCTGTTCGGGGCGCAGGCTGCCATCCACGCCGGCAGCCTCGATGGCCGCGCTGTCGAGCAGGCCTTTCATGGTGTTGCGCAGGGTCTTGCGGCGCTGGTTGAACGCCTCGCGCACCACCTGCTCCAGCAACTTGGCGTCTTTGGCCGGGTGCGGCAGCACTTCGTGCGGCACCAGGCGGACGATGGCCGAATCTACCTTCGGTGGTGGGTTGAAGGCGCCAGGGCCTACGTTGAACAGGTGCTCGACCCGGCAGTGGTACTGCACCATGATCGACAAACGCCCCCAGTCACCGCCACCCGGGCCGGCAGCCATGCGCTCGACCACTTCCTTCTGCAGCATGAAGTGCATGTCGCGGATCAGCCCGGCATGGCTGAGCAGGTGGAAAATCAGCGGGGTGGAAATGTTGTAGGGCAGGTTGCCCACTACCTTGAGGCTGCGCGGCGGTACGCCCAGCTGGTTGAAGTCGAACTTCAGGGCGTCGCCCTGGTGCAGGCGGAAGTTGCTGCGGCCAGCGAACTTGTGTTGCAGGATCGGCACCAGGTCCTTGTCCAGCTCCACCACGTCCAGTTGTGCACCGCTGCCCAGCAGGCCTTCGGTCAGGGCGCCCTGGCCCGGGCCGATTTCCAGCAGGTGTTCGCCGGCCTTGGCGTGGATGGCGCGCAGGATGCGGTCGATGATGCCGGCGTCGTGCAGGAAGTTCTGGCCGAAGCGCTTGCGCGCCCGGTGTTGGTATTGCTCGTTCATGGTCGGTTCTCGGCCATCTGGTAGGCGGTTTCCAGCGCGACGCGCAGGCTGCCGGTGTCGACCTTGCCGGTGCCGGCCAGGTCCAGGGCGGTGCCGTGGTCAACCGACGTGCGGATGATCGGCAGGCCCAGGGTCACGTTGACCGCAGCACCGAAGCCTTTGTACTTGAGTACGGGCAGGCCTTGGTCGTGGTACATCGCCAGCACCGCGTCGCAGTGCTCCAGATATTTGGGGGTAAACAGGGTATCGGCCGGCAGCGGCCCGCGCAGGTCCATGCCTTCGGTGCGCAGGCGGGCCAGGGTCGGCTCGATGATGTCGATTTCCTCGCGGCCAAGGTGGCCGCCCTCACCCGCATGCGGGTTGAGGCCGCACACCAGGATGCGCGGGTTGGCAATGCCGAACTTGTCGCGCATGTCGGCATGCAGGATACGGGTTACACGCTCCAGGCGTTCGGCAGTGATGGCGTCGGCAATATCACGCAGCGGCAGGTGCGTGGTCACCAGGGCCACGCGCAGGCCGTGGGTGGCCAGCATCATCACCACTTGAGCGGTGTGGGTCAGCTCGGCAAGGAACTCGGTATGCCCGGAGAAGGCGATACCGCTTTCGTTGATCACGCCCTTGTGTACAGGGGCAGTGATCATCCCGGCGAAATGCCCGTCCAGGCAGCCTTGACCGGCGCGGGTCAGGGTTTGGAGCACGAACGCGGCGTTAGCTTTGTCCAGCTGGCCCGGCTTAACCGGGGCTGCCAGGGGGGTATCCCAAACGTACAGGCTGCCCGCTGGTGCCGGCTGCTCGGGCCATTGGCCCGGCGCTACCGGCAGCAGGCTGACAGCCAGCCCCAGCTGCGCGGCCCGCTCGGCGAGCAGGTCACGGCTGGTGATGGCGATCAGGGGGTGGGGCTGGGCGTCTGTGGCGAGCAGCAGGCATAGGTCGGGGCCTATGCCGGCCGGCTCGCCGGGAGTGACGGCGAAGCGCAGGGGCTTCACTGGGCGGCCTGGTCGGCGCCAGGCAGCTTGATTTCAACGTAGGCTTCGTCGCGGATCTGGCGCAGCCAGGTTTGCAGCTCTTCGTCGTACTTGCGGTTACGCAGTACGCTCAGTGCCTGCTGTTCGCGAGCCTGCTCGGTGCTGTCGGTGGCGCGGCGGCCCAGCACTTCCAGAACGTGCCACCCGTACTGGGTCTTGAACGGTTTGGTCACTACGCCTTGCTGGGCGTCGGCCATCTGTTCACGGAACTCCGGTACCAGGCTGTTCGGGTCTACCCAGTTGAGGTCGCCGCCGTTAAGCGCCGAACCTGGGTCTTCCGAGAAGCTTTTCGCCAACTCGCCAAAGTCTTCGCCGTTCTTGATGCGATCGTACAGGCGCTCGGCCAATTGCTCGGTGGCCGCGTCGCTGCGGATTTCGCTTGGCTTGATCAGGATGTGGCGTACATGCACTTCGTCGCGCAGCACGTTTTCGCTGCCACCGCGCTTCTCCTCAAGCTTGAGGATGATGAAGCCGTTGGGGATGCGGATCGGCTGGGTAATTTCACCCACCGGCATGCTGCTGAGCATCTTGGCAAAGTCAGGTGGCAGCTGGCCAGCTTTACGCCAGCCCATTTCGCCGCCTTCCAGGGCGTTTTCGCTGGCGGAGCGGGCAATGGCCAACTGGCCGAAGTCCGCACCTTGCTTGAGCTGCTGGTACACATCGCCCACCTGGCGGGCTGCCGCCTGGATGGCTTCCGAATTGGCGCCTTCCGGGGTAGGAATCAGGATGTTGGCCAGACGGTACTCTTCCGACATCTGCATCTTGCCCATGTCGGAGTTGAGGAAGTTCTTCACTTCCTGCTCCGACACCTGGATGCGCTCGGCCACGCGGCGCTGGCGCACGCGGCTGATGATCATCTCGCGCTTGACCTGCTCGCGGGCGTCGTCGAACGACAGGCCGTCATGGGCCAGCGCGGCGCGGAACTGGTCCAGCGACATGCCATTGCGCTGGGCAATGGTGCCAATGGCCTGGTTCAGCTCTTCGTCGGTGATGCGGATGCCGGAGCGCTCGCCGATCTGCAGTTGCAGGTTCTCGACGATCAGGCGTTCCAGTACCTGCTGTTCAAGCGCGCCGGTCGGCGGTACGCCGCCGCCGCGCTTGGCGATGGTTTGCTGCACCTCGTGGACACGCTGGTCCAGCTGGCTTTGCATGACCACGTCGTTATCGACGATGGCCACCACGCGATCAAGAGGTTGTACCGCGGCATGCACCGCGCCACTCAGCATTGCAACGCCCAGCAACGCCGGGCGCAGTCGATCAATAAGCTTGGTCTTCACGTTCACGGTAACCTTGAATGCCTTGGTCGAGGAAAGATTCGACCTTGTTGCCAACTACGCCACCGAGGCCTTTCAGGACGATCTGAAGGAAGACACCGTGGTCGCCTTTTTCGTTCGCCGGGAGGGCCTGGCTGAAGTCGTCGTAATCGATCCAGTAGCGGTTGATCAGGCGCAGCTTCCAGCAGCAGTTGTCGTACTCGAAACCACCCATGGCTTCCAGGGTGCGGTTGCGGTTGTAGTCATGCTGCCAGCGGGCGATGACGTTCCACTGCGGAACGATCGGCCAGATGACCGAGAAATCGTGCTGCTGGATCTTGTAGTAGTCCTTGATGTAGTTCGCGCTGCCCGGGGTGCCGTAGTCGCCACCGCCCACCCGCCACTGACCTGTAGTGGAGTCGTAGGAAATGGTGTCGTTACGGTAGCGGTAACCGAGGTTGACGATCTTGTTCGGATTGTCTTCAGGCTGGTAATGGAACATCGCGCTGCCCGAGCGGGTGCTGCGGCTGTCCGGGTCCCAGTTGAAGTCCGAGTTGAAGCGCCAGTCGCGGTTGAAGTAGTAGTTGTACAGCAAGGCGTACGGCGACACATCGGACTGCGAGTCTGCACGTGTGCGGTAGTCGATACCTGGCAACTGGACCTTGCGATCTTTGAAGTAGTACGCCTGGCCAATGCTGAAGTTCTGGCGCTCGAAGCCGTTTTCTTCGATCCAGCGGGTAGTCACGCCCAGCGACAGCTTATTCTCGTCGCCGATACGGTCTGTGCCACTGAAGCGGTTGTCGCGGAACAGCGAGTCGTAGCTGAACAGGGTTTCACCCGAGTCGAACAGCGGGATGTCTCTCTGGTCCTTGTACGGGACGTTGAGATAGAACAGGCGCGGCTCGAGGGTCTGCTTGTAGTTGGTGCCGAACATCGACGTGTTGCGGTCGAAGTAAAGGCCACTGTCCACGCTGAAGATCGGGATGTCGCGGTTCAGCGAGCTGTTGTAGCTACCATACGCCGGATTGGCAGATTGCGTGATTGCCTGCGCCTTGCCCTGGCTGTCCAGGTCGAGGTCGTAGTGGGTATACGCATACTTCAGCTTAGGGGTCAGGTAGCCATAACTGGCTTCCATCGGCAGGCTGATCGACGGTGCGACATTGAAGCGGTTGCCGTTGGCACGGGCAATGCCGCTGACGTTCTGGTCCAGACGGCGGCCAGCTGCGCCCGCTGAGAAGTCAGGATTGCCGTCCTTGTCCCGCACGAAGTCGTCCTTCAGGTCACGATCGAAGCGTACCGCTTCACTCTCGTAACCCATGACCAGACCACCCGGGTTGTAAGACAGCACGCCGTTCAGGGTGATTTGTGGCAGGCGATCATACGGCGTGATCTGCGAGATGGTCGCCATCTCGTAGGCATGCACATTCAGGCGCGCGGTGTAGCTGTCGCCACGGTAGGTCAGGGCACCCTGCTGGTTCAGCAGGTCGCGGCTTTCCACGCCGATCTGGTCGGATTCCAGGTCCTGGAAGTAGAACGGATCGCTGATGTCGGTGTAGTCCACCTCGGTCATCAGGCGCTCGTCCAGCCCGCCCTTGTGCTGCCAGTTGACCATCCAGCGCTGTTCTTTATAGTCAGTCTGGTCTTTGCGGTCGTCGTTCTTGTCGTTCAGGTACGCGCCACCGAACTGGCCTTCGCTGGAAGGGGTCAGGTAGCGGAACTCGCCTTCCATCAACAGGCCGCGTTTGGTCATGTAACGCGGGTACAACGTGGCGTCGTAGTTGGGCGCCAGGTTGAAGTAGTACGGAGTGACCAGCATGAAGCCGGTGTCGCTGCTGGTGCTGAACGATGGTGGCAGGAAACCGGACTGGCGACGGTCGTCGATCGGGAAGTAGATGTACGGTGTGTAGAACACCGGGAAATCCTTGACCCGCAGCGTAACGTTGGTCGCGGTACCGAAACCGGTGGCCGGGTTCAGGGTGATGTTGTTGCCCTTCAACTGCCAGGCGTTGCTGCCCGGTTCGCAGGTGGTGTACGTACCGTCTTTCAGACGGATGATGGCGTTTTCGCCACGCTTGGCGTACAGGGCACTGCCGCGGATGTGCGACTTGTGCATCACGTATTCGGCGTTGTCGACCTGGGCTTCGCCCGTGTCGAGCTGAATCTGTGCCTCGTCACCGACCACCAGCGAGCCGTTGTCACGGATCTTGACGTTGCCCTTGAGCTCGCCACGGTTTTCGGTCTGGTAGAGGTTGGCCTCGTCGGCTTCGGCCTGCATGCTGCCCTGGCGCATCACCACGTCACCGGCGAGGGTAGCGATCTGCTGCTCCTGCTGGTACTTGGACACCTTGGCGTTGATGTAGGTCGGCGACTCGTCCTTCGGCGTGGTGTCGGCCATGCCCGGGCGGGTTGGCTCAACGTAAGCACCACCGCAGTACGGGCCGGTTTCGGCCAGCTGTGCGGCGGTGAGCTTTTCACGCGGAACCCAGTCCAGGTGGCTGTAGTCTTCACTGCGCGACTTCAGGGCACGGCCCTTGGCCTCGGTGACCAGCATCGGCCGGTCCGCGGTTTCGCCTTCGCTCGCGGCTTCTGTGCCGGAGCTGACGGCCGCACCTTCGTGCACCGGGCGCGGCGGCAGGTTGTTGACTGGTGCCTTGGGCTTGCAGTCCCAACCACCGGAGGCGGACACTTGGCAGTCGAATTGTTCGGCTGCCACTACGTATGAGGTGGCCAGAGGTTGCAGGGCCAGCAGACCGCCGGTTACCAGCAACGGAAACTTTCTACGAAACGCGGGGGATTTCAATGCCATCTTATTAGTCCGGGCTTCCTGCGTGCCATCTGCCCGCGTGTGGGGCCGCACGCCTCTCGATGGTCTGAAAAAGATGCTGGATAATAAAGCATGACCCGCTTGACGGCTAGGGCCGTCGGAGACCCTTGTAATGCCTGAACATGATGTACGCCTGCAACAACTGACGGTCTGGCTCGATGAGCAGCTCAATGATCTTTTCCGCAACAACGCCTGGGGCGAAGTGCCAGCAGGCAGCTTGACGGCTGCCAGCAGCGACGCGAGCTTCCGCCGCTACTTCCGCTGGCAGGGGGCTGGCCACAGTTTCGTGATCATGGATGCGCCACCCCCGCAGGAAAACTGCCGACCGTTCGTCGCCATTGACCACCTGCTGGCAAGCGCCGGCGTACATGTGCCCGTGATCCACGCCCAGGACCTGGAGCGCGGCTTCCTGCTGCTGGGCGACCTGGGTCACCAGACATACCTTGATGTCATTGATGCTGACAACGCTGATGGCCTGTTCGCCGACGCCATCGAGGCGTTGCTGGCCTTCCAGCGCCTGCCGATGGAGGCGCCGCTGCCCAGCTACGACGATGCGCTGCTGCGCCGTGAAGTGGAACTGTTCCCTGAGTGGTATGTGGGGCGTGAACTGGGCCTGGTCTTCAACGATGCCCAGAAGGCTACCTGGCAGCGTGTCAGCCAGCTGCTGATCGACAGCGCCCTGGCCCAGCCCAAGGTGCTGGTGCACCGTGACTACATGCCGCGCAACCTGATGCAGAGCACGCCTAACCCCGGCGTGCTGGACTTCCAGGACGCGGTGTACGGCCCGGTCACCTACGACATCACCTGCCTGTTCAAGGACGCCTTCCTCAGCTGGCCGCAGCCACGGGTTGAAGGCTGGCTGCGCGACTATTGGCAGAAGGCGCAGGCTGCCGGTATTCCAGTGCAGGCCGATTTCGAGGCGTTCCAGCGTGCCAGCGACCTGATGGGCGTGCAGCGTCACCTGAAAGTGATCGGCATTTTCGCCCGCATCTGCCACCGCGACGGCAAACCCCGTTACCTGGGCGACGTGCCGCGTTTCTTCGCCTATATAGAAGAAGTGATCAGCCGCCGGCCCGAATTGGCGGAGTTGGGTGAGCTGATTGCGCAGTTGCAGGCCGGAGCGCGTGCATGAAGGCAATGATTTTGGCCGCGGGCAAGGGCGAGCGCATGCGCCCGTTGACCCTGCATACCCCCAAGCCGTTGGTCCCTGTGGCTGGCCAGCCACTGATCGAGTACCACCTGCGCGCCCTGGCGGCAGCGGGCATTAGTGAAGTGGTGATCAATCACGCCTGGCTCGGCCAGATGATTGAAGACCACCTGGGTGACGGCAGCCGTTTTGGCCTGAGCATCCGCTATTCGCCTGAAGGCGAGCCGCTGGAAACGGGCGGCGGCATCTTCAAGGCCTTGCCATTGCTCGGTGACGCGCCATTCCTGCTGGTGAACGGCGATGTCTGGACTGACTACGACTTCGCACGCTTGCAGGCCCCGCTGGATCGGATGGCCCATCTGGTGCTGGTCGATAACCCTGGCCATCACGACCGCGGTGACTTCCGCCTGGCAGGCGCGCAGGTCGTCGACGGCGATGACGCGCCTGGTACGCTGACCTTCAGCGGCCTTTCGGTGCTGCACCCGGCACTGTTTGACGGCTGCCAGCCAGGCGCCTTCAAGCTGGCACCGCTGCTGCGCCAGGCCATCGCGGCAGGGCAGGTCAGCGGTGAGCACTACCGTGGGCACTGGGTGGACGTGGGCACGCTTGAGCGCCTGGCCGAGGCCGAGCGCTTGATTGGCGAGAGCGCCTGACATGTGGTGGCCAGGCACATTGATTGGCGCCGGAGCCGGCTTTGCCGTCGCCAGTATCCCGGGCGCCTTGCTTGGCGTGTTGCTCGGGCAGGCCCTGGACCGCCGCCTGCGCCTGGAAGGCTGGGACGATATGCGCGAGCGCCTGGGCGGGCGACCGTCCATGCGCGATGACGAGTTGCTGTTCGTGATGCTCGGGCGCCTGGCCAAGTGCGATGGCCGGGTGGGTGAGCAGCATATCCAGCGGGCGCGCCAGGAAATGGTGCGCCTGGACCTGGCCGAAGCGGCCCGGTTGCGTGCGATAGCCGCATTCAACCGCGGCAAGGCAGGCAAGGACAAGCTGGGTGGTCACTTGCGCCGCATCCGCCAACAACCGCATGCGGCGGAAGGCACCTTGCGTGCCTGCTGGCGCATGGTGTGGGCCGACGGCAAGATGGGTAACAAGGAGCGCGAGCTGCTGTTGGACTGGGGGCAAAAGCTAGGCCTGAGCCGGCGCCAGGTGCAGGCCATGTCGCTGGAGTACGAGCCGCGCAAGGCAGCCGGCACGGAAGGGGTGGCCATGACCTATGCAGCAGCGCTGCGCCTGCTGGCGGTAGAGGCGGACACCGATGCCGGCAAGGTCAAACAGGCCTACCGGCGGCTGGTCAGCCGGCACCACCCGGACAAGCTGGCGGGCACCGGTGCCAGTGAGGCACAGGTGCGTGAAGCCACCGAGCGTACCCGTGAGTTGCACCAGGCCTATGCCATCATCCGCAAGCGCCGCGGCCTGTAAAAGCGGGGGCGCGTTGCGCCCCATCGCGACACAAGGCCGCTCCTACAGGTACCGCGTTAACCCAAAGCCAGCGCAGTACCTGTGGGAGCTGGCTTGCCGGCGATGGGCTGCCTGGCAGCCCCGCCGATCTCGGATCAGCCTTGTGGGCTCATCCACCCCCGCACCCGGCGGAACAACTGCTCCTGCTCGGCCGCCTTGTTCCCCGGCATGGCAATCAACGACAACTGCCGATACTGGCTGTCTTTCTGCCGCTTGCTGGCCTGCAGGCGCTGCTCGGCCGCGTTGCGGTCGCTGCTGCGGGTGACGTAGTAGATATCGGCAGTGGGCACCTTCAAGGTGGGTGCCAGGCTTTCCAGGTCATGTTCCACCCGTGCCGGTGTCTGCGCGGCAACCATCACCAGTTTTTGCACCTGCGGCGGCTGCTTTTCGCTCAGGTAGCGGGCTGCCCAGTAGGCGCCGCTGCCATGCCCGATCAGCACGATGCTGCGGGCATTGTGTTGCTGGGCGAATGCCACGGCGGCATCCAGCCGGGCAAAGATGCGTTCGGCATCTGCAGGGTCGGTTTGCTCGCTGGCCTGTTCGGCGTCGGTACTTTCCGCCGTGTCGGCATCCGCCGCCGTGGCCTGGGCAACATTCGCGTTGGCGTCGGCCGGGGCGTCCTTGGCCGGGGCACTTTCGCCTTGGTCCTTCGCCGGCTCGGCCGTGGGCTTGGCCTCGACCCGCGCCTGCGGGCTGTCGGCCAGCAGGTCTGGCAAGCTCAGGCTCAGGCTGTGCCAGCCGACATCCGGGAATTTCTGCCTCAAGGGGCCTACGGCATTTGGCCAGTCGGCCGTTTCGCCCGCACCCGGGACGATGATCACCGCCCCTTGCGGGTCACTGTCATTGGCCGGCTTCCACAAGGCCAGGAAACTGTCGGCACCGGCCTGCAATGTCTGCTGTTCGGCCTTGGGCACCAGGCGCTCCAGCGCCTGGGCATCCTCCTGGCTGCGTTCCAGCAGGGGCGGGCGCGGCACCTCGGTGGCCGGCGTCTCGGTGGTAGTGGATGGCTTTTCGGCATCGGCGGCCAAGGCGCCGAACGGAAGGAACGAGGCCAGGCAGCACATTGCCAGCGTCGTGCGATAAAGTGTGGACATGAGTCAACCCGGGGCCAGAATGATACCGGCAGCCTAATAGTATTTGCCCGTGACGGCCATGCTGCATGGCCGCCTTTGCCAAGCGAGCGTTTAGATGAAGCGAGTGCGTCGCCTGTTGGTTATCGGCTGCTTGTGGCTGCCCTTGATTGCATTGGCCAGGCCCGAGGCAGTGCCCGCCGTGGTGCTGGAGCCTGCGCAGCAGCAGTGGCTGGACACGCACCGCAGCTTGCGTGTCGGCCTGGTGCTGCAAGCTCCTTACGCCCAGTTCGACCGGCGTCTGCAGCAGCTGTACGGGGCCAATGTGGAACTGGTGGACAGCCTGGCGCAGGCGCTGCGGCTTGACCTTACCTGGCGTAATTTTGCCGACCAGGCCAGCCTTGAGCATGCCTTGCAAGCCGGGGAAGTCGACTTTGCCCCAGGCCTTACACAGACGCCAGCCAGCCTGCGCCTGTGGTTGTTCAGCGACCCGTACATGCGCGTGCCACAGCTGGTGGTGGGGCCGCGAACCGGTGCCATGGCGGTGGAGCTGGAGAAACTCGAGGCCGAGCAGCGCGTGGCGGTGCGCATGCCCAGCCAGCTGGCGGATTACCTGCGTGGCAACTACGGCAACCTGAACCTGCAGGGGGTACCCAACGAGCGCGAAGCGCTGCAACTGGTGGTGGGTGGCCAGGCCAGTTTCGCGGTGCTGGATGAAGCCCAGCTCAGCCGCCTGTCACGTGAGAGCGAGTTTGGCGAGCTGGCGGTGGTGGGTGATATCGGCCTGCCTCAGCTGCTGCGTATCGGCTCGCGGCGTGATTGGCCGGTGCTTGCCGATGTACTTGAGCGGGGCTTGCAGGCGCTGCCGGCCAAGCAGCTGGAGCAACTGCACCAGCGCTGGTTGCAGCCCAAATACCCGCGCCTGAGTGAGTCGCCCGGCTTCTGGCAGAACCTGGCCTTGCTGTTTGGCATGTTGCTGCTGTGCGCTCTAGCCACCCTGGTTTGGCAGCGCCGGCAGCAGCGCCAGTTGGAGCGCAGCCTGCTGGCCACGCGGGAAACCCTGATGGAACGACAAGTTCGTGAAGAGGCATTGCGCCTGAGCCAGTTCGCCATCGACCAGAGCACGGTGGGCATCCTCTGGGTCAACTGGGACAGCCACGTGCGCTACGCCAACCATGCCGCCGAGCGCATGTTGGGGTACGCCGAGGGCGCGCTGCTGGAGCGGCCGCTGAGCGACTTCGAACCCAACCTGAACATGGACCGCTGGCTGGAACTGTGGAAGGGCGCGCGTACGGGGGCAGGTGGTGTAGGCCAGTTCGAGACCCAGTGCCGACGGGCCGACCACAGCTTGCTGCCGGTCGAGCTGTCACTGAGCTTTCTGCGTTTTCGTGACTCCGAATACCTGGTGGTGTACCTCGCCGACGTCACTGAGCGCCACCGTGCCCTGGCTGCACTGCGTGAAAGCGAGGCACGGCTCAAGGGCATTGCCGGCAACGTGCCAGGGCTGGTGTTTCGCCTGGAGCGCGACCCGGCCGAAGGTGACCTGGAATTCCCCTATATCAGTGAAGGCAGCGAGGCGCTGGTGGGCTATTCGCCTGTCGAAATCCAGCACCCGCAGATGGGCCTGCGCAACCTGGTGCACCCGGATGATCGTGCGGATTATCACCGGGTGCAGGACCTTGCCCTGGCCAGTGACCAGGACTGGTCGTGGCAGGGGCGCATCCTCACCCGCCAGGGTGAACAGCGCTGGGCCGACATCAAGGCCAGTACCCGACGCCTGGCCAACGGCCAGGTGGTGTGGGACGGTGTGGTGTGGGACATCACCCAGGGCAAGCGGGCGGAAATGGCGTTGGGCAAGTCTCAGGAGCAGCTGCGCGAGTTGTCTGCCCACCTGGAAAGTGTTCGGGAGGAGGAAAAGGCCCGCATCGCCCGGGAGGTGCATGATGAACTGGGGCAGATGCTGACGGTGCTCAAATTGGAAGTATCGATGTGCGAGCTTGCCTTTGCCGAGCTGGACCCTGGCCTGAACGAGCGACTGGCCAGCATGAAACGCTTGATTGCCCAGCTGTTCCAGTTGGTGCGCGACGTGGCGACGGCCTTGCGCCCGCCGATCCTTGATGCGGGGATCGCCTCGGCAATCGAGTGGCAGGCACGTCGCTTCGAGGCGCGCACGCAGATCCCCTGTCTGGTGCAGGTGCCGGATAATCTGCCAGCATTGAGCGATGCCAAGGCCACTGGGCTGTTTCGTGTGCTGCAGGAGGCGCTGACCAACGTGATGCGCCATGCCCAGGCACACAGCGTGGAGATCGAGCTGGTGCATGAGGATGGGCAATTGCGCATGACCGTCAGTGATGATGGCCAAGGCTTTTGTCGCGAGCAGCCCCGGCCCGCCTCGTTTGGCCTGGTGGGCGTGCGTGAGCGGGTGTTGATGCTGGGGGGCAGCATGGCGCTGGAGAGTGAGCCAGGCGAGGGCACCAGCCTGAGTGTGGCCATACCGTTGGAGTAGGAGAGCGATCGTGATTCGAGTGCTGGTGGCCGAAGACCACACCATTGTCCGTGAAGGCATCAAGCAGCTGATTGGCCTGGCCAAGGACATGCAGGTGGTGGGGGAGGCCGGTAACGGCGAACAGTTGCTTGAAACCCTGCGTCATACGCCGTGCGAAGTGGTATTGCTGGATATCTCGATGCCGGGTGTGAATGGCCTGGAGGCGATCCCGCGGATTCGTGCGTTGCACGATGCGCCGGCAATCCTGATGTTGTCGATGCACGATGAGGCGCAGATGGCGGCGCGGGCACTGAAGGCTGGCGCGGCAGGCTATGCCACCAAGGACAGTGACCCTGCGTTGTTGTTGACTGCGATTCGACGGGTGGCGGGTGGTGGGCGTTACATCGACCCCTCCTTGGCCGACCGCATGGTGTTCGAAGTAGGCCTGACTGAATCGCGGCCGTTGCACACGTTGCTGTCGGAGCGCGAGTTCTCGGTGTTCGAGCGCCTGGCTCAGGGCGCCAACGTCAACGACATCGCCCAGCAGCTGGCGCTGTCGAGCAAGACCATCAGCACCCACAAGGCGCGCCTGATGCAGAAGCTGAAGGTGAACTCGCTGGCGGAACTGGTGAAGTACGCCATGGAGCACAAGCTGGTCTGATTGCGACATACATAGTTGGTGAGCCTGGCGAAATTCTTGTGGGAGCGGGCGTGCCCGCGAAAGGGCCTGACCTGCTGATCTCCATCGCTGTGCCGGCCTCTTCGCGGGCATGCCCGCTCCCACAGGTTCGGTGGCGTGCTCGAGAGGGCATTCCAATCCCGTCATCCGTGTAGGGCAATCCCTACAACAAAACTTCCATCCGGATGATGGCATTCTCTCAGCACCCCCGATTTCCGGCCGCTTGCGCCTCTTCTACTCTTTTGCCTACGCAGTCATCCAACAAAAAGGTGCAGGCATGAGCGAGGCGAAGTCGAACGCTGCAACCAGCGAAACGCTGGTCAGCTTCCGTGGTGTGCAGAAGAGCTACGACGGCGAGTCGCTGATCGTCAAAGACCTCAACCTGGACATCCGCAAAGGCGAATTCCTTACCCTGCTCGGCCCGTCCGGCTCGGGCAAAACCACCAGCCTGATGATGCTGGCCGGCTTCGAAACCCCTACTGCCGGTGAGATCCAGCTGGCCGGGCGCTCGATCAATAACGTGCCGCCGCACAAGCGCGACATCGGCATGGTGTTCCAGAACTACGCGCTGTTCCCGCACATGACCGTGGCCGAGAACCTGGCCTTTCCGCTGACCGTGCGCAACCTGAGCAAGACCGACATCAGTGAGCGGGTCAAGCGCGTGCTGAACATGGTCCAGCTCGATGCCTTCGCCAAACGCTACCCCGGCCAGCTGTCCGGTGGCCAGCAGCAACGCGTAGCGTTGGCCCGTGCGCTGGTGTTCGAGCCGCAGCTGGTGCTGATGGACGAACCGCTGGGCGCGCTGGACAAACAGCTGCGTGAACACATGCAGATGGAGATCAAGCATATCCACCAGCGCCTGGGCGTGACCGTGGTGTACGTGACCCACGACCAAGGCGAAGCGCTGACCATGTCCGACCGTGTGGCGGTGTTCCACCAGGGTGAAATCCAGCAGATCGCCGACCCGCGCACGTTGTACGAAGAGCCCTGCAATACCTTCGTCGCCAACTTCATCGGCGAGAACAACCGCATCAACGGCACCCTGCTGGCCAGTGATGGCAAGCGCTGCCAGGTGCAACTGCCGCGCGGCGAGCGGGTGGAGGCGCTGGCGGTGAATGTGGGCCAGGCCGGCGAGCCGGTAACCCTGTCGATCCGCCCGGAGCGCGTGCGCCTGAATGGCCACAGCGAAAGCTGCGTGAACCGCTTTTCTGGCCGGGTGGCCGAATTCATTTACCTGGGCGACCACGTGCGGGTGCGCCTGGAGGTTTGCGGCAAGGGCGACTTCTTTGTGAAACAGCCGATTGCCGAACTCGACCCGGCCCTGGCCGTGGGCGATGTGGTACCGCTGGGCTGGGAGGTGGAGCACGCCCGCGCGCTCGATCCGATTGCCGAAGCCCATTGATGGATTGCTTCACCAACCCTGTACTGTGGAGAGAATAAGAATGCGCAAGCAGTTGAAACTGACCGCCCTGGCCTTGGGGCTGTTCGCCGCTGGCCAGGTCATGGCCGCAGACCTCACCGTGATCTCGTTCGGGGGTGCCAACAAGGCGGCCCAGGTAAAAGCGTTCTACGAGCCATGGGAGAAGGCGGGTAATGGCAAGATCGTCGCCGGTGAGTACAACGGCGAAATGGCCAAGGTCAAGGCGATGGTCGACACCAAGAGTGTGTCGTGGAACCTGGTAGAGGTGGAGTCGCCAGAGCTGGCGCGTGGTTGCGACGAGGGCATGTTCGAAGAGCTCGACCCGGCACTGTTCGGTGATGAAGCCGACTATGTGCCCGGGGCCATCCAGCCGTGCGGCGTGGGCTTCTTCGTCTGGTCCACGGTCATGGCCTACAACGCCGACAAGCTGAAAACCGCACCCACCAGCTGGGCCGATTTCTGGGACACCAAGCAGTTCCCGGGCAAGCGTGGCCTGCGCAAGGGCGCCAAGTACACCATGGAATTCGCACTGATGGCCGATGGTGTTGCGCCCAAGGACGTCTACAAAGTGCTGGCAACCAAGGAAGGCCAGGACCGCGCCTTCAAGAAACTCGATGAGCTCAAGCCCAACATCCAATGGTGGGAAGCGGGTGCACAGCCACCGCAGTTCCTGGCCTCGGGCGACGTGGTCATGAGTTCTGCGTACAACGGCCGTATTGCCGCTGTGCAGAAAGAGAGCAACCTCAAGGTGGTGTGGAACGGCGGCATCTACGACTTCGATGCCTGGGCGATCCCCAAGGGTGCCAAGAACGCCGATGAGGCGAAGAAGTTCATCGCCTACAGCGTCAAGCCCGAGCAGCAGAAGATCTACTCCGAAAACATCGCCTATGGCCCGGCCAACTCCAAGGCTGTGAGCCTGCTGTCGGACGAGGTGAAGAAGGACATGCCGACCACGCCTGAGAACATCGCCAACCAGGTGCAGATCGATGTGGCCTTCTGGGCTGACAACAGCGAGCAGCTGGAGCAACGCTTCAACGCCTGGGCGGCGAAGAAGTAAACGACCGGTGCAGGGGGCCGCTTCGCGGCCCATCGCCGGCAAGCCAGCTCCCACAGGGACCGCACCGTTCCTGAGGGTAATGCAGTACCTGTAGGAGCTGGCTTGCCTGCGATGGGCTGCGCAGCGGCCCCAATTCAAGTTCGTATCGCGGAGTTCGCCATGGCCATTGCAGTGCCCCTCAATGAAGGCGCAGGTCCAAGTCTAAAGCAGCGCCTTAAGCACGCCGAGCGGGTCAACCGCTGGAAGGCGCAGGCGTTGATCGCGCCGCTGGCGCTGTTTCTTCTGTTGGTGTTCCTGGTGCCGATTGCAGCGCTGCTGTACAAGAGCGTCGGCAACCCGGAAGTGGTCGGCGGCCTGCCGCGCACGGTCGAAGTCATCAGCCAGTGGGATGGCAAGAGCCTGCCCGGCGAGGACGTGTACAAGGCACTGAGCCAGGACCTGGCCGAATCGCGCAAGAACCAGACCCTTGGCGACCTTTCCAAGCGCTTGAACATGGAATTGGCCGGCTACCGCAGTTTGTTGACCAAGACAGCCCGGGCACTGCCATTCAAGGCTGAGCCTGCCTCTTATAAAGACGCGTTGCAGGCCGTCGACGAGCGTTGGGGCGATCCGGCCTACTGGCAGGCGATACGCCGCAATACCAGTTCGGTGACGTCGTTCTACCTGCTGGCCTCTGTCGACCATCGCATCGACGACCTTGGCGAACTGGCCAAGGCCACCCCGGACCAGGCCATTTACCTGGACATTTTTGCCCGTACCCTGTGGATGGGTGTAGTGATCACCGTCATCTGCCTGGTGCTGGCCTACCCGTTGGCCTACTTGCTGGCCAACCTGCCGACCCGGCAGAGCAACCTGCTGATGATCCTGGTGTTGCTGCCGTTCTGGACTTCGATCCTGGTGCGGGTGGCGGCGTGGATCGTGCTGCTGCAGTCGGGCGGCCTGATCAATAGCGCGCTGATGGCCATGGGCATCATCGACCAGCCGTTGGAACTGGTGTTCAACCGCACTGGCGTGTACATCTCCATGGTGCATATCCTGCTGCCGTTCATGATTCTGCCGCTGTACAGCGTGATGAAGGGCATCTCGCCCACCTACATGCGTGCGGCGATCTCGCTGGGCTGCCACCCGTTCGCCAGCTTCTGGCGGGTGTACTTCCCGCAGACTTACGCGGGTGTGGGTGCCGGCTGCCTGCTGGTGTTCATCCTGGCCATTGGTTACTACATCACCCCGGCGTTGCTGGGTAGCCCGAACGACCAGATGGTCAGCTACTTCGTTGCCTTCTACACCAACACCAGCATCAACTGGGGCATGGCTACTGCGCTGGGCGGGCTGTTGCTGCTGGCGACCGTGCTGTTGTACCTGATCTATAGCTGGCTGGTCGGCGCCAGCCGCCTGCGCCTGAGCTGAGGAGCCCTGCCATGTTGAGCCCTTATATGTCGCCCGTGGAGCGGGTCTGGTTCTACAGCCTGCGCATTCTTTGCGGCTTGATCCTGTTGTTCCTGATCTTGCCGGTGCTGGTGATCGTGCCGCTGTCGTTCAACAGTGGCAGCTTCCTGGTGTACCCGCTGCAGGGTTTCTCGCTGCAGTGGTATCAGGACTTCTTCGGCTCGGCCGAGTGGATGCGGGCACTGAAGAACAGCATCATCGTCGCCCCGGCGGCCACGGTACTGGCCATGGTGTTTGGCACCCTGGCGGCTATCGGCCTGACCCGTGGTGATTTCCCCGGCAAGTCGCTGGTGATGGCGCTGGTGATTTCGCCGATGGTGGTGCCGGTGGTGATCATCGGTGTGGCCAGCTACCTGTTCTTTGCCCCGTTGGGGATGGGCAACAGCTTCACGTCGTTGATCCTGGTGCATGCTGTGCTGGGTGTGCCGTTCGTCATCATTACCGTGTCAGCGACCTTGCAGGGCTTCAACTACAACCTGGTGCGTGCGGCGGCCAGCCTGGGCGCTTCGCCACTGCTGACCTTCCGTCGGGTGACCCTGCCACTGATTGCGCCTGGGGTTATCTCGGGGGCGCTGTTTGCCTTTGCCACGTCGTTTGACGAGGTGGTGGTAACGCTGTTCCTGGCCGGCCCCGAGCAGGCGACGCTGCCGCGGCAGATGTTCAGTGGTATTCGCGAAAACCTGAGCCCGACTATTGCAGCGGCAGCGACCTTGCTGATTGCCTTCTCGGTAATATTACTGCTGACCCTGGAGTGGTTGCGTGGGCGTAGCGAGAAGATGAGGACCCAGCAGCCGGCCTGATTTCCTGTTACCTGCACTGGCCCTATCGCCGGCAAGCCAGCTCCCACAAGGGTCTCCACAGGATTCTGCATCTCCCAAGGCCTGTAGAGATCCCTGTGGGAGCTGGCTTGCCGGCGATGAGGCCTTTACAGGCAACACAAGGCTTGTGGGCGTTGATCGACACCCTTTGATACCAATCAGCCCTCATCGCTTTGCCTGGGTTACAATGCGCGCCACCGTGATTCTGCCAACAGGTGCGCCATGCAGCCCTACGCTATTGCCCCCTCCATTCTCTCTGCCGATTTCGCCCGTCTGGGTGAAGATGTCGACAAGGTACTGGCTGCGGGTGCCGACATCGTCCACTTCGATGTCATGGACAACCACTACGTTCCCAACCTGACCATCGGCCCGATGGTGTGCACTGCCCTGCGCAAGTACGGCGTGACTGCGCCGATCGACGTGCACCTGATGGTCAGCCCGGTCGACCGCATCATCGGTGACTTCATCGAAGCCGGCGCCACCTACATCACCTTCCACCCGGAAGCGACCCAGCACATCGACCGCTCGCTGCAGCTGATCAAGGACGGTGGCTGCAAGGCCGGCCTGGTGTTCAACCCGGCCACCAGCCTGGACGCCCTGAAGTACGTGATGGACAAGATCGACATGGTGCTGCTGATGAGCGTCAACCCGGGCTTCGGCGGCCAGAAGTTCATCCCCGGCACCCTCGACAAGCTGCGCGAAGCGCGTGCGTTGATCGACGCCAGTGGCCGTGACATCCGCCTGGAAATCGACGGCGGCGTCAACGTCAACAACATCCGCGAAATCGCTGCCGCTGGCGCCGACACCTTCGTGGCCGGCTCGGCGATCTTCAACGCCCCGGACTACCAGGAAGTCATCACCAAGATGCGCGCCGAACTGGCCCAGGCCCGCCCATGAGCGGCTTCGAGCAGCTGTTCCCGGGGACGCTGCCCAGGCTGGTGATGTTCGATCTGGACGGTACCCTGATCGATTCCGTGCCAGACCTGGCAGCTGCCGTGGACCGCATGCTGCTCGAACTGGGGCGCCCGCCTGCAGGCCTGGACGCCGTGCGCCACTGGGTCGGCAATGGCGCCCAGGTGCTGGTGCGCCGGGCGCTGGCGGGTGGCATCGACCACGCTGGCGTGGATGATGCGCTGGCCGACCAGGCGCTGGCGCTGTTCATGGACGCCTATGCCCAAAGCCATGATCTGACGGTGGTCTACCCCGGTGTGCAGGACACCCTGCGCTGGCTGCGCAAGCAGGGCGTGGAAATGGCGCTGATCACCAACAAGCCCGAGCGCTTCGTCGGCCCGTTGCTGGACCAGATGAAGCTCGGCAACTACTTCCGCTGGATCATCGGCGGCGACACCCTGCCGGAGAAAAAGCCCGACCCTGCGGCCTTGCTGTTCGTCATGCAGATGGCTGGCGTTACCCCACAACAGTCGCTGTTCGTGGGGGATTCGCGCAGTGATGTGCTTGCGTCCAGGGCGGCTGGCGTTCAGTGCGTGGGGCTGACCTACGGCTACAACCATGGCCGGCCGATTCATGACGAATCCCCGAGCCTTGTGATTGATGACCTGCGTGCACTGCTGCCCGGTTGCGAAGACCCGGCCACTGGGATAACGTTGGCGGAAGTTCAAGCCTTACACGACAGAGAGTCCACCGTGGCGGTTACTGGCAAATTCTGGATGAAAGTCATCAAGGCCCTGGCCCGTTGGCGTTGGCGCGCCTGACTTCTGCCTGCCGGCGCGTGCCGGCCCATCCGTTTGCCCGACTTATTGCTGCTTGCCACGAGGCTACTCATGAACCGCGAAGAATTCCTGCGCCTGGCCGCTGCCGGCTATAACCGTATTCCCCTGGCCTGCGAAACCCTGGCCGACTTCGACACGCCGTTGTCGATCTACCTGAAACTGGCCGATCAGCCCAACTCGTACCTGCTCGAATCGGTACAGGGCGGGGAGAAGTGGGGCCGTTACTCGATGATCGGCCTGCCGTCACGCACTGTGATGCGCGTGCACGGCTACCACGTCAGCATCCTGCAGGATGGCATCGAGGTGGAAAGCCACGATGTCGAAGACCCGCTGGCATTTGTCGAGGCCTTCAAGGACCGCTACAAGGTTGCCGACATCCCCGGCCTGCCGCGCTTCAACGGTGGCCTGGTCGGCTACTTCGGCTACGACTGCGTGCGTTATGTGGAAAAGCGCCTGGGTGCCAGCCCCAACCCGGACCCGTTGGGTGTGCCGGATATCCTGCTGATGGTGTCTGATGCGGTAGTGGTGTTCGACAACCTGGCGGGCAAGATGCACGCCATTGTGCTGGTCGACCCGGCAGAACAGCAGGCGTTCGAACAGGGCCAGGCACGCCTGCAAGGCCTGCTGGAAACCCTGCGTCAGCCAATCACCCCGCGCCGTGGCCTGGACCTGAGCGGCCCGCAGGCTGCCGAGCCGGAATTCCGCTCCAGCTACACCCGTGAGGATTACGAAAACGCCGTCGGCCGCATCAAGGAATACATCCTGGCCGGCGACTGCATGCAGGTGGTGCCGTCGCAGCGCATGTCGATCGACTTCAAGGCAGCGCCTATCGACCTGTACCGTGCGCTGCGTTGCTTCAACCCGACGCCGTACATGTACTTCTTCAACTTCGGCGACTTCCACGTGGTCGGCAGCTCGCCCGAGGTGCTGGTGCGTGTCGAGGACAACCTGGTTACCGTACGCCCGATTGCCGGTACCCGCCCGCGTGGCGCAACCGAAGAGGCCGACCGTGCGCTGGAAGATGACTTGCTGTCGGACGACAAGGAGATTGCAGAACACCTGATGCTGATCGACCTGGGCCGTAACGACGTGGGCCGTGTGTCGTCGACCGGCAGCGTGCGGCTGACCGAGAAGATGGTGATCGAGCGTTATTCCAATGTGATGCACATCGTCTCCAACGTCACCGGCCAGCTGCGTGAAGGGCTGACGGCGATGGATGCACTGCGGGCGATCCTGCCGGCCGGTACCCTGTCGGGGGCGCCGAAGATTCGTGCGATGGAAATCATCGACGAGCTGGAGCCGGTGAAGCGTGGGGTTTACGGTGGTGCCGTGGGGTATTTCGCCTGGAACGGCAACATGGACACTGCGATTGCCATCCGTACCGCAGTGATCAAGGACGGTGAGCTGCATGTGCAGGCCGGGGGCGGCATCGTTGCCGACTCGGTGCCGGCGCTGGAGTGGGAAGAAACCATCAACAAGCGCCGGGCGATGTTCCGTGCGGTGGCTTTGGCTGAGCAGACTTCTACCTGATAAATCGATTGGGGCTGCTTTGCAGCCCTTCGCGGGCGCGCCCGCTCCCACAGGGAAATCACAGACTTCAAGGTCAGTGCAGTATCTGTGGGAGCGGGCGTGCCCGCGAAGGGCCGCAAAGCGGCCCCGGCAATCTAGAAGTCCACGCTCACTCCCAGGCTCACCCCCTGCTGCGTCAACTCATCACTCTTGCGCCAGTTGTAGTTCCCGCGCAGATGCACCCCTGCCACCACTTCATGACTCACCCCCAGGCTCGCCCGGGTCAGGTCGCTGTGTGGCGTATAACCGGTCAGGGTAAAGTCATTGGCCGGCAAGCTGGTCAGGTGCATCGTCACATCCTGCTGGTCATCCTCGAACTCATGCTCCTGCGCCACTTCGGCAAACAGCCTGGTAGACGGCAGCACCTGCACGCTGCCCAGCAGCCCCACGCCCAACCGGCGTGACGTGCGCTCCTGGTCATCAAAGCCCAGCGCCGTGGAACGCCCGCTCTTCTCGTCGTAGCCATCCACCTTCACCCGTGCATAGTCGGCACTGATGAACGGTGCCAACTGCCAGCTGCTGCTGTCGGCCGCCAGGTTGTAGCCCAGACGCGCGGATACCGCCCAGGCTTCGCCATCGGTGTCACCCTTTTCGCTGCGATCATTCACGCCCAGGGCAAAGGTGCGCTTGAGGTCGCTGAAGTCGAGGTGCCCGGCGGTCAGTGCGGCATCGGCCCACCAGCGGTCCTGGCGGTATTGGGCAAAGGCACTGGCCAGATAGCTGTTGAGCTTGTAGTCCGAGTCCTGTTCGCCCACTTCCAGCTTCTGCCGGTATGCACCGCCGGCCAGGCCCAGGCGCCAGGCGTCGTTCAGGCGATAGCTGCCGCCCACGGTCAGGTTGTAGCCGCGGCCATCGCCGCTGGCTGCGCTGTGCTGGCCGTCGAAGTCCAGGTCCTGTGCACCGGTGGCGACGAAGGCCTGCCATTGCCCAACTGCCTGCCAGGGTGTTTGCCACTGATTGCGCAGTTCGTCCTGGTGCGCGCGCAGGCTGGCGTGAGCCATTTCCGGTAGCAGCGTCAGCTCCCAAGGGGCGGAGATAATCGAATAGGCGTAGTCGGCAATCAACTGCTGACCAGCGATGGTCGGGTGAACCGAGTCGTTGAACAGCAGTTTGGTCGGGTCTGGCGTGGTGCCGCCGATGCCATACACCGGGTTTTCCACACAGCTGTCACCGCTGTAGCAGGTGCCGACCAGGTTCTGGTCGCTGGCCAGGCCGAACTGGCTGGGGCTGGCCAGCGCTTCGCTCAGGAGTACGGGGATGTTCAGCGGAATGATTTCGGCATCGATCTGCCCGAGCTGGTTGATCAGCGACTGGTTGAACACTCCGGAGAGCAGCGACAGCGGGTTTTGCTGCGGTGTGCCGCTGAAGTTGGGTGTCTGGCCGAGGTCAGGTAGCAACCAGACCATGATGTAGCGGGCGCCACCCTGTTGCAGGGCCTGGGCGCTGGCAGCCAGGCGGGCGCCGGCGGCTGCGGCGTCAGCCGGGCTGTTCACCAGGCCTTGGAGGAAATCGTTACCGCCACCGGTCAGGTAGTACAGCGCATTGGGGTCGGCCCATTGGCCATTGGCCAGATACCCCGGCCTTTCGCGCAGTATCCGCCCGGCGCCCGGATTACCGGGTGGTACGACGGTCTTGGAGATGCTGGTGATCGAATCCAGGATCTGCTGCGTGGTATAGCCGCCCACCGCCCAGTTGTTGCCATCGGGTCGAATGCCCACCGATGTGGATGGGTTCAAGTCATCCGGGTTTATACCCAGCCTTCCCCCCAGGATCATGGGCGACACAGGTGCAAAATTGCCATTGGCATCGCGGTTGGTAAAGCGTGAACCTGGGGTACCGCCGGTCAGGTCGGGAAACTGCCCTGCATCTGCGAGGCTGTCGCCAAACACGATCAGTGAGGCGTAGGGCGAGGGCGCGGCGAACGCCTGGCTGCAAGCCAGGGCCAATGAAGCGAGGGTAAAGCGCAATAACGGTGCTTTTCGCATCAGGGAACATCCTTTTCTTTGTATTTATCAAGGACTGCCAGATCGACCTTAGCAAATCGCCGTGCATCCCTCCCAAGTCCATTCGTTTCCCCGTGTTTACAGGCATATTGCGCCCGCCGCCCCGGTAAGCTACTGTGCCGGGACGTATGAGCGAGACCTATCCTGTGTTGATCGTCAGCAAACTCTTGATGCGCGTTATCAAGGCTCACGCCCGTTGGCGTTGGCGCGCCTGACTTATTCTCCTGCCGGCCCGTCCGGCCCGCCCCCGTTTACCTTCTTCATTTACAGCCCTTTGTGGCGAAGCCGTGCCTGTGGCGGCTGCAAGAAGGTTCGAATTTTGAAGTCAGTAAATTCAAGAGGTTTAACACCATGTTACTGATGATCGACAATTACGACTCATTCACTTACAACGTCGTTCAGTACCTTGGCGAGTTGGGTGCCGAGGTCAAGGTCATTCGCAATGACGAAATGACCATTGCCCAGATCGAAGCCCTCAACCCCGAGCGCATCGTCGTATCCCCGGGCCCGTGCACGCCGAGCGAGGCCGGTGTGTCCATCGAGGCCATCCTGCATTTTGCCGGCAAGCTGCCAATCCTGGGTGTGTGCCTGGGGCATCAGTCCATCGGGCAGGCCTTTGGCGGTGACGTGGTGCGTGCCCGCCAAGTGATGCACGGCAAGACCAGCCCGGTACACCACCGCGACCTGGGCGTGTTCACCGGCCTCAACAACCCGCTGACCGTTACCCGCTATCACTCGCTGGTGGTCAAGCGCGAAACCTTGCCCGAGTGCCTGGAAGTAACCGCCTGGACCGCCCATGCTGACGGTTCGGTCGACGAGATCATGGGCCTGCGCCACAAAACGCTGAATATCGAAGGGGTGCAGTTCCACCCCGAGTCGATCCTGACCGAGCAGGGCCACGAGCTGTTCGCCAATTTCCTCAAGCAGACCGGCGGCCGCCGCTAAGGATCGAACATGGATATCAAGAGCGCGTTGAGCCGTATCGTCGGCCACCTGGACCTTTCTACCGAAGAAATGCGCGATGTCATGCGCCAGATCATGACCGGCCAGTGCAGCGAGGCGCAGATCGGCGCCTTCCTCATGGGCATGCGCATGAAAAGCGAAAGCATCGACGAAATTGTCGGTGCGGTTTCCGTGATGCGTGAGCTGGCGGACAAGGTTGAACTTGAAAGCCTCGATGGTGTGGTCGACATCGTCGGCACCGGCGGCGATGGCGCCAATATTTTCAACGTGTCCACTGCCTCTTCGTTCGTGCTGGCGGCCGCAGGTTGCACCGTGGCCAAGCATGGCAACCGCGCGGTGTCGGGCAAGAGCGGCAGTGCCGACTTGCTGGAAGCTGCCGGCATCTACCTGAACCTGACGCCAACTCAGGTGGCCCGCTGCATTGATAGCCTGGGCATCGGTTTCATGTTCGCGCAAAGCCATCATTCCGCCATGAAACATGCCGCCGGCCCGCGTCGTGACCTGGGCTTGCGTACCCTGTTCAACATGCTCGGCCCGCTTACGAATCCGGCTGGAGTGAAGCACCAGGTGGTCGGCGTGTTCGCCCAGGCCCTGTGCCGCCCATTGGCCGAGGTATTGCAACGCCTGGGCAGCAAGCATGTGCTGGTGGTGCATTCGAAAGATGGCCTGGATGAGTTCAGCCTGGCAGCCCCCACCTTCGTTGCCGAACTGAAGAACGACAAAATCACCGAGTACTGGGTAGAGCCCGAAGACCTCGGCATGAAGAGCCAGAGCCTGCATGGCCTGGCCGTCGAAAACCCGCAAGCATCGCTGGATCTGATTCGTGATGCACTGGGCCGCCGCAAGACCGAAAACGGCCAGAAAGCCGCCGAAATGATCGTGCTGAACGCGGGCGCGGCGCTCTATGCTGCCGATCATGCCATGACCCTGGCTCAGGGCGTGGAATTGGCCCACGACGTACTGCACACCGGCCTGGCCTGGGAGAAGCTGCAGGAACTGGGTGCCTTTACTGCAGTATTCAAGGTGGAGAACGAAGCATGAGTGTGCCGACGGTGCTGGAAAGGATCATTGCCCGCAAGTTCCAGGAAGTGGCCGAGCGCAGCGCGCGCGTGAGCCTTGCCGAGCTCGAAAGCCTGGCCAAGGCCGCCGATGCCCCACGTGGCTTCGCCAACGCGCTGATCGAGCAGGCCAAGCGCAAGCAGCCAGCGGTAATTGCCGAAATCAAGAAGGCCTCGCCGAGCAAGGGCGTGATCCGTGAGCACTTCGTGCCGGCGGAAATCGCTGTCAGCTACGAGAAGGGCGGTGCTACCTGCCTGTCGGTGCTGACCGATGTCGATTACTTCCAGGGGGCCGATGAATACCTGCAACAGGCCCGCGCGGCGGTGTCGCTGCCGGTGATCCGCAAGGACTTCATGGTCGACCCCTACCAGATCGTCGAAGCCCGGGCTTTGGGCGCGGACTGCGTGCTGTTGATCGTGTCGGCACTGGATGACGTGAAGATGGCCGAACTGGCCGCCACGGCCAAGGATGTCGGCCTGGATGTGCTGGTGGAAGTGCACGATGGCGATGAGCTGGAGCGCGCGTTGAAAACCCTGGATACGCCGCTGGTGGGGGTGAACAACCGTAACCTTCACACCTTTGAGGTCAGCCTGGAAACCACCCTCGACCTGCTGCCACGGATTCCGCGTGATCGCCTGGCGATTACCGAGAGCGGTATTCTCAACCGGGCCGATGTGGAGCTGATGGCGATCAACGAGGTTTATTCGTTCCTGGTCGGTGAGGCGTTCATGCGTGCCGAGCAGCCGGGGCTGGAGTTGCAGCGGTTGTTCTTCCCCGAGCAGGTGAAGAAGACTGTTCAGCAACTGGACTGATCAAATGAAGCCCGCGTTCTTGCCGGCTTTTTTGTATCCCTGTCATGGCCCTTTCGCGGGCTCGCCCGCTCCCACAGGATGGTCACTGCCTTGTGGACCTGTGATGCACCTGTGGGAGCGGGCGTGCCCGCGAACAGGCCTTTGAAAATAACATCAAAGGTGGATCAATGACCGATCAACCCATGGCCCTGACCGTCGAACAGGGCCTGCATGCCGAACAGGAGTTGCTCGCCGCCGTGTGCCGCGGCGAACGCGAAAGTGGCGTGCTGTTCTGGCGCCCCACTGACCATGCCCTGGTCATGCCCCGGCGCATGAGCCGCCTGGACAACTTCGAAGCCGCCTGCTCGGAGCTGGCCATTAGCGGTTGGCCAGTGCTGCTGCGCGAAACCGGCGGTGAACCGGTACCTCAATCGCATGCCACCGTGAACGTTGCACTGGTCTATGCCGCGCCACGCAGCGAAGGCGATCACGGCCGTATTGAAAACGCCTACGAACGCCTGTGCCTGCCCCTGTGCGATGTGCTGCGCGAGTGGGGCGGGGTGGCGTCGGTGGGGGAAATCGACGGGGCCTTTTGCGATGGCCGCTACAACGTCAACCTCAATGGCCGCAAGCTGGTAGGCACAGCCCAGCGCTGGCGCCAGGGGCTGGGCGGCAAGCGCCCGGTAGTGCTGGTACACGGCGCGTTGTTGCTGGACAACGAGCGTGAGTCGATGGTGGCGGCTGTCAACCGCTTCAATGAGTGCTGCGAGCTTGAGCAACGCTGCCGCGCCGACGCGCACATCGCCTTGCATGAAGTGGCGCCCGAGGCGCCCTGGTTCGAGCGCCTGTCGCAGGCTTACGCCAAGGTGCTGGCGGACCTGCCCAAGGACTAGCGGGTACCGTAGACCACCATGGTCTTGCCCTTGACCTGTACCAGGCTGCGTTCTTCAAGGTCTTTGAGGACGCGGCCGACCATCTCCCGGGAACATCCGACGATACGGCCGATTTCCTGGCGAGTGATCTTGATCTGCATGCCGTCGGGATGGGTCATGGCATCGGGCTGCTTGCACAGTTCCAGCAGGCAACGGGCAACCCGCCCGGTAACGTCGAAAAACGCCAGGTCTCCGACCTTGCGGGTGGTGTTGCGCAGGCGCTGGGCCATCTGGCTGCCCAGGGCGTAAAGGATTTCCGGGTCCTGGCGGGCCAGTTCACGAAATTTCTCGTAGCTGATTTCGGCTACTTCGCACTCGGTCTTGGCTCGTACCCAGGCGCTGCGTTGCTGTTCGCCTTCAACCGGTTCGAACAACCCCAGCTCGCCAAAGAAATCGCCATGGTTGAGATAGGCGATGATCATTTCATGGCCCTCGTCATCCTCGATGAGGATGGTTACCGAACCTTTGATGATGAACGACAGTGTTTCGGCCCGGTCGCCAGCGCAGATGATGTTGCTTTTGGCGGTGTAGCGGCGGCGCTGGCAATGCACCAGCAATTTGTCGATGTTCTTGATCTTGGCAGGTAGGGCGGAGGCAACCATCACGAAATCCTGTTCGATACGACGCATAGGCTTTTTATAGAGGCTGGCCGGCGCCAGGCGCCAGTCATTTGGCGCCAGCTTATCAGACACCACAGGATGTTTAGGTACTAAACCGACACGTCTCGCGCTTTTCCCACAGCCGTACAAGGTCTAAGCTGACACCCTTTTCCGAAAATCAGGAGTGCGGGTAGATGAAGGCGCGTATCCAGTGGGCCGGTGAGGCCATGTTCCTCGGCGAATCGGGGAGCGGCCACGTCGTCGTTATGGACGGCCCGACCGAGGCCGGCGGCCGCAACCTGGGTGTTCGCCCGATGGAAATGTTGCTGTTGGGCCTGGGTGGCTGCAGCAGCTTTGATGTGGTGAGCATCCTGAAGAAGTCGCGCCAGGCAGTGGAGAGTTGCGAAGCGTTTCTGGAAGCCGAACGTGCCAGCGAAGACCCGAAGGTGTATACCAAGATTCACATGAATTTCGTGGTGAAGGGGCGTGGGTTGAAAGAAGCCCAGGTCAAGCGTGCGGTGGAGTTGTCGGCAGAGAAGTACTGCTCGGCTTCGATCATGCTTGAGCGCGCTGGGGTCGAAATTACCCATGGGTATGAAATCGTAGAACTGGGTTAAGGCAACGATTTTTGGGGCTGCTTCGCAGCCCATCGCGACACAAGGTGTTCCTACAGGGGGCGCGTACGTCCTGTAGGACCGGCCTTGCGTCGCGATGGGCCGCAAAGCGGCCCCGGCAATATCAGCTGCGAAGCGCCGGCAGTGCCGCTCGCAGCCATTCTGGCAAGCAACTACGCATCACCTGGCTCAACCGCTCCCGCCGCTTCTGGTAAACCAGCCCCAGCCAGATAACTCCCAGCCCGATCAAGGTCACCACCACCGGGAACAGCAACGATTCGGCAAACACGTCGTACGAAAGATACCCCAGGTAAGCTGCCACCCCCAGCGCACCAAACACCATGAAAACCGGCCGGCGCAGCAGCACCGCCATACCCATCAGCGCAATGTTGATCAGGCAGTACAGGGCCTTGCCCAGCTCGCTGCCACTGTCCACCAACGTCAACCCGCCCCAGAATGCCGCCAGCCCGGCCAGGTAACCCCAGCGGGCGTAGTCCTCGCGCGTGCGGCCGTCCACCACCAGGAACACCACCAGCATCCCTAGCCCGAACCACAGCGAAACCTCGCGCCGCTGCTCCCAACTGAACGGCGAGCCGAACACCCATTCGCTCAGGTCCATTGACATGAACCACAGGGCCACGGCTATCGGCATGACGACGAACGGGTAGGGGATCAGCCGCAGCATCAGTAAACCGGCCAGCACCGTGGCGGCTTCAATGGCCAGCCAGCCGCCCTGCACGTAGGTGTAGTACTGGTGATAGTTGGCTTGCGCGTCGTCTAGCGGCCACCAGCCGGCCAAACGTTCGATGGCGAACACCGCCAGCGGCACAATGCTGACCGCCACCGCCGCCAACACCCCGGCAGCAACAGGCTGGGCACGGCGCTGCAGGTTGAGGGCAAACAAGGTGATCAGCAGGATATAGAGGCTGGCGATGACCAGCAGCGCGCCGTCACCGATGCTCATCCAGGCTTCGGTGAGTAACCAGCCCATGGCCGCCATGATCAGCATGGCGCCAAAATAGAAGGCGACATGGGCCAGCTGGAAGCTGCCACGTGTAGCCGGTTGCTGGCGCAGGAATACCAGCAGGCTCTGTTCCTGGTCCGGCTGGAGAACACCGGCTTGCACGGCGCGCGCCAGGTCCTTGGCGTCGAAACGGTCCGTCATGATGATGCCTTCAGATACGGTAGGTGCTCTTGGTCATGACCTTGGCCAGCAAGCTCATGCCAAAGCGGACCGGGGCCGGGAAGCGATAACCGCCGGCTTCCAGTGCAGACTCGGCGTGCTGCTCTTCGTCGATGCGCATCTGCTCGAGAATGGCGCGGGACTTTTCGTCTTCGTGCGGGATCTGCTCCAGATGCTCGTCAAGGTGCTTGCACACCTGATGCTCGGTGGCGGCGACGAAGCCCAGGCTGACCTTGTCGCTGACCAGCCCGGCAAGTGCGCCGATGCCGAATGACATGCCGTAGAACAGGGGGTTGAGCACGCTCGGGTGGCTGTTCAGCTGGCGGATGCGTTGCTCGCACCAGGCCAGGTGGTCCACTTCTTCCTCGGCAGCATGCTCCATGGCCTTGCGCACTTCGGGCAGCTTGGCGGTCAGGGCCTGGCCCTGGTACAGCGCCTGGGCGCACACTTCACCGGTGTGGTTGATGCGCATCAGCCCGGCGATGTGGCGGGTCTGCTGCTCGTCGAGGTCGACGTCCGGCTGGACGATGGCCGGCGATGGCCGGGCGGGTTGGCCGCTGAAGGGCAGCAAGGTGCGCATGGCGGTATCGGCCTGCAGCAACAAGCGGTCGAGCGGCGAGTAGTGACGTTCGGTAGCCATCGGGCACCTCCGCAAGAATGTGCCCGACAGTTTACCGCAATAGCGGCAGGGTCGCTTGCCGTGGATCAGCCCGGTGGCCAGTTCATCTGGCGCTGGCCAAGCACGTGCATATGGATGTGGTAGACGGTCTGGCCGCCTTTCGGGTTGCAGTTCATGACCACGCGGAAACCTTCCTCGCAGCCTTGCTCGACGGCCAGGCGCTGGGCGGTGAACAAGATGTGGCCAGCCAGGGCCTTGTCTTCTTCGGTCAGGTCATTGAGCGTACGGATGTGCTTTTTCGGGATGACCAGAAAATGTACCGGTGCCGCGGGTGCAATGTCCTTGAAGGCCAGGATCTGGTCGTCTTCATAGATGATATCCGCCGGGATTTCCCGGTTGATGATTTTGAGGAATAGATCGTCCACAGCACTTGCTCCATGGTGAGGGTCGGGCCGAGTGTACTCAGCCAGGCGCCGCTCGCCCAGAGGCTATTCCATGCCAGCCGGGCAATAGCGGCGATGGATTGCCCCGGCCAGCTTGCGCACCAGCCAGCGAGGCAGCAGGCGCGGGGCGAACGCCAGCCAGCGGTTGCGCCGGCCAGGCATGATCAGCGCGCGGTTCTTGTCCAGGGCGCGCACGGTATACAGTGCCACTTCCTCGGGGCTGAGGCAGCGGGGCTTGCCATCGAGCCGCGCAATACGCCGGCGCGATGAGCGGACCGGGCCGGGGCACAGCACCGAAACCTTGATGCCGGCGCGCTTGAGCTCTTCGCGCAGGGCCTGGGAAAAACTCAGTACGTACGCCTTGCTGGCAGCATAGGCTGCCATCCAGGGGCCAGGTGCGACCCCGGCCAGGCCTGCGACGTTGAGGATCTGCCCCCCGCCCTGCACGGCCATCAGGTTGCCGATGGCGTGGCACAGGCGGCTCAGGGCCAGAACGTTGACCTCCAGCAGGTCCTGCTCGTCGGCCCACTCATGGGCCAGGAACGGCCCGTAGGTACGCAAGCCGGCACAGTTCACCAGCAGGTCGATCCGCCGTTCGCCTTCTTCCAGCTCCAGCACGAAGCCAGACAGGCGTAACGGCTGGCTGAGGTCGCAGGCGCGGAACAGCACCTCTACACCAAAGCGTTGGGTCAGTTCGATGGCCACCGGTTCCAGCGTTTCACGCTGGCGTGCCACCAGGATCAGGTTGCGCCCGCGCCGTGCCAGGGCTTCCGCCAGGGCCAGGCCCAGGCCGCTGGAAGCACCAGTAATCATGGCGTAACGGGTCATGCAAGGCTCCTGGGGGCGGAAGAGGGCGCCTAGTGTACAGCTTGGCCGGGCAAGGTGTTGCCTTTTGCTACAAGGTGCGGGCGTGCAGGGCCTGGCAGCGCTCCAGGGCTTCTCGGTACTCTTTTTGGAGCCGCTCGATCAATGCACTGGCGCTGGGCATGTCATGGATTTCGCCGACGCCCTGGCCCGCCGACCATACGGTCTTCCAGGCTTTGGCTTCTTCGTCGATCGGCTTGAGCTTGCCTGGTTCGTGGCCGCCCCTCAGGGCGTTCATGTCGTAGCCGGCCTGTTCCAGGCTCGGGCGCAGGAAGCTGGCGGGGATGCCGGACACTGCCGGGGTGTGGATGATATCGGCAGCATGGGCATCGAGCAGCATCTGCTTGTAGGCATCCTGGGCCCGGCTTTCTGCGGTGGCAATGAAGCGTGTGCCCATGTACGCCAGGTCCGCACCTAGCACTTGCGCGGCCAGGATTTCGTGGCCGTGGTTGAGGCAGCCGGCCAGCAGCAGGGTTTTATCGAAGAACTGGCGTATCTCCGCGACCAGGGCGAACGGGCTCCAGGTACCGGCATGGCCTCCCGCGCCAGCGGCGACGGCAATCAGCCCGTCGACACCCGCTTCGGCGGCCTTCTCGGCATGCCGGCGGGTGGTGACATCGTGAAACACCAGCCCACCGTAACTGTGCACGGCATCGACCACTTCCTTCACTGCGCCCAGGCTGGTGATCACGAGTGGCACGCGGTGTTCCACGCACAGCGCCAGGTCGGCCTGCAGGCGCGGGTTGGTCGGGTGCACGATCAGGTTGACCGCGTAGGGCGCCGGCGCCTGCAGTTGTGCAAGCCCCGCCTCGATCTCTTCCAGCCAGGCCTTGAAGCCGGCACTGTCGCGCTGGTTCAGGGCCGGGAAACTGCCCACCACGCCGCTGGCGCAACAGGCCAGCACCAGTTGAGGGTTGGAAATCAGGAACATCGGTGCGGCAACCACGGGCAGACGCAGGCGTTGTTCGAGCGAGGCGGGTAGCGACATGGCAAGGCTCCTTGAACGGGTGGCTATGTCAGAACGGTTTGACCACCACCAGAATTACGATACCCAGCAGGAACAGCACGGGCACTTCGTTGAACCATCGATAGTAGACGTGGCTGCGGGTGTTGGTGCCGCTGGCGAAGCGTTTGCGCTGGGCGCCGCACACGTGATGGTAGCCGGTCAGCAGGATGACAAGTGTCAGCTTGGCATGCAGCCAGCCCTGGCTCAGCCAGCCGGGGGTGAGGTAGAGCATCCACGCACCGAACACGTAGGTGGCAATCATCGCCGGGTTCATGATGCCGCGGTACAGCTTGCGCTCCATGGTCACGAAGCGGTCCTGGCTGATGCTGTCCTGGCTCTGGACGTGGTAGACGAACAGCCGGGGCAGGTAGAAAAGGCCGGCGAACCAGCAGACCACGCTGACGATATGCAGCGCTTTGATCCATAGGTAAAGCATTGAGGGAGTTCCTTCAGGTATTCACGGTCGTCAGATAGTAGTGGCCAAGCGGCCGAAGGGTCACCCGAAGAGTTGTTACAGGCGCCTTGCGCCCCTATTATCGTGCGCTTTCCAGACGGCTCGTTGATAAGGGGCAAGCGTTATGATCAAGGTCGGTATCGTCGGCGGCACGGGTTACACCGGCGTCGAACTGTTGCGTCTGCTGGCACAGCATCCACAGGCCGAAGTGGCGGTCATCACTTCGCGCTCCGAGGCGGGCGTGGCGGTGGCGGACATGTACCCGAACCTGCGCGGCCACTATGACGGGCTGGCGTTCAGCGTGCCGGACAGCAAGGCCCTGGCTGCCTGTGATGTGGTGTTTTTTGCCACCCCGCACGGTGTTGCCCATGCCCTTGCCGGCGAGCTGCTGGCGGCCGGCACCAAGGTGATCGACCTGTCGGCCGACTTCCGCTTGCAGGATGCCACCGAGTGGGGCAAGTGGTACGGCCAGCCGCACGGTGCGCCAGAACTGCTCAAGGATGCGGTATATGGCCTGCCTGAAGTCAACCGCGAGAAAATCCGCCAGGCCCGCCTGATTGCTGTGCCGGGTTGCTACCCGACCGCAACCCAGTTGGGCTTCTTGCCGCTGCTGGAAGCGGGCCTGGCCGACCCGTCGCGCCTGATTGCCGACTGCAAGTCGGGTGTCAGCGGCGCTGGCCGTGGTGCAGCAGTGGGTTCGCTGTTCTGCGAGGCCGGTGAAAGCATGAAGGCCTATGCGGTCAAGGGCCATCGCCACCTGCCTGAAATCAGCCAGGGCCTGCGCCTGGCTGCTGGCAAGGACATCGGCCTGACCTTCGTGCCGCACCTGACGCCGATGATCCGCGGTATCCATGCCACCTTGTACGCGAATGTCGTCGACACCTCGGTTGACCTGCAGGCGCTGTTCGAGAAGCGTTACGCCGATGAGCCGTTCGTCGACGTGATGCCAGCGGGCAGCCACCCCGAAACCCGTAGCGTGCGCGGCGCCAACGTCTGCCGCATTGCTGTTCATCGCCCGCAGGGTGGTGACCTGGTGGTGGTGCTGTCGGTGATCGACAACCTGGTCAAGGGTGCGTCGGGCCAGGCGGTACAGAACCTGAACATCCTGTTCGGCCTGGACGAGCGCATGGGGCTGTCCCATGCTGGCCTGCTGCCTTGACAGCCGCCGCAAGTTTCAAGCTGCAAGCCGCAAGCGAGCGAGTCGTGTTCAGCTTGAGGCTTGTAGCTTGTCACTTGCGGCTTACGTATTGTTGACCAATTTTCTCGGAGAAGCGGATAATGCGCGTCATCGAGTTTTAAGGCGGCTACCGCGCCGGGAGAATCAACATGAGCGTCGAAACCTTCACCCCTACCGGCCTGGAATTCACCCATGGGGCAGCCCAGAAAGTGAAAAACCTGGTCAACGAGGAAGGCAATGAACGTCTGAAACTGCGGGTGTTCGTGACCGGTGGTGGTTGCTCGGGCTTCCAGTACGGCTTCACCTTCGATGAGGATGTGGCCGAAGACGACACCATCGTCGAGCGTGAAGGCGTATCGCTGGTGGTCGACCCCATGAGCTTCCAGTACCTGGCCGGTGCTGAAGTGGACTACCAGGAAGGCCTGGAAGGCTCGCGTTTCGTGATCAAGAACCCGAATGCCGCCACTACCTGCGGTTGCGGGTCTTCGTTCTCGATCTGAGGCCTGGCCATACGAAAACGCCGCGCAATTGCGCGGCGTTTTGCGTTCTGGCGTAGCGGTTACGCCGGGTAGATTGCGCCCAGTACGCGCAGGCCTTTGGCGGCCGTGACACTGGGCCGGTTGGCGGCGATGCCCTCCAGGCAGCAGTGGGCCAGCCAGGCGAACGCCATGGCCTCTACCCAATCCGGGTCAACGCCATGGGCGCCAGTGCCGGTGACGCGGGCTCCGGGCAACAACTGGCCGAGACGGGTCATCAGGGCACCGTTGCGTGCGCCGCCACCACATACCAGCAGTGCTTGCGTGCCCTGTTGGGCTTTGACCAGCGAATCGATGATGCTGCGAGCGGTCAGTTCCAATAGTGTCGCCTGTACATCCTCGTCGCGGTAGGCAGGCAGGCGGGCCAGGTGGCCATCCAGCCAAGGCAGGTTGAACACCTCGCGGCCTGTGCTCTTGGGGCCGCTGCCGGCGAAGAACGGGTCGGCCAGCAATGCGCTGAGCAAGTCGGCCTGCACCACGCCAGACGCGGCCCAGGCGCCGTCGGCATCATAGGCCTGGCCGCGCTTGCGCTCGATCCAGGCGTCCAGCAACACGTTACCGGGGCCGCAGTCGAAACCGTGCACCGGCTCGTCCTGCTCGATCAGGCTGAGGTTGCTGAAACCGCCTACGTTCAAGACTGCCAGGCGCTGGCCGAGGTGGCCGAACAGGGTTTCGTGGAAAGCCGGCACCAGCGGCGCGCCTTGGCCACCGGCGGCCACATCACGCCGCCGGAAGTCGGCAACCACGCTGATGCCGGTAAGCTCGGCGAGCAGCGCCGGGTTACCGATCTGCACGGTAAAACCGCGAGCGGGTTCATGGCGGATGGTCTGGCCGTGGCTACCGATGGCACGGATGGCATCGGCCTGCAGGCCCTGACGGGCCAGCAGTTGGCGGATACCTTCGCCGGCCAGGCTGGCCCAGCGGTTTTCCGCCAGCGCCGCACGCGCCACCTCGTCGGGGCCGCTGCTGCACAGGGCGAGCAGTTCCTGACGCAGGTCACCGGGCATGGGCAGGTAGTGGGTGGCGAGCAGCTCAAGCTGCTCGCCTTGTTCGATCAAGGCAATGTCCAGGCCATCGAGGCTGGTGCCGGACATCACGCCCAGGTAAAGCGCCATGGGCTTAGCGCTTGTTCGCTGCGAGCAGGGTGGCCTTTTCCTGATCCATGCGGGCGATCAAGGGCTGGCTCTGCTGCAGGAAGCGCTGGCGCTCGTTCTTGGCGATCGGGTCGGCCATTGGAACCTTCTGGCTCAGTGGGTCGACATGTACGCCATTGACCTGGAACTCGTAATGCAGGTGAGGCCCGGTGGACAGGCCCGTGGTGCCGATGTAGCCAATGATCTGGCCCTGCTTCACGGTGCCGCCAGTCTTGATGCCCTTGGCAAAGCCCTGCATGTGGCCGTACAGCGTCTTGTAACGGTTGCCATGCTGGATGATCACGGTATTGCCATAGCCGCCACGGCGCCCGGCCAGCTCGATGCGGCCGTCACCGGCAGCCTTGATTGGCGTACCGCGTGGGGCGGCGTAGTCGACGCCCTTATGGGCGCGGATCTTGTTCAGGATCGGGTGCTTGCGGCCTGCGGAGAAACGCGAACTGATACGCGCGAAGTCTACCGGGGTGCGGATGAAGGCCTTGCGCAGGCTGTTGCCATCGGCGGTGTAGTAGGTGGTATTGCCCTGTTTGTTGGTGTAGCGCACGGCGGTGTAGGTCTTGCCGCGGTTGGTGAAGCGGGCAGACAGGATGTTGCCGGTGCCGACCACCTTGCCGTCCATCATCTTCTGCTCGTAGACCACATCAAACTCATCGCCTGGGCGAATATCCTGGGCGAAGTCGATGTCGTAGCCCAGCACACGTGCCATGTCCATGGTCAAGCTGTGGGGCAGGCCGGCGCGCTGGGCCGAGGCAGATAGCGAGCTTTTGATCACGCCGTGTGCATAGGCGGCGCGTACCACCGGCTTGCTGATCTCACGGTTGAAGGTGTAGCCCTTGGCAGACTTGGTCAGACGAATGGTTTCGAGGTTGCTGACCTTGCTGTGCAGGCTGGCCAGTTGGCCGTCTTTGTCGAGTTCGAACTGCAGCACCTGGCCGTGCTTGAGCTGGCTGAACTGCTTGGCCTGCTTGTTACTCGCCAGCAGGTCATGCACTGCATTGGCCGGCAGGCCAACCTTGGCGAACAGCGTGGACAGTGTATCGCCACGGGCGACGGTAACTTCGCGGTGGCCAGGCTGTTTGGCAGCCTCGGCGACGGGGTCGACCGCAGGGGCTTGCTGTTCGGCTTTCTGGGTCTCGGGGGCTGCCTCTTCGATCTGGGCGAACGGCGAGCCTTGCTCGCCCTCGGCCTGCACCAGGGGGGCAGCGCGGGATTCGTCTTTCAACTGCTCGGCAGGGCTCTCCAGCTCGAGGTTGAGGGTGGTTTTCTTGGCTTCCACTTCGCTGGATGGAAATACCAGCAGAGCAAGGCTGAGCAGGGCGGCGATGCCGCTGGCGGCCAACAGATGGCTTTTCGGATAAAGCGGGGGCGCTTTAGGCGGTTCGTTGGTCATGGGCAAGGTGACTTTGAAAAAAGTGAAATGGAAAAGATGAATGACATGATGAAGATGAAATAACTGTATAAAATATAACCAAATCCATTTTCACGCAAGGGCGCGTAGACGCCGCAAGCCTGTGTCCGGGTCACATTCCTTTGCGAAACTTGTATTTGACGGCCGATCTTGTATGGTTGGCTCCCCCTGAATCTGAGCCTTGCGGGTTTGTCTATGAAGTCGGTTGAAGAGCAGCTGGCGCTTATAAAGCGCGGCGCGGAAGAAGTACTGGTCGAGTCGGAACTGGTGGAGAAGCTCAAGCGCGGCCAGCCTCTGCGCATCAAGGCCGGCTTCGACCCGACTGCGCCAGACCTGCACCTTGGCCACACGGTGCTGATCAACAAGCTGCGCCAGTTCCAGGAGTTGGGGCACCAGGTCATCTTCCTGATCGGTGACTTTACCGGCATGATCGGTGACCCGAGTGGCAAGAGCGCCACGCGCCCGCCGCTGACCCGTGAGCAGGTGCTGGATAACGCCGAGACCTACAAGCAGCAGGTGTTCAAAATTCTAGACCCGGCCAAGACCGAGGTTGCGTTCAACTCCACCTGGATGGACACGCTGACCCCGGCCGACTTCATCCGTCTGGCGTCGCAGTACACCGTGGCTCGCATGCTTGAGCGCGACGACTTTGACAAGCGTTACACCACCAACCAGCCGATCGCCATTCACGAGTTCCTCTACCCGTTGGTCCAGGGTTATGACTCGGTAGCGCTGAAGGCGGACGTCGAGCTGGGTGGCACCGACCAGAAGTTCAACCTGCTGATGGGGCGGGAACTGCAGCGCGCCTACGGCCAGGAAGCGCAGAACATCGTCACCATGCCGCTGCTTGAAGGGCTTGATGGCGTGAAGAAGATGTCCAAGTCGTTGGGCAACTATGTGGGTATCCAGGAAGCGCCCGGTGTGATGTACAGCAAGCTGGTGTCGATCCCGGATACCTTGATGTGGCGTTACTTCGAGCTGCTGAGCTTCCGTTCGATGGATGAGATCGAGCAGTTCCGTGCCGATGTCGCCAATGGTGCCAACCCTCGTGACATCAAGATCAAGCTGGCGGAGGAGATTGTTGCGCGCTTCCACGGTGAAGAGGCTGCGGCCAACGCTCACCGTGCAGCGGGTAACCGCATGAAGGAAGGCGAACTGCCGGAAGACCTGCCGGAGATCGAGGTGGGTGCGGCGGAAGACCTGCCGATTGCTGCTGTGCTCAACCGGGCTGGCCTGGTGAAGAACTCGGCGCAGGCGCGGGACCTGCTGGGTGCCGGTGCGGTGAAGGTTGATGGTGCGGTGGTCGACAAGGACTTCATGTTTGCGCTCGGTGCTACCCATGTATGCCAGGCAGGTAAGAAGTCGTTTGGCCGGGTGACCCTGAAGGCCGAGTGATCGCCTAACGGTGTAGCTATATAGAAGCGGGGAGGCCGGTGGGCCTCCCCGCTTTGTTTTTGGGTTTGGTTGTTGCTGTGGTGGGTCTGAAGGCTGGCGATGGGTGTGTCTATAGATGGTGTTGGGTTCGAGGGGGGTCCGCCACAACCTTTGCAGCGCCAGTGAGATCGAGCGCCGCCCGCGCGGCGCTTCGCGGGGCAAGCCCGCTCCCACATTTGCTGCAACGTGGCCATGTCTGTAGAGGCGGCGTTGCCCGCCTTGGCGCATGTCTCGAGACAAGCGAGGCGGCGTATGCGCCAGCCGAGAAATCGAGTCGGTCCAACAAGGCAGGCGGCTATGGCCTGACAGTTCCGGCACGTTGCAACAAATGTGGGAGCGGGCTTGCCCCGCGAAGCGCCGCGCGGGCGGCGCTCGATCTCACAGGCGCTGAATGTGTTGTGGCAGGCACTTGCCGGCCTTGATACGGTTTTCGACTGGAATATTTCAACTAAATGAAATTAAAGGTTGACGCCCCTCCGAATCCCCTTATAATGCGCCCCACTTCCAGCGACAACGGAACGACAAACTCCTTGAGATTCAACGAGTTAGCCGATTCGGAAGGTGCTGAAAGGGCTACGATCGAATGATCGCAAGCGGTTAAGATGGTGGTTGACAGCGCTTCTAAACGCTGTATGATTCGCCTCCCGCTACGAGAGATCGCAGCGAGCCAAGTGTTTGAAGCTAAACGAGTTTCTCGCAAAAAACTTCAAAATAAACGCTTGACAGGCTCTGAGGAAAGCGTAGAATGCGCGCCTCGGTTGAGACGAAAAGCTCTTAACCAAACGCTCTTTAACAAATTGAATCAAGCAATTCGTGTGGGTGCTTGTGAGTACGGACTGATAGTCAAAAAGACTATCAGCATCACAAGTGGCCATGCGAGAAATCACATAGTCATTTGAGATTGCTGAGCCAAGTTTAGGGTTTCTTA